>CAUYXJ010000005.1:0-49654 GCA_963577065.1 Dehalococcoidia bacterium | reverse complement strand
GACGTCCACCGCACCGGCCAGCCGCGAGGCAAGGGCCAGCCGCGAGGCAAGGGCCAGCCGCGAGGCAAGGGCCAGCCGCAATTGCGGAACACCTATCCGGCCCAGGACCTCGGAGAGGCCCTCGCGCTCGCCCAACCCGAACCTCCTCTCGTCCGAAGCGCCCACCGCGCCCACGACGTCCCCGGCCGCTAGGAGATGGTGCTGCGCCTCAACTACCGGCCTGACATCCTCGACCGTGCGCACCAGCATCCCGCGGGGCACCGGCAACGAGGCCCAGAACTGAGCGGCTTGCCTGTGGCGCTCGGCCCCATCAGGTGCCACTGCGTTCGCGATCTCCTGCGTTTCAGAGTGAAGCAAATAGCGGGCGTCGTCCGGCGCCCCACCAAACCGGCGCCGAAGAGACGCGAACATCCCTCCAACAGCTCCTCGTCGGGCCTCCTCTAACTGGAGAAGACCCAAAGACCCTGCCAAGGTCAACGCACTGTCCGTAGCGCCTTCGGTGGCCGGCGAACCGTCGGTGCCGAGCGCGTAGCGCAGTCCCTCAAAGGGAATCGGGACACGGAACGCGGCCATGCCGAGAACGAGCCTACCCACCGGCTCCGCCGCGATCCGCTGCAACTCCTGCCGGAGGACGCTCCCGCCCTCGGATGGGAACACTGTGTCGTCTTCCAGCACTTCGCGAGCGCTGTAGCCGCGTTGCTTGGCATCTCGCGCTATGCGATCCAGGTATCCGGGCAGACCAGCGAATCGCCTCGCAATCTCATCGAGGTCACCGTCCTCGGACCCGGACAACCCAGCTGCCCTTAGCAGGCTCCGTGCTTCCTCCCCAGCCAGACCGAAGAGCTCAGGTTGACGGTAACCGGCTCCACCGAGATCGCTGAGCGGTACTCGTGACGTCAGCACAACAACGCTCTTGTGATCCTCATGGCAGGCCCGCGTCATAAGCTGTCGAAGCTGCGAGTCCTTGATCCGGCCTTTCGAATCGAGCACCGATTCGAAGTTATCGAATACCAGGATCCGCCTTGAAGCCGCGCATCGCGCGACGACGAGGTTAATTCGCTCAGTCAAGTCCAGCTGGGCGAACTGCACCGTCGTGACCCCCACCTCAAGGTGTCGGATGAGCGCAGAGAGCAGTACGTCCACCGTTGTGGGATTACGGAAGTTACGGACAAAGGGAACACCCATCCGCCGTCGCGCACGTCTGACTGCCTCCGAAGCGAGGTACGACTTGCCCAGCTGCGTCGGCCCGACGAGAGCAATCACCCGGACCGACTCGTCCGCAAGCAGCTCGCGCATCACCGCGAGCTCGGCCGCCCGGCCGATGAAATCTTGCGTCGAAAGCAGCCTTGCGAGGGACTTGCTAGCGGTTTGGGCACGCGCTGGATGGCGCGGAATGATGAGCTGATTAGTCCACGCCCCCAGCGGAGCATCCCAAGAACTACAACGACGAACAGCCCGCCGACGATTGCCAGAACGACGGCACCAGTCGTCGTTCCGGGATCGGTTGCGTCTACGTAAGCGATCCAACCCCAGGGGCCCACCAACATCGGCAAAGTATGGCACGGCTAGAACCACGCCTTGCGACCGCGAGCCCCAGCCTATGTTCTCCTGCCGAGGGACGGACGTTCGAGCCTCCCGACTTCCTATCCCCAGAAAGAGTTGACAGGCCGGAGGGGGCGGTCCTAGTCTCGGATCACAAGTGAATCGGAGAAGCGGCGATCGGGAAGAGTAGTCGTTCAAGCGGCCTTTTCAGCGAGCGGGGGACGGTGAGAGCCCCGTAGGCACGCGAACGGTGAATGGCCCCGGGAGCTCCCCCGCCGAAGCCGGAGACGGTGCGTAGGCGAGGGCGGAGAGGGCACCGTTACTGCAGCCCGAGCCTTTCGTTCGGCCACGAGCGAGCGGCTTGCGAAGTGCTCCAGCGAAAGCTGGGGAACGAAGGTGGTACCGCGGGAACCCCCCGTCCTTTGGGCGGCGGGGTTTTTCGGTCCACGCAGGCTCCACCGCCCGCACGACAATCCGAAGTAGCGACCAGGCCAGGAGGTAGCGATGACGAAGACCACGACGGCATCGGCGCTGGAGGAGCGCATTCACGGGGCGATCGCGGCGCGATCGCTGCTCGAACATCCCTTCTACCGCGCCTGGAGCGCGGGCACGCTCGAGATGGAGCGCCTGCGCGATTACGCCCGCCAGTACTACCACTTCGAGCGGGCCTTTCCACGCTTCCTGAGCGCGATCCACGCCCGCACCCATTCGCCGGCCATCCGCCAGCTCCTCCTCGAGAACCTCTGGGACGAAGAGCACGGCGAGCGCAACCACCCCGCCCTCTGGCTCGAATTCGCGGCCGCCGTCGGCGTCTCCGCGGACGAGGTCGAGGCCGCGGCTCCGCACGCGGAGACGGAGGCGTTGATCGAGCACTTCGCCGAAGCCGCCGAGCGCGCGCCCGTCGCCGAAGCGCTGGCCACGCTCTTCGCGTATGAATCGCAGGTGCCGGCAATCGCCTGGGAGAAGATCAAGGGCCTGAGCGAGAAGTACGGCCTGCTCCCGAATCAGTTCGAGTTCTTCTGCGTGCACCTCGTCTCCGACGTGGCTCACGCGGGGGCGGAGCTCAGCGCGATCGAAGAGCTGTGCGAGGACAGCGACGGCGTCGTCAGCGCGACCGAGCGCGCGGGCGAGCGGCTGCTTGCGTTCCTCGACGGGTGCTACGCGGCCGCAGCCTAGACCCCCAATCCCTGGAGGAGACGCCAGATGAGCGAGCGCAAACGGATCCTGACCGGCATCCGGCCAACGGGTGCTCTGCACCTTGGCCACTACGCCGGAGCGCTCGAGAACTGGCTTCGCCTGCAGAGCGACTACGACTGCCACTTCCTCATTGCCGACTACCAGGTCTCGGACTACGCCGACGATCTCGCACGCGTGCGAGAGTCGGTGTGGGAAGTCGCGCTCGACTGGCTCGCCGTCGGCCTGGACCCGGAAGAGAGCTGTTTCGTCATCGAGAGCCTCGTGCCCGAGCACGCTGAGCTCACGACCTGGCTCAGCTGGTTCCTGCCTCTGGGCATGCTCCAACGCAATCCCACGCTCAAGGCGGAGATGGCGGACTTCGGCAAGAAGTCCGTGCCGGTGGCGTTCTTCACCTACCCGGTCATGCAGGTGGCGAACATCCTCATGCCCCGCGCCCACCTCGTGCCCGTGGGCGAGGACCAGCTCCCCCACATCGAGATGACGCGCGAGCTCGCGCGCCGCTTCAACCGCCAGTTCCGCGACGTCTTCCCCGAGCCGAAAGGGCTCGTCGGGCGCGTGCCCCGGCTGGTTGGCGTGGACGGCCAGGCGAAGATGAGCAAGTCGCTCAACAACGCCATCTACCTCAAGGACGACGCCGAGACCGTCACGAAAAAAGTGCGCGGGATGTTCACGGATCCGACGCGCCTGCGCGCAACCGATCCGGGCCACGTCGAAGGCAATCCCGTGTTCATGTACCACGACGCCTTCAACCCCGATGCCGACGAGGTGAACGACCTCAAGGGGCGCTACCTCGCCGGCGAGGTGGGGGATGTCGAGGTGAAGCAGAAGCTGACGAAAGCGCTGAACGACTTCCTCGATCCCTTCCGCGACCGCCGGGCGCACTACGAGTCGCACCTCAACGAGGTACGGGATGCGCTCGACGCCGGCACCACCCGCGCCCGTGCCGTCGCCCAGGAGACAATCGCAGAGGTTCGCGACGCTATGGGCGTGAACTACCTCGCGGCGACTCCGACAACCGCCGGAACGCCGAAGTGAACCCGCAGGGAGCGCTGCAGAACGCGCGCGACGGCGGAGGCTGACCGTATTGCACCCCTCGCTCGAGGAGGTGAAAGCGCTCGCAGAAACGGGCGAGGGCAACCTCGCGCCCGTCTACCGGGAAGTCGTCGCGGATCTCGAGACCCCCGTCTCGGCCTACCTGAAGGTGCGCGAAGGGCGCTACTCCTTCCTGCTGGAATCGGTGGAAGGCGGCGAGCGGCTCGCGCGCTACTCGTTCATCGGCACCACGCCCTACCGCGTCATCCGCACGGGCCCGGGAGAGCGTTACGACGGCGACCCCCTGATCCCGCTCCAGGAAGAGCTCGCCGGCTTCCGCGCCGTTGAGTTGCCGGGGCTCCCACGACTCACGGGGGGTGCGATCGGCTACGTCGGCTACGAGGCGGTGCGCCACTTCGAACCGCGCGTACAGCCGAACGAGGCCGATCCCATCGGTATCCCCCAGGCGATCTTCCTGCTGTGCGATTCCATGGTCGTGTTCGACCACATCCGCCACACGATCAAGGTCGTGGCGCACTGCCGCCTCGATGGCGACATCGAGGCTTCCTACCGCCACGCCGGAGTCAAGATCGACGAGATCGTCGAGCGGCTGAGCCGCCCCCTCGCGCTCCCCGTGGACGAGGTCGAGGAGGTCGTGCGAGCAAGCGCGCCCTCGACCTCGAACGTCGGGCGCGAGGGCTACGAGCTCATGGTCGAGCGGATCCGCGAAGACGTGATCGACGGGCAGGTCATCCAAGCCGTTCCCTCACAGCGCCTCCGCCGCCCGACCTCCGTCCACCCGTTCAGCATCTATCGCCAGCTGCGCACGGTGAATCCGTCGCCGTACATGTTCTATCTCGACCTTGACGGCTTCCAGGTCGTGGGCGCCTCGCCGGAGATGCTCGTGCGCGTAGAGGATGGGGTTGTGACGACGCACCCGATCGCGGGCACGCGCCCGCGCGGCGCGACCCCCGAAGAGGACGACGCGCTCGCCGACGAGCTGCTGGCGGACGAGAAGGAGCGCGCCGAGCACATCATGCTCGTCGACCTGGGGCGAAACGATGTCGGCCGCGTCGCCGAGGCCGGGACGGTGCAGGTCGACCAGCTCATGGAGATCGAGCGCTACTCGCACGTGATGCACATCGTCTCGCACGTCTCCGGGCGGCTGCGGGCGGACCGCACGCCCTTCGATGCCTTCCGCGCGGTCTTCCCTGCGGGAACGGTTTCGGGGGCGCCCAAGGTGCGCGCGATGGAGATCATCGCCGAGCTCGAAAACGAGCGGCGGGGGATCTACGCCGGGGCGGTCGGCTATGCCAGCTTCTCCGGTAGCCTCGATACCTGCATCGCCATCCGCACGATGGTGGTCAAGGACGGGGTTGCCTACCTCCAGGCCGGCGGCGGCATCGTCTACGACTCCGTGCCCGCCACCGAGTACGAGGAGAGCGTGAACAAGATGCGGGCCCTCGAGCGGGCGATCGACCAAGCGGAGCTGGCGGCGGCCGAGGGGCCGAGCGGCAGCCTCGGGTACGGCTGATGGCTCAGCAGATCTACCTCGCCGCGATCCTCGAACGCGAGGGGAAGCTCCTGCTTCAGCGCGAACGCGGGGTCGAACGGTGGGACCTCCCCGGCGGCGATCTCCTCCCCGAGCACGACGACATCGAGGCCGGGATGGCCGCCATCCTCGCCGAGATCGGCGTCACTGTAGAGGGCATCGACGACGCTTTCTTCGACACCTTCTTCGTCCCCGCCGAAGAGGGGCACACGGTCTACAACCTCTTCGCCACCTCGACCTGGCAGGGCAGGGTGGCGCTGCGCGACTCCCTCGAGGAGTCTTGGCACGAGCCCGCCGCTATCGCCTCCCTGCCGCTGGAGGAGCACGTGCGTGCGGGCATTCTCCAGGCCTTCGGCCTGGCTCAGCGCGGCGACGAAAGCGCGGTCATTCTGGGCGCGTTGCGGGGCGAGATGGGCGAGACCCAACCGGATACGGCACCGCCCGCCTTCGGCTCGCGCCGCGAGGCCGGCCGCGATGTCCTCCGCACCCTATCGGGGGGCGGCGATCCCGAGGCGCGGCACGCGGGCCTGCGCGCGAGCTCGCCCGAGCTCGCGGACGATGTCGTCGACTTCGCCCTCGGCGAAGTCTGGGGCAGCGATCGACTCGACCGGCGCACACGCAGCCTCGAGGTCGTGGCGATGCTCGCCGCCCTCACCGGCCGGCCCGGCCCCCTGCGATCGCACATCAGCGGCGCGCTCAACCACGGCGCCGCCCCCGAGGAGGTGGTGGAGACCCTGCGGATGGTCGCGGTCTACGCCGGCTTCCCCGCCGCCCTCGCCGCCTGGCCGGTGATGGAAGAGGTGTTTGCGGAACGCGGCGTCCCCCGTCCGGAGCAGGCGCCATGAAGGCCGTGTTCTGGGACCTCGACGACACCCTCCTGAACACGCTTCCCGGCCGCATGGAGGCGCTCGCGCACGCCTACCAGCACTGCCTCGGCGAGACGACGGACCCGCACGCGCTCTGGCGCGAGCACGCTGGCCACGCCCTCGAGGATCTCGGTCGACGCCTCGCTGGGGACGACTGGAGGCGTTTCACCGAGGCCTATCGCGACCACTACTACGCCCTCGATCTCGAAATTGCGCCTTTCGAAGGTGTGCGCGAGACGCTCGACGCCCTCGCGGAGCACGGCCTCGATCAGGCGGTCGTGACCTCGAAGGTCTCCTGGGGTGCCACGGAGGAGTTGACGCGCACGGGCCTGCTCGAGCGCTTCGCCGCCGTCGTCGGCTTCGACGACAGCGATGTCCACAAGCCCGAACCGGAACCGCTGTTCATCGCCATGGAACGGCTCCTCATCGACGAGCCGGGCGCGGTCGCCTACGTGGGCGACACGCCCGCCGACATCGAGGCTGCGCGCGCTGCGGGCTGCCACGCGATCGGCGCGGCTTGGGGTTCACTCGACCCGGAGCGGCTGCAGGCCGCCGGACCCGACCTCCTCGCCACTGAGCCCGGCGCGGTCCTTCGCTACGTCGAGCAGATCGCTACGGGAGCGAGGACGTGACCGGCACCGCCCTCGCCAAAGAGGTCGCACACGTCGGTGTGCGCTTCTACCGCGCGAACGCCATCGACCTCGCCCTCGTACCCCTACTCAGTGAGGTAGCGGGCTTCACCCGATCAGCCGGCGATGGGTACTTCCTCGTCGTCCTTCTCGGCGAACCGGGCACGGCTTACCCGTTGAACCTGCGCACGACCAGCGCCTTCGAGGCCGCCTACCTTGCGGAGAAGTTCCACCTCGACCGCCGCGGCTACGGCTATGCGCCGGAGGAGCTGGCCCTCGGGCTTCGCGAGGTCGCGGCCGACCTCGCCTCCGAGGAGGGCCTGGACGGATGACCACGCTGCTGATCGATAACTACGACAGCTTCACCTACAACCTCTACCAGTACTTGGCCGAACTCGGTGCCGAAGTGGTGGTCCACCGCAACGACGCCGTAACCGTAGACGAGTGCGAAGCGCTCGATCCGGAGCGGGTCGTGATCTCCCCCGGCCCCGGCCGCCCCGCCGACGCCGGCATCTCCCGGGAGATCGTGAAACGCTTCGCTGGGCGCGTGCCCGTGCTCGGCGTCTGCCTCGGCCACCAGTGCATCTGCGAGGCCTTCGGCGGACGCATTGAGAGCGCGGGCGAGATCAAACACGGCAAGACCTCCGTGATCGCGCACGATGGCAAGAGCGTCTTCGCGGGCCTGCCGGACCCGTTCACGGCCGTGCGCTACCACTCGCTCGCAGGCACAGAGGAAAGCCTTCCGGCCGATCTCGAGGTCACCGCGCGCGCCGAAAGCGGGGTGGTGATGGCCGTGCGGCACCGACAGCACACGGTCGAGGGCGTGCAGTTCCATCCCGAGTCGATCGCCACGGAGTACGGCAAGGAGCTCCTCCAGAACTTCCTGGGCGTGCGTGGAGGGACCTGGTGACCGCAATCCAGGACGCGATCCGCGCGCTCCTCGACGACCGCGAAATCGCCGGCGCAGTCGCGGCTGCGGCGCTCGAGACGATCATGTCCGGCGAGGCGACGGAGGCACAGATCGGCGCCTACCTCGCCGGTATGCGCGAATACGGCGAGACCGCAGAGGTCGTCGCTGCCTGCTGGGAAGTCATGGAGCAGCACGCGGAGCCGATCGCTGTCGACAACGTCGTCGACCTCTGCGGGACGGGGGGCGACGGTGCCGACACCTTCAACGTCTCGACCGCCGCGGGGTTCGTGGTCGCGGGGGCGGGGGCGCGAGTCGCCAAGCATGGCAACCGCGCGGCCTCGTCCCGCTGCGGCTCCGCCGACCTGCTGGAGGCGCTGGGCGCGCGCATCGATCTGGGTGGGGAGGCGCTCGCGCCCATCATCGAAGCCTGCGGCTTCGGCTTTCTCTTCGCGCAACGCTTCCATCCGGCGATGCGGCACGTGGGCGGGCCCCGGCGCGAGATCGGGACGCGCACGATCTTCAACGTCCTCGGCCCGATCTCGAATCCCGCCCGACCACGGGCGCAGCTCACCGGCGTGGGATCGGCCCCCCTGGGACCGCTCTTTGCGGAAGCGTTCCGGCTCCGCGGCCTCGAGCGCGCGATGGTCGTGCACTCGGCCGACGGGCTCGACGAGATCAGCCCCGCGGCAGCCACCCACGCCTGGATCCTGGAGGACGGCGCGATCCGGGAAGAGGAGCTGACGCCCGCCTCCTTCGGGCTCGAAGGCGGCGCCCTCAGTGCGGTCGCCGGCGGCTCCCCCGAGGAGAACGCCGAGACCCTGCGGCAGGTCCTCGCGGGCGAGGGCGGGGAAGCCGGCGAGTTCGTCATCCTCAACGCCGCCGCCGGCTGCTACGTCGCTGGCCTCGTCGACGACCTCGCCGACGGCGCGACCCTCGCCCGGGACTCGATCGCCTCCGGCAAGGCTCGCGCGGTGGCCGAAACCTACGTGGCCCTGACGCAGGAGGCCACATGACGCAGAAGACGAGCATCCTCGACACGATCGTCGCCCAACGCCGCCACGATGTCGCTGAGGCGAGAGTCGCGCGGCCGCCCGCGCAGCTCCAGCGGGAGGCGGAGGCTGCCGCGCCGCCGCTCGACTTCGTCGCGCGCCTGCGCACGGCGCCACCCGCGGTGATCGCCGAGATCAAGCGCGCTTCGCCGAGCAAGGGCGACATCGCCCCCGATATGGATGCGCCCGCCCAGGCCCTGCGCTACGCGCACGGCGGCGCTGCCGCCATCTCCGTCCTCACCGAACCGACCTGGTTCAAGGGCAGCCTCGACGACCTCCGCGAGGTACGAGCCGCGCTCACCCCGCTGGGCGATGAGCGGCCGGGGGTCCTGCGCAAGGACTTCCTCGTCGACGACTACCAACTGCTCGAAGCCCGTGCCGCGGGCGCCGACGCCGTCCTCCTCATCGTCGCCTGCCTCGACGACGCAACCCTGAGCGGCCTGCAGCGCGGCACGCACGACCTCGGCATGGCCGCCCTCGTCGAGGTCAACAACGCGGCCGAGATGGAACGCGCGGCGGCCTGCGGAGCGAGCCTGATCGGCATCAACAACCGCGACCTGCGCAGCTTCGCTGTGGACCTCGGAACCACCGACCGGCTGGCGAGCGGAGCGCCCGCAGGCGCGCTCCTCGCCGCCCTCAGCGGGATCGCGACGCGGGCGGATGTCGCCCGCTTCGGAGCCGCGGGGGCGGAAGCGGTGCTCGTCGGAGAGGCGCTCATGCGCGCACCCGACCCCGGCATGATGATCGCGGAGCTGCGCGGCCGATGACGCGCGTGAAGATCTGCGGCGTGCGGGACGCTGAGACCGCGACCGCGGCGACGAAGGCCGGCGCCGACTTCATTGGCATCGTCTTCGCTGAGTCGAAACGGCAGGTCACGCCCCAGCAGTGCTACGACATCATCGCGGCCGTGCGCGAGACCCGCCGCAACGGCGACGTCGCGCGCATCGAGGGGCCGCAGCGCGGCGAGGTGCGCGCCGCGAGCTGGTTCGGCGCCTGGAACGAGGCGATCGACGATGCGCTCGCCCGCTGGCGGCCCTTAATCGTGGGCGTCTTTGCCGACCAGGAGGTCGCCGACGCGAACGAGATCGCCGAGGCCGCCGGACTCGAGCTGATCCAGCTCTCGGGCGGCGAGGACGAGGGCTTCGTCCGCGCGATTGGCCGTCCCGTGTTGCAAGCGATTCACGTCCATCCCGAAACGGGAGCCGAGGAGGTCATCGAAGCCGCGGTCCCCGGCGCGGCGGCGGGTGTGCACCTCGACACCGGCTCGGCCGAAGCCCGCGGCGGCACTGGCGAGACCTTCGACTGGGCGGTCGCGAGCGAGGTCCAGGCACGCCTTCCGCTCATGCTCGCGGGAGGCCTTTCGCCCGAGAACGTGGGCGAGGCGATCGCAGCCGTAGCGCCCTGGGCCGTCGATGTCTCGAGCGGCGTAGAAACGGACGGCAGGAAAGACATCGAGAAGATCCGTGCCTTCGCCCGCGCGGTGAAGGGAGCAGGTGCTTGAGCAGCGAGACCCTGGCAGAGCTGACCCCGCGGTTCGGGGAATTCGGCGGGCGCTACATCCCCGAGGTCCTCGTCGCGGCCCACGAGGAGTTGGAGGAGGCCTATGACGAGGCGCGGCGTGATCCCGCCTTCGCCGAAGAGATCGCAGATCTCGGGCGCCACTACGTCGGACGGCCCACACCGCTGTACTTCGCGAAGCGATTGACGAACGAGGTGGGCGGCGCCCGCATCTGGCTCAAGCGCGAGGACCTCGCGCACACGGGGGCGCACAAGATCAACAACGCCCTGGGCCAGGCCCTGCTCGCGAAGCGCCTGGGGAAGCCGCGCATCATCGCGGAGACGGGCGCGGGCCAGCACGGCGTCGCCGCCGCCACCGTCTGCGCGATGCTCGACCTCGAATGCGTCGTCTACATGGGCTCCGAGGACATCCGCCGGCAGTCCCTGAACGCCTTCCGCATGAAGATGCTCGGCGCTGAGGTCGTCCCCGTCGATTCCGGCAGCCGCACCCTCAAGGACGCGATCAACGAGGCGATGCGGGACTGGGTGACCAACGTGCGCACGACCCACTACCTCATCGGTTCGGCCATCGGACCGCATCCATTCCCCACGATGGTGCGCGATTTCCAGTCCGTGATCGGCCGCGAGGCCAGGGCGCAGATGCTCGATCAGGCGGGCAAGCTGCCCGACGTGGCGGTTGCCTGCGTGGGCGGTGGCAGCAACGCGATCGGCCTGTTCCATCCCTTTCTCGACGACCCCGTACGCCTCGTCGGGGTCGAGGCCGCGGGGGAGGGGCTCGAGACTCTGGGGCGGAACGCCGCCACCCTCGTGGCGGGGCGGCCGGGCGTGCTCCACGGCACCCGCACCTACCTCCTCCAGGACGACGCGGGCCAGATCCTGGAGACCCACAGCATCTCTGCGGGGCTCGATTACCCCGGAGTTGGGCCGGAGCACTCCTGGCTCAAGGTCACGGAGCGCGCGGAGTACGTCGCGGCGAACGACGCCGAGGCGCTGGAAGGGTTCCAGCGCCTCACACGGAGCGAGGGGATCATCCCCGCCCTCGAGCCATCGCACGCGATCCACGTCGCTCTAGGGCTCGCGGGGGAGCTGGGCGCGGACGAGGATGTCCTGATCGGACTGAGCGGGCGTGGCGACAAAGACATGCACACCGTCGCCGAGGCCTTGGGCGTCACCCTCTGAGCGCCAGCGCTGCCGCGAGCACGCCCGCGGGGCGGTATGGCCGGGCGATTCCCTGGGGGCCCAAGCAGGTCCTCATCGGACTGCTGCTCGGCGCCGGCGTTCTCCTCGTCTCGAACGTCGTCCTCCTCATCTTCATCGTCGCCACGGGCTCGGAGTTCCGCACGCAGGACGTTGGCGACGTCTTCGAGAAGGCGGGCGAGATCGCCGGCTACGCGGACGAGCGCCTGGCCGCGGCAGCGAGGGCGCAGTCGCTCCCGGAAGCGCCGTCGATCCTGGCGGATCAAACCGCACTCAAGTTCGGGCTCGGCGCGACCCTCGTCTTTCAGGCCGGCCTCATCGCGATCTTGGTCCTGATCTCACGGCAACGGATCCCGAGCCTCGTAGGCGGCCTTCATCTGGATCGCTATCGACTGCGGGAGATCTGGCGGCCGGCCGTGGTCGCCGCGGGCTGCTACGTGATGATCGGGATTTACAGCGTGCTGGTAGACGCGCTCAACGTGGGGCCGCTCGAGCCGCAGAGCACCGTCCCCTTCGAGATCGTGCGAGACCCCGTCACGCTCACGCTCACGGGAATCGCTGCGGTGGTGGGGGCGCCACTCGCGGAGGAGCTGTTCTACCGCGGGCTAGTCTTTGGGGGGCTGCTGAAATGGGGCTTCTGGCCGGCGGCACTCCTCTCGGGCGCGATCTTCAGCGGTGTGCATCTCGATCTGGGCAGCCTCATTCCGTTCTTTATCATCGGCGTGGTCCTGGCCTGGCTCTTCTGGCGGCGGGGCAACCTCTGGGAGACCATCATCTTTCACGTGCTCTTCAACTCCACCAGCTTCGTCCTGCTCGTGGCGACGGAGGCCTAGCGGTGTCCGAACGGCTGCGTGCGCGCTTTGCCCAGGCGAAGGCCGAGGGCCGCGCCGCCTTCATGCCCTACATCATGGCCGCCTATCCGAGGCGCGACCTGACGGTGCCGCTCCTCCTCGCACTCGAAGCCGGCGGGGGCGATCTGATCGAGCTCGGCGTTCCCTTCACCGACCCCCTCGCGGATGGTGCGACGATCCAGCGCGCGAACGAAGTGGCGGTGGCGGAAGGCGTGACGTTCGCGGACTGCCTGGAGATGGTGCGCGAAGCGCGCGCCCAGGGGCTCGAGGCACCCGTGTTGCTCATGGGCTACGACAACCCGATCCTGGCCTACGGCGAGGAACGCGCAGCGGCGGACGCCGCCGCAGCCGGCGTGGACGGCTTCATCGTCGTCGACCTGCCCCCGGAGGAAGCGACCACGTTCCGAGACGCCTGCACGCGCCACGGCGTCAGCTTCGTGCCCCTTGTCGCCCCCACCACCTCTGAAGCGCGGATGGCGGCGGTCGCGGCCGTCGCCGATTCGTTCATCTACTGTGTCAGCGTCACAGGCACCACTGGGCAGCGCTCAGAACTGCCCGCCGAGCTGGGGGAGTTCGTGGCCGCCATTCGGCGGCACACGGAACTCCCCTTGGCGGTGGGCTTCGGCGTCTCGACACGCGAACAGGTCGAGCTCGTAGGGCGGCTGGCGGAGGGGGTCGTGATGGGCTCTGCTATAATCGCGGCCATCGACGCTGCCGGCGCAGAGGACTGCGCGCAACGCGTCAGGGAGTTCGTGGAGCATGTCACCGGCCACAGTCGGGATGGTGGAGCCGGCCCAGGGTGAGGCCCGCCGCGCAGCAGCGCGGCGGCAGCGCCCGGGCCGCGTCTACGCTGGCCCGCTGGCCGGGGCCTTTGCACTCCCCGCGCCCTAGCGCAAACCACCGCTATCACCTGATCTTCCCGGAGGAGGACCTGCGCGATGCCGGTTCGAGGCATTCGCGGCGCGATCACCGTGGGCAAGAACGCCCGCGAGGCGATCCTGGACGCCACGCGGGAGCTGCTCGAGACGATGGTCGAGGCGAACAGCGTCGAGGCTGACGATGTCGCATCGGCACATTTCACGACAACGCCCGATCTCAACGCCGAATTCCCGGCCGTCGCCGCACGACAGTCGCTCGGTTGGACGCACGTCCCCTTGATGTGCGGCCACGAGATGAACGTGCCCGGCAGCCTGCCGATGTGCGTGCGCATCCTCCTCCACGTGAACACGAACGTGGGGCCCCATGACATCGAGCACATCTATCTCCGCGGCGCGAAGGCGCTCCGCAGCGATCTCCGACCCGAAAGCCAACCAGCGACGAACGCAGGAGGGTGAGCCGATGATCATCGTGCTCTCGCCCCATGCCAGCGAAGACGCTATCGACCAGGTTGTGGCGCGCGTCCGCGAAACCGGCCGCGACGTGAATGTCTCGCGGGGCACGGAACGCCTCGTGATCGGCGTGATCGGCCCCGATGCCCCCGAGCTGCAGAACATGTTCGCAACCATGCCGCAGGTCGAATCGGTGCATCGCGTGACGAAGCCCTACAAGCTCGTCAGCCGCGAGTTCCAGCCCACCGATACGGTCATCGAGGTGGGGCAGGGGGTGACGGTGGGCGGCCCCCAGATTGCCGTGATCGCGGGGCCGTGCTCGATCGAGAGCGAGGAGCACATCGTCGACACGGCGCGGGCGGTGAAGGCGGCGGGGGCCAACATCCTGCGGGGCGGCGCCTTCAAGCCACGGACGTCGCCCTACTCCTTCCGCGGGCTGGGAGAGGCCGGACTCGAACACCTCGTCGCCGCCCGGGCGGCGACGGGCATGCCCGTCATCACCGAACTCATGAGCGTGCGTGACATCGACACGGTCGCTGCGCACACCGACATCATCCAGATCGGCGCACGAAACATGCAGAACTTCGTCCTGCTGGACGAAGTCGGGCACAGCGCGAAACCCGTGATGGTGAAGCGCGGCATGAGCGGTGAGATCGAGGAGTGGCTACTCGCGGCCGAGTACATCAGCGCCAAGGGAAACCCCAACGTGATGCTCTGCGAGCGCGGCATCCGCACGTTCGAGACGGCGTACCGCAACACCTTCGATATCAACGCCATTCCGCTCGTGAAGGAGCTCAGCCACCTGCCCGTGATCGCGGACCCCAGCCACGGCACGGGGCGCTGGCGCTTGGTCGCGCCTATCGGCCTGGCCGCCCTCACCGCAGGCGCGGACGGCCTGATGATCGAGGTGCACCCGAACCCGGAGCGAGCCCTGAGCGATGGTGCGCAATCTTTGACATACGCCCACTTCGCCGAGATGATGCAATCCGTTGCCGGTATCGCCGCTGCTGTCGAGCGAACGGTGCCTGAAATCGAGGCGACCGCTGGAGCGGGATAGCGGCAACTGGTTCCGAGCAGGCGCGCCGTGGCGAGGGAGCGAGAGCCTGCTGGAGGCCATGCCCGAGATTCGCTTGCCCGTGTTCCAGGGCCCGCTCGACCTTCTCCTTCAACTGATCCAGCGCCAGGACCTCGATATCACCACGGTCTCGCTGGTCGCCGTTGCCGACCAATACCTCACGGCGGTGCACGCCGATGAGTCTCTAGACGCGCCCGCGCTGGCCGAGTTCGTCTCGATCGGCGCCCGGCTCCTGCACCTGAAATCGCGCGCCCTCCTCCCCAGCCGCGCAAACGAAGAAGAGCTGGAGCCGGACGAGGACGCCGTCGGCCTAGAGCTCGTCGCGCTCCTGCGCGAGTACCAGCGATTCCGCGATGTCGCCGACGAGCTCGGCGCGCGTGAGGCGGCAGGGCTCCGCACCTATGAACGCGGCACTTCCCCCCCGGAGCCACCCCCCGGAGACCCGCTCGATGGGGTCACACTCGACGCCCTCTACGCCGTGATGCTGGAGGTGCTCGAGCGCGTGCCCGAGGAGCCGGAGGGCGTACTCGAACGGCACCACGTGAGTGTCACCGACAAGATCGCGCTGCTGGAGGCGAAGCTCGCGGGCAGGAGCCGCTCGTTCTCCTTCCGCCGCGTGATCGCAAGTTGCACGAGCCGCCTCGAGGTCGTGGTGACCTTCATGGCCCTGCTCGAACTGCTCAAGCGTGGGAGTTGCGATGTGGAACAGGCGAAGCCCTGGGCCGAAATCAGAGTCGTCGCGATCGATCAGCCGGTCGCCAGCGGGCGCTGAGCACGGCGCGCGCGGAACGCTTCGATCGCCGTGGCCCCGTACCAAAAGAGGAGCCCCAGCGCCGCGCCGGTGGCGTCGAAAAGCACGTCGACGGGATCGACATCGCGGTTGGGGATGTGCGATTGGTACCACTCATCGGCGACACCAAGCAGGACGGCCAGGATCCACACGGTACCCACTACCGCGACGCTCGAGCGCCCGGGGAAGACGAGCTGCGCAGAACGAGCGAGGAGGGCAGCGAGGATTGCGTACTCGACGAGATGCCCGAGACTCGCGAAGCCGCGGCCCTCGACCGGATTGGGCGGGCTGGGCGAGCTCGAGAGGGCAACGATCACCGCGAGCCACATCAGCACCGGAGCGATCCGCCTCAAGCGCATGTCCCTAGTGTAGTCGGCAGCATCGTGCGACATTTGAGCCCGCTCCGCGCCGCCGTGTCGGGGCTTAACCCTGGGGTGTTCCCGCGATGACCCTGCCTTCCCTCACGCTTGCGCAACTGGAGGCGGCTGCACCGGCCGGCGGAACTGCACTCGTGATCGGCGTCCTCGACGGGGTCCATCGCGGCCACCAGGCGCTCCTCAACCGGCTCCGGATCGAAGCCGCGGGCCGCGGCCTCGATCCGGGCGTCGTGACCCTCCACCCCCACCCGATCACCGTGCTGCGGCCGGATGTCTCTGCCAGCTACCTCACCTCCCTGGAGGATCGCCTCACGCTCATGCGCGAGGCGGGCGCCACCTGGGTGCTACCCCTGACCTTCACCTCCGAGCTCTCGGAGGTCACGGCTGAGGAGCTGGCGGAAGCCTTCCAGCGCCTGCTCGGCATGCGCCTCATGGTCCTCGGCCCGGACGCGGCGTTTGGCCGCGGGGCGCCGCGGGACACGCCTGAGCGCATGCAACGCAGCGGCGCCGAGCTCGGCTTCGAGGTCATCCAGATCGAGCCGCTCATGGTGAGCGGTGAACGCTGCAGCTCGACGATGGTGCGAACCGCGCTTGCTGAGGGCGAGATGGGCGTCGTTGCCGATCTCCTGGGGCGAAGGTACCGCCTGGCCGGGCCAGTCGTCCGCGGTTTTGAGCGCGGCCGCACGATCGGTTTCCCCACCGCGAACATCTCCGTGGCCGCGGACCGCGCCCTGCCCGCGCTCGGCGTCTACGCCTCGGTCGCACATGTGGCCGGACGCGAACTGATGGGTGCAACCAACATCGGCCGGCGCCCCACCTTCGATGAGGGCCACATCTCGATCGAGACGCACCTGCTCGACTTCGAAGGCGACCTGTACGACGAGCGCATGGAGATCGAGATCGTGGGACGGATCCGGCCCGAACGCGCCTTCGCCGGGCCAGACGAACTCCGCGCCCAAATCGCCGAGGACGTGCGCACCGCGCGCGAGCTGCTCGCGTGAGCCGGCAGATGGCGCCCGTCGAGGAGCAGCTCTTCGTCCTCATGAGCGGGGTCGAATACGGCGACGCGGGTCTGCGGCGTGCCTTCGAAGGCGAGCTGCGCGAGCGCCTCGAAGAGGACCGCCCCCTGCGCGTGTACCTGGGCATCGACCCCACGGCGACCTCGCTCACGCTGGGCCACGCGGTTCCGCTCCGCAAACTGCGCCAGTTCCAGGACTTCGGCCACGAGGCCATCTTCCTGATCGGTGACATCACCGCCATGATCGGCGGCGACCCCTCGGACAAGAACGCACTCCGGCCGCAGCTCACGATCGAAGACATCGCCATCAACGAAGGCACCTATGTCGAGCAGGCGGCCCGTCTGATCGACCCCGCGCTGACAGTGCTCAAACACAACTCCGAGTGGCTTTCGCGCCTCGACCTGAACGACCTCATCGGCCTGATGTCGAAGTTCACCGTCGCGGAGATGCTCAGTCGTGACAACTTCCGCAAGCGGCACCAAGCGGGCGACGCCGTCTACCTGCATGAGTTCCTCTACGCGCTCCTCCAGGGCTATGACGCTTACGCACTGGAATGCGACGTGCAGGTGGGCGGCACGGAACAGCTCTTCAATCTGATGGCGGGGCGCAAGATCCAGGAGGACGCCGGCCAGCGCAAGCACGTGCCCATCACTATGCCCATCCTCGTGGGCGTCGACGGCGTCCTGCGGATGTCCAAATCGACCGGGAACTTCATCGGGCTGGACGAGGCGCCGGCCGACCAGTACGGCAAGGCGATGTCGATCCCGGACAGCGCCCTCGCCAGCTACTTCGAACTCGCGACGAGCCTCGATCGCGCCGAGGTCGCGGAAACAGTCGCCGCCCTCGCGCGCGGCGAGCGCGATCCGCTTGCCGAGAAGAAGCGGCTGGCCCGGACGATCGTCACCGAGCTGCACGGCGAAGGCGTCGCTGCGGAGGCCGAAGCGCACTTCGAGCACACCGTCCAGCGGCGGGAGGCGCCCGACGCCATGGCCGAAGCCATCGCTCACGACGGTCAGGCGTTAATCGACGTGATCGTCGCCGCCGGTGCGGCCCCGTCCCGCCGAGAGGCACGACGGCTGTTCGGCCAGGGCGCGGTCTCGGTGGATGGCGAGCCCGTCACGGATGCGCGTACGGCCGCCCACCCTGGGTCTGCCGTCCAGGTAGGGAAGCGCCGTTGGCTCCGGATCAAGGCTGCCGGCGGCTGAGCGAGCCCGCCCCACTGCCGCCAATAGCGCGAATCGTCGTACCAGCTGGGCTTGCCATAACGGCGGCGACCCATGACAATCCGTGGCCTAACTCCGGAGGGGCGACCCTGCTCGCCAACGCCTCGGAAATTCACGGACGCACGGCCCAATTGCTGTGGACTGGGCCACGAGCCGCTGCCTAAGATGGCCCGGTTCGCAAACCCATCCGCTGACAACTTACCGGAAGGGCTCCCCTGTATGAACTCTCAGATCTCGGATTTCCTGAACTTCCTGGCCGTGGAGAAGAACGCCTCGAACAACACGATCGCCGCGTACCGAAACGACCTGTCGCAGTTCGAGCAGTGCGTCGGCCGCCAGGTCCCGGCGTCGGAGAACTGCTGGCAGGCCGTCTCCAACGAGGTTCTGCTGAGGTTCGTCGAGGAACTCCGCGAGAGGGAGTACAAAGCCGCCACGGTCGCCCGCAAGGTGGCAGCGGTGAAGTCCTTCTTCGGCTTCATGGCCGCCGAGGGGATCCTCGAGAGCGACCCCACCGAACAGCTGAAATC
This sequence comes from Dehalococcoidia bacterium, assembly GCA_963577065.1. Lineage (GTDB taxonomy): Bacteria > Chloroflexota > Dehalococcoidia > Tepidiformales > Tepidiformaceae > CAUYXJ01. Next base: position 30,972 of record CAUYXJ010000005.1, on the reverse strand, counting down.
GCCCCAGGTAGGGAAAACGCTGCCCAAAACCCTGAGCCCAGAAGAGATCGACGAGCTCCTCGAACAGCCCTCGCGAAGAACCACCCCCGAAGCGCGCCGCGACAAGGCGATGCTCGAAACCGCCTACGCCACCGGCATGCGCGTCACCGAAATCGTGTCGCTCGATGTGCCCGACGTCGCCCTCGAGAGCGACCCGGTAACCGTCCGGGGCGTCGGCAAAGGCGACCAGGAACGCGTCCTGCCGCTGTATCCGCGAGCCGTCGATGAGCTCCGCCAGTACATCTTCCACGTTCGCCCGAAGATGGTGAGCAACCGCCACGAAAACGCGCTCTTTGTGAACCGCCGGGGCGAGCGGCTGACTCGCCAGGGCTTCTGGCTGATCCTCAAGAACTACGCACGGGGGGCCGGCCTCGAGGGAGTCACGCCCCATACGCTGCGGCACACCTACGCAACGCATATGCTTTCGGGCGGTATGCCGCTTCATCATGTCCAAGAGGCGCTCGGCCACGCCAGTATTTCGACCACCCAGATCTACACCCAGCTCACCGACCTCCAGAAGCGCGAGCAGTACGACAAGGCGCATCCGCGCGCATAGGGCCCCGGGGCCGGGGTTGAGCACCCCCGGCTCCACCCAAGAAGCACTCTCACGGCCCGCGGCGGCTAGACTGCGGGGGTGCCAGCCCCCCGCGAACTCCTCTCAGCCCTCGCAGCGACCAACGCCGAAGCAAGACTGCGCGCCCTCGACGACCAGGACGTGCTCACCTCCGCCCTCTTCCCAGAGCTCGAGGAGGGCCGCGGGTTCGAGCAGCCGGCGCTCCACCACTTCACCGTGCTCGACCACAACTTCGCGGCCGTGGGCGCGCTCGAACGCGCGCTGGACCACGGCATCGAAGGCCTCACGTTGCCGGACCCCTCCGCCGAGATCACGCTCGCAGGCGTGCTCGACGACGAGATCGACGGCCTGCCACTGGTCCAGCTGCTGCGCCTCTCGTGCCTCGTACACGACATCGCAAAGCCGCGCACCGCGATCGAGAAGGAGGGGCGGCTGCGCTTCCCCCGGCACGGACCACGGGGCGCGGAGCTGCTCGAGGATCGGCTCGGCCGGCTCGGCTTCGAGCCTCACAGCATCGCCTTCGTGACCACGATGGTGCGCTACCACCTCCGGCCCGGCGAGTTTGCACGCTCCTGGCCGCCCACCGACCGCGCCCTGCGACGCTTCGCCCGCGACCTCGACGGTCATGTGCTACCGCTCATGCTGCTCCAGCTCGCGGACGGGATGGCCACGCGCGGGCCCAACTACGGCCGCGAGCACTTCGCGCGGCACATCCGCTTTCTCACGTCGGTGGTCCTGCTCAGCGCGGATGCGCTGAGCAGCGAGGAGCCGCCGCTCGTGAGCGGCGACGAGCTGATCGCGGAGCTCGACCTGCCAAGTGGACGGCTGCTGGGGGCTGTCCTAACATCGGTGCGCCAGGCTCAGCTAGCGGGCGAGGTAGACGATCGCGCGACTGCGCTCGCCCTGGCCCGCCGAACCCTCGAAAGCCTGAAGGCTGAACAGTAGCCCGGGAGCGCCGCCATGGCCGTGATGTTCAGCGTGATCTTCTATACGGTGCTGGCCGTTGCTGCTTTCTATTTCATCCTCCTGCAGCCCGTCCTGAAGCAGCAGAAGCAGCGTAAGAAAGCGGTCCGCGACCTCCAGGTCAGCGACGAGGTCGTCACGACCGGGGGCATCATCGGCGAAGTGAAGGATGTCATCACCCCCCCGAACGGCCCCACCGAGCTGATCCTCGAGATCGCCCCCGGTGTCCGTGTACGCGCGCTCACCGACGCCGTCGAGCGGCGTCTGACCACCCTCGAACCTGAGCCTGCAGACGCGTTCGAGGCGGTAACGGCAGGCAGCGAAGAGTCCGCCGACCAGCATGCGTAACCCCCTGACACTCGGGCTGTTCATCGGGGTGATGGCTGTCAGCGTCGTTTGTCTCCTCATCGTGTGGCCGAGCACCCCTGGACGCTACCTCCCTGGGGACTTCTGGCCGGAAGGCAGAGGCCTCAGCATCGGCGGCTTCGAGCGCGAAACGATGCGCCTCGGCCTCGACCTCCAGGGCGGAGCGCACCTCGTCCTCCAAGCCGAGCCGCCCCCGAACTTCGACGGCGATATCATCGAGTCGCTCGAGGTCGCCAAGGATGTGATCGCGCGGCGGGTCGATGCCTTCGGCGTCGTCGAGCCGGAAATCCAGATCGCCAGCGGGAACCGCCTCGACGTGCAGGTTCCCGGCATGACTCTCTCCGAGGCCGAGGCGCTCATCGGGCGAACGGCTTCGCTCGAATATCGCGTGCTCGACGACCAGGGCGGCCTTATCCCCGCAGTCGGCGTCATCCAGGGCGTCAGAGTCGAGATGACGGGCCAGCACCTGAAGAACAACACCTTCCCGGACCGGCTCGGGACGGAGTTCGTGGTGAACTTCGAGACGACGGGTACGGGCAGCGAGCTTCTGCGTCAGATCACGAGCCGGGCGCTGCAGTTCGACGTCAACGATTCACGCCGGCAGATCTTCATCTTCCTCGACGAGGAGCTGATCTCGAACGCCGTCGTCCAGAGTGAGATCAGCGACAGCGGCATCATCACGGGGCTCGATACCTTCACCGACGCGCGCGAGCTCTCCAAGCAGTTGAACGCGGGCGCCTTGCCTGTGCCCCTCCGCACGATCCAGGCCAACGAGGTCAGCGCCTCCCTGGGCGACGACTCCGTGAAGGCCTCCGTCAACGCCGCCGAAATCGGGCTCGTGGCCGTCCTCGCCTTCATGATTCTGTACTACCGCTTCCCCGGCCTCCTGGCCGCCGGGGCGCTGATCGCCTACTCGCTGATGACGCTGGCCGTTTTCAAGATCTGGCCGGTCACCCTCACGCTCTCCGGGATCGCCGCCTTCATCCTCTCGGTCGGGATGGCGGTCGACGCCAACATCCTCATCTTCGAACGCATGAAGGAGGAGTTGCGCCGCGGCCGCCCCTTCAACACGGCCATCGACGTCGGCTTCAAGCGCGCCTGGCCCTCGATTCGGGACTCGAATGTCGCGACGTTCATCACCTGCGCGATTCTGTTCTGGTTCGGCGACCAGTTCGGGGCATCGTTCGTGCGGGGATTCGCCATCACCCTCGCCATCGGCGTCGCGGTGAGCATGTTCTCCGCGATCACCGTTACGCGTACGTTCCTCAAGATGGTTGCCGGTACGCGCATCGCGCGTTCGCGCTGGCTCTTCAATGCGGAAACGCCGCGCGGGATGGACCGGGATAGTGCAGCCGAAGGCGACGCCGGCGCGGCCGGTCCACAGCCGGCGCGTGCCTCGTTCTTCGACTTCGCTCGGCATCGCTGGCTCACCTTGGGCGGCTCGCTCGTGGTTTTCGCCGCGGCAGCGATCACGCTCGCGATCCCGCCGAGCCTGCGCGCGGGGATCGAGTTCACCGGCGGCTCGACGTTCACCATCGAGTTCGAGTCGCAGGCGGTGAGCCCGGACGAACTGCGTGACGCATTGAGCGCGCTGGACCACGACGAAGCGAAGGTGCAGGGGGCGGGCTCGAACACCTACCTCGTCCGCACCGGGGAGCTCGAAGGCGCACCCCCCCTCACGGGCGCGCCGGGACCGGTACCCCCGGGCGAGATTGACGTGATCATCGCCGGGCTGGAGGCCGAATTCGGAGCCGTCGAACGGCTCGACTTCGCCACCGTGTCGGGCACGGTCTCAACGGAGATCGCGCGGGACGCGACGTTCGCCGTCGGAGCCGCCGCGGCGGCGATCCTCGTGTACGTCGCCTTCGCCTTCCGCCGGCAAGCGAGCCCCTGGCGCTACGGACTCTGCGCGGTGATCGCGCTCCTCCACGACGCGATTATCGTGCTCGGGCTGTTCTCGCTCCTCGCAAAGTTCTCCGGCACCGAGGTCGACACCGCCTTCATCGTGGCGATTCTCACGGTCATCGGCTTCTCCGTGCACGACACGATCGTTGTCTTCGACCGCGTGCGCGAGGTCACGTCGCGGGACCCCTACGTGCCCTTCGCAGAGGCCGTCAACGTGAGCCTCACGGAGTCGCTCGCCCGTTCGATCAACACCTCGTTCGTGACCGTCCTCACGATCATCGCGATGTTCCTGATCGGCGGCGCGACCATCCAAAACTTCCTGCTCGTGCTGCTCGTGGGCGTGATCGCGGGGACCTACAGCAGCATCTTCGTCGCCGCTCAGGTGCTCGTGGCTATGGAGAACAACGACTTCGGACGCTTCTTCGGCCGCCTGCGCGGCCGCTCGCGCCGATCCCCGGAAGCCGAGCTCGAGCCCGCCTGAGCGGCCCCTTACGTGCCCAGGTCGACGCTCGCGGGCGCCTCGACGGTGCTCGGCGGCTCGCTCCGGCGGGCCCCGTAGAGGCCGAGCAGCGACTCGCCCTCCTCCTTCGCCGGGAGGCCCAGACGTCGTCGCAGGGATCCGCGGTTCGAACCGTCGTTCGTCGCCTCCGGGGTATGGACGACCACAGGCATCGGTAGCGCGTGTCCGAACACCAGCGCCTGCCGCTTGCTCTCCAGGGCCGCGATCACCTGCTTCAGGCCGCCCCGGCCAGAGACCCCGCCGACCAGTGCTTCGACATCGCGATCGCTATCGAGCTGGAGGCAGAACTTCGTGCCGATCTGGGAAAGCACCTCGGGGTCGATCTGGCTCGGCCGCTGGTCGATCACGAGCAGGGTGACGTTGTACTTGCGCAGCTCGCGCGCGATCTGCCCGAAGATGCTCTGGCTCGCCAGCGAACGCTCGACGAACTTGTGCGCCTCCTCGATCACGATCACCAGCCGGTTGGGCGGCGCGTCACGCTCCTGCGCGCGCTCGGTGCGGTCGCGATAGCGCTCCCAGATCCGGCGCGAGAGCATGTTCGCAACGAGCATGTAGCTGGTGAGATCGGTGCCGTAGCGGCCGAACTGCACGACGACGCTCTTGCCTCCTTGGAGCCCGCGCACGATGTGCTCCATCACATCGCTGAACTGCGCCTCGCCCTCGCGCACGAACTCCTTGCGGGCGAGACGCCGCAAGCCCCGCCGCAGGTTCTCGAGTGAGCCCGGGTAGCCGATGCGGGCACCCACACGGGGCCAGCTGACGTCCTCTTCGGGCACCTCCGCACCCCAGAGCTTGGCCACGATCGCAGGGGAGGGGTCGTCGGCGAGGAGTTCATCGAACCAGCCGGGGCCGAAGCGCTGGCGACAATCGCGCGCGGCTTCGATCGCGTGCTCGGTCAGCTGCATCGTTTCGCGCAGAACTTCGAGATCGTCCGGCGTGATGTCGCGCGTGCCGATGAGCACCTGGCCGTCGGAGCGGGCCACGCCCGCCTCGAGCGTGTACAGCTCGAGGTCCGCCTGATGGCGCTGCTTGAGGGAGCGCAGCTCGCGCGCGCCCGGGCCCTGGAACTTCATGCTCCAGCCGTAGTCGTTGTGCATATCGAAGACGAGGGCGACCGTGCGGTCGCTGTTGGTCGCCGCCGCGGACGAGCGCGTGAGCATCGCATCGAGGAGCTGGAGGACGAGCACGCTCTTGCCCGTCCCGCTCTTCCCGAACACCCCCGCGGAGCGCTCGAAGAGGCGTTCGAAATCGACGCCGACCTCGAGCTCCCCCATCCCCAGGGGCGAGCCCAGGGGGATGGCCGCGCGCCCCTCGGTCGAGAAGGCTCGGTCCAGGGTGGCCTGGTCCGCCGGAAGGACGGGCGCGAAGTGCCGAGGCAGGCGCCGCGCCCGGGTCGGCTCGCCGCCTGCGTCCTCCAGTTCCAGGTAGGGGTCGACCGAGACCGCGGTATAGACCCCGGTATCCTGCAACACCTCGCGGAGGAGCCGCCCGGTGCTCTCGGCGGGGGGCCAGGCGGTCGTGCCCGCGTCCACCGACTTCAGGACGACGTCGGTGACCATTCCGAGCAGGCTGGCGCTGTCCACAAGCGGGGCCATGGCGTACTGGCCGAGCTGCGCCGCCTGACCGGCGTCGAGCCGGACTTCCAGTCCCTTGGTGAGCGAACCACCGACGACGAGACCCAAGGACGGGGCCACCCCTCCCTGCCCGTCTCGTCCGTTGCGCCTCATCGGCTCGTCGCTCCCCAATTGTGTGTTTGGCGACCGCTCGCCTGCTCCGCGCTCGGGGTCTACTCGCCGCTCGTCCGCTCCGCGCTCGGCGTTTTCCGGTCGCTCGTCCGCTCCGCGCTCGGCGTCTACCGATCGCTCGTCGGCTCCGCGCTCGGCGTCTACTCGCCGCTCGCCCGCTCCGCGCTCGGCGTCTACCGGTCGCTCGTCCGCTCCGCGCTCGCTGTCTACCGATCCCTCGCCTGCTCCGCGCTCGCTCATTGCTCCACCGCCCGGAGGATGCTGGTGAGCCGCGAAGGCTCGGCTTTGAGGAGCCGCGCGAGCTCCTTGCCCGCGCTGATGGTGAACTCGCCGGCATCGGGCCCGAAGGCCCGCGCTACATCGCGGATGGCAGCAGCAAGGACAGCGTCGTCCGCATCGCGAGTTGCCACCAGAGGTACCAGAAACCCGCCGTCGGCGCCGATCCGGAGCTTCTCGTCGTCCGTTGCGGGCTGCACCTCTGCGAGTAACGGCGGCGGCTGCGGGGGCAGCAACGCTCGCGAGACCTCGCGGTCGATGTGGCCGCAGATCACGACGGTCAGTTCGGTCCGCAGGAGCATCGCGATCTCCGGGTTCTCGGCCATGACCGCGGCCGCGCTCTGGCCTGGCTTTCCGCGCGGGGCGAGGGGGCGGCTGGGGTCCTCGGGGCCGCTCTCGCTGCCAGCGACCACACCGAAAGTGACGTAGTGGCCCTCCCGCACGGCCAGCATCTGGCCGAGGGCGTGGGGCCTGCTCGTGTAGCGCGGGTAGGCGCAATCGAAGCTGCGCACGTCGGCCCGAATGACACGCGCGATCTCGCTCAAAGCGAACGCCTCCGTTTGCTCCGCTCCTTGCCGTTCGCGGGCGCACGCAGGCCAGCGTCGCCCGCAAGCAGCTCCAGCAGTCGCTCGAACTGCTTACGATCGCCCATCGAAATGACCGCCTGCTCGTGGGCCTCCTGGAGGGCCCGGGGGTAGCCGTCACAGCGCGCGCATTGGTCGACGAGGGCGGCGTGTAGCCGCCCGATCTGCTCCGGCGCCGAGGCCCACAGAGGCACCTCGACCCGAGCAACGTCGTCACCCACGCGAAGGTAGAAGAAGGCGACCTCGTGGCCGGGGAGAAGCTCCTCGACCCGCCCCGGCCGGCTGCTGCGTGACGCGAAGAGAGCGCTCCGTTCGCCGTCCCCGAGCAGGCGTCTGAACACATCGCCGTCATCGAGGGGCGGCGCCGGGCTGGCGGGCGCCGCCCCGAGCGTTTCGAGGCTGATCGCGACTTCGCGGGCGGCCGATGCGGAGATGTAAGCGCCTACGCTCAGGGGGGCGCCGCCCGCGCGCAGGCGCTCGAGCGCCTCGAAGGTGCGGTCACGATAGGGGGCAAGCGCCGCCTCCGAGGCCTGCCGCGTATGCAGGTCCCACGGAAGCAGGGTGCCGTCGATCAGGAGGACGGCGGCGCCGGCCGGGATCGCGGCCGACGCCAGCTCGGCGCCCCGTTCCAGCTCACGCACATCGCGGAGGAGGCGAACGGCCAGACCCCGCGGCGCCGCTCGAATATCGGCAGCATCGTCGAGGAGTTCCCTGTCCAGGCCCACCTCAGCAGTCGCACCCAGATCGGCCTCGTGCGTGACGCCGTAGGGCAGGCTCGCATGCCCGACGTTGACCGCGTAGCAGCGCACCGCCGCGAACCGATCAGGGGCGATCGATGAGCCATCGACGGCGACAACCGTGACCGGGGGGCAGGCCTCGGGGGCGAACACCCCGGCGGGGTCTTCTTCGAGCGCAAGCGCGTAGGGGACGGCCTGATCCCGCATCGCCTGCTCGACGCGAAAGTTGGCCCCGTCGAGATCGTCGTTCCAGCGCTTCAGCCTGCCTCTCGCCTCGTCGAGGGCGGCGCCCGTGGCCACGAGCGCCGCCTGGTAGCGGTCAACGACCGCCGGCAATTGGGCGGCAACGAGGTCCATGCGCAGGCTCATCGGCGTGCTTCCGCCGGCGAGCGGAGCACGCGCACGTCGCCCACCCGCCGGGTCGCGTGCGTGGCGTCGAGATGTTCGAGGAGGGCCTGCGCGTACTTGCGGCTGGTGCCGAAGAGGTCGCGCACTTCGGGCAGGCTGATGGAGCCGTTCGCCTCGATGTGGTCACGGATACGCCGTACAAGTCCTTGGTACGTGCCGGCTTCGAAGACGACGCCACCACCCGTGTCCTCCACCAGCCCCTCGTCGACGAGATAAGCGAGCAGGTCGGGGGGCGGGAGGCCGTCGGTCGGGGGGCTGGCGCCGCCCGCTTTCGCCACCGCCACGAAAGCGTCCGCAACCTCCTGCTCGGCGTCGCTGAGCTGAACGAGGTAGCCAGGCGGCTGGAGCGCGCCAGCCGCTCGCTCGACCAACAGGCCGCTCGCGATCGCTTCCGCCGCGACCAGTTCGAAGATCTGCGCGTCGAGCCCTAAGCCGCTGCGAAGGTGTTCCCGCGGCGCGGCCGGCCGCAGGGGTTGCGCGGCCAGGTAGGCGCGCACGGCTGCACCGAGGTCGGCGGCGGCGCTGTCGAGCCAGACGCGGCCCACGAGGAGCCGCCCACGCTCGACGGCGTGCTCGGCAGCGAGCAGATCGGCGGCGGCCGCCTCCGCCTCGCCGGCCTCGATCCCGAGCGTGACGGCGAGTTCAGTCCGTCGCAGTGGCGCGACGGCGAGCGCATCGGCGAGGCGATCGGCGGGCGTCCCCTCGAGCTGGCGCGCCAGCGCCTCCAGCGTCGGAGGATGGTTGCGGCGGTGGCGTCGCGGGTTGATCGCGACGATGGGACCGCCGGCCACGGTCTCGTTCGGCGTACGCACGATGCAGGAATCGCGCGGGAGCACGGCGACCGGCGTTTCCAGCACGAGCTGCGCCCAGGCGCTCTCGCCCAGCTCGAGCTGGTCGCAATCGAGGAAGCGAAGCTTCGCTTCGCTTTCGGAGGTGGCGGAGAGGAACGTCACGCCGGCATCGTGGGCGAGGGGGTGGCGCAGGAGATCCGTGGCCTGCACGCGCACATCCACCGCCCGAACCGGTGCCAGGGTCCCTCTCGCGGCGAGGACCATCCCGCGGCGCAGATCCTCGGTGCGGATTCCGCTCACGTTCACGGCAGCGCGCGTGCCGGGCCCGATTCGTTCCAGCTTCTCCCCGTGACGCTGGAGGCCGCGCACCCGCCCCCGCAGCCCCCCGGGCTGGACCTCGATCTCGTTCCCGATCTCGAGGCTGCCGTCGAGGAGCGTGCCCGTGACGACGGCGCCGAAGCCCTGGATCGAGAAGGCACGGTCGATCGGAAGGCGCGGACGGCCGAGATCCCGCTTTGCCGGGGTCGCATCCAGCGCGGAGTCGAGAACGGTGAGCAGTTCGTCCAGCCCCTTCCTCGTCGTGGCCGAGGTTCTGACGATGGGTGCGCCGGAGAGCTTCGTCTCGCTCAAGATCTCGGCAAACTCCGCCTCGACCAGGTCGACGTACTCCTCCTCGGCGAGATCGCACTTGGTGATCGCGACGACACCAGCGGGCACATCGAGCAGCTCAAGAATCGCGAGGTGCTCGCGCGTCTGCGGCATCGGGCCCTCGTCGGCGGCGACCACGAGCAGGGCCAGATCGACGCCCCCCGCCCCGGCGAGCATGTTCTTGATGAACCGCTCATGGCCGGGCACGTCAACGATGCTGATCTCGCGGCCGGAGGGCAGCGTCAGCCAGGCAAAGCCCAGGTCGATGGTGAGGCCGCGCTCCTTCTCCTCGCGGAGACGGTCGGGGTCGATGCCGGTGAGCGCCTGCACGAGGGCGCTCTTTCCGTGATCCACGTGACCGGCGGTGCCGATGACGTACATTTGTTCGGTTTGATTATAGACACAGATCCGCGCTGCTTGGCGCCGGCCGCCTCGTTCCGGATCAGTCTGCGCCCACGAGCGGGGACTGCTGCAGATGCGTCAGCATCTGGACCGCGACCTCGCTGTGCAGGAGACGGCCCCTGCAGGTGAGGCGCAGACGTCCCTGATAGTGCTCGAGCAGGCCGGCGCTGAGACAACGCGCGGTGGGCTCACCGACTACCGCCTCCAGCTCCTGGCCGAACTGCGCCCGAAACTCCCCAGGCGCGAACCCCTCGATGAGGCGTAGACGCAGCGCCAGCCAATCGCCGACCGCCGTCTCGGGCTGGGGACGATAGGACGTCTCGATGGCACGTCCCGAGCGCTTCACCGCCTCGATGTACGCGCGCGGGTGAGCGATGTTCTCGAAGCGCTCGCCGCCCACGAAGCCGTGCGCGCCGGCGCCTATGCCAACGTAGTCGCCATAGGTCCAATACACGCGATTATGCCGGCTCTCGTGCTGCGGGAGGGCCCAGTTCGAAAGCTCGTAGGCCGCCAAACCCGCGGCCTCCGCGCGTTCATCCGCGGCCTCGTACATGTCCGCCACAAGATCGGGATCAGCGGGCACGACCTCGCCACGTTCGACGCGCCGGGCGAGGGGCGTGCCTGGCTCTACCGTGAGCGCATACATCGACAGGTGATCGGGCGCGAGCGCGAGCGCCTGCAGGACCGTTGCCCCCCATGCCGCTAGCGTCTGACCGGGCAGGCCGTACATCAGGTCCAGGTTCACGCTGCGGATTCCGGCGTCGCGAGCGAGGGCGAGCGAGGCGGCCGAGGCCTCGGGCGTGTGAATGCGGTCGAGGAAGGCGAGTTCGTCTGCGGCGAAGCTCTGGGCGCCAAACGAGAGGCGATTCACTCCGGCGGCCGCGAGCGCGCCGAGGTCTGCCCCCGCGGTGGTGCCGGGATTCGCTTCGAGGCTGATCTCGGCGCTGGCATCGACAGCTGCGACCGCACGGAGCGCATCGAGCATCGCCGCGATCTCGGCGGGCGCCATCTCCCCGGGCGTGCCGCCCCCGAACGCGATCGAGGTCACGGTGCGGTCCGCGAACACGGGCGCCCAAGCCGCGATCTCGGTAGCCACCGCCTCGGCGTAGGCACCCTTCAGGTCATCCATCCCGGCGTAGGCGTTGAAGTCGCAGTAGCCGCAGACACGCACACAGAAGGGGATATGGACGTAGACCGCGAGCGCGTTCATCCGCCAGTGGCGAGCGCCGCGCGGAGGTCGGCGGCTCGCTGCGTCGTCAGCGCATCAACACCCCAACGGGCCAGCGTCTGTGCCCGCTTGGGGTCGTCGACGGTCCAGGCGACGATGCTCAGGCCTGCGGCATGCAGATCCTCCACCACCTTCTCGGAGAGCAGCGAATGCCGGCACGAGGCCCCCGCGGGGGCGCGGTCGTGAGTCATTACCGAGAAGAGCAGATCGAGCTGGGCGGGCACATCGACCGAATAGTAGACATCGACCCCCGGGCAGATCGCCTGGACCTCGCGCAGGAGCGACCAGGACTGAGACGACGCCACGAGCCGCGCGCCACCGTCACGGCCCTGCAAGGACCGCCGGATCAGCTGCGCGGCCACGGCGCCGCCGTTCTTGAGATCGAGGAAGACGCCTGCCTCACCGGCGGACTCCGCGAGCAGCTCCGCCAAGCCGAAGCGCACACGCGGTGGGAGCGTCACGTACCAGCGCTCGAGGAGCAGGGGCACGCGCGCGGGCAGGCGGCGCTCGTGGCGCGCCTCGAAGCGGCCGCGGTGGACCCAGAGATCGACTTCGAGGAAGTCCGCGCACTCGGCGATCGCCGCTTGGGCGCGCGAGGCGGTGTTGCCGGCGCTGTGCGCGATGATGGCGGGCCGGCCGGGGGCGGGGGAGAGGGCCGCGGCACGCCTCGCCCCGGGTTGGGTCAAGGCGTGGCCGCGCTCGGTTGCTCCCGCACCGGGTGGCGTGGGGACACGGGGATGTTCCCGTTCGAGATCGCGCGCAGGGTGCTCTCGTCCGAGAGGCGATAGCCGTCGGTAATCGGCACGATCGCCTCGAGCGTGACGAAGCGGCTGAGCAAGGCGGTCACGGTTTCCCGGCTCGTGCCGATCGTCTGCGCGAGCTCCTCGTGGGTGAGGCCAAGGTAGATCTCGCGACCTTCCCCGCGATCGAGAAGGGCATCGGCAAGGCGACCCGAGACGGGCTTCGAGACCAGATTCATGAAGGTCCGCTGCATTCCCGAGAGGCGGCGCGCCATCAGCTCAGCCATGGCGAAGCCGAGCTTTGGCGACTGTTGCACGAGGTGGGAGAAGTCCTCCCAGGAGATGCTGACCGCTACGGTCTCCTCCAGGGCGCGGGCGAAGGTGGCCCGCTCCGCACCTTCGATGATCGCCATATCACCGACGAGGTCGCCCTTATCGGCCACATCGAGGATGACTTCCTTGCCGTTGTCGGCGACGTGGTAGACCTTGACGCGGCCCTTGAGCAGCAGGAACACGCGCTCGGGCGGGTCGCCGGCCGAGTAGAGGAACTGCCGGGGCTCGAAGCGGCGTTCGCTGAGGTGGGGAACGAGGCGGTCCAGCTCCTCATCCGAGAGCACGTTCATGAACTTGCTGAGCTGACGTAGATACCAGGCGATGGGGCGCTGCAGGGGAGCGCGCTTCCTGGCGGCGGCAGGGGGGCTCAGGAGCGAATCGGTCATCGCGATTCCCTTTCTCATCCGAGGCGCGAGCGGAGGTCGTCCAGGGCGCGTACCGCTTGCGGGTTCGGGTCAGGATCGCCGCTGTCAACGTACCGTTCGAGATCAGCCAGGGCAAGCTCTTCGATGCCTTGCTGGTATCGAAGCAGCCCCCGTTCGAGATAGAGGGCAGCGTTCCACGGTTCGAGGCACAGACGCAGCCCGAGCGCGGCGATCCAGCGCGGCGCATCGCCCTGCTGCTGATAGACCGCGCAGAGGTTCAACAACATCCGTTGGAGGATCTGGCGTCGTGTTACCGCCGCGAGCAGCGCCTCGCCGCTGGCGCCCGCGTCCGCCAGGCGCTCGATCTGGCTCCGCAGCTCATCCCGCGTAGGCCGCGCACCGCCCCTGAAGGGATCGACGAAGAAGCCATCCTCCCCGCCACAGCGGACGAGGAAGTTGCCCGGGAAGCCGATGCCATGGCATTCGAGGCCAACGCGCTCGGCGACCTCGAGGTAGACGAGCGAGAGCGTGATCGGAAGGCCGAGGCGACGTTCGAGAACCCGGTCGAGATAGCTGTTCTCGGGGTCGCCGTAGGCCTCGCGGTTGCCCCGGAAGCCACCTTCCTCGAAGAGCTCGTGGCCGATCGCGTCGGCGAGCGCCTCATTGCCCGCGCGTTCGCCCGCGCGTGAACGAACCGCCTCCGCAATCAGAGCGAGCTCGCGCGCAAGGGCGTGCGGGTCCACGGAATCGCGGCCCAGGCGGGCGATCGCGACGGCTCCGCCGAACAGATCGACATCGTGATCGCGGCCCGCGATCGCCAGCGCGAAGTCGCTCTCCGGCGTGCTCTCCACAACCTCCCAGCGTAGTGCCGCACGCCAGGCACCGCCACTGCGAAGCGGCTTCGTCGGGGGCCGCAACGCACAAGCACGAGCCCCCGTAGAGTCTCGCGCATGGCTTCTTGGGCGGGGGCAGCAGGCTCGTGGCTGCGCGAGGCGCCGTACGCCCTCGGGCTCGCCATCTTCTGCGGGCAGGTTGCGCTGGGCATCGTGCTCTTCGCGATCTTCCAGGAGTTCGTGCCGAATGAGCTCGGCGGGAGCGATGCGCTCGGGGGCTACCTGCTCGCCCTCTACGGCGGCTCCCGCTTCCTCTCCGAAACACCCACGGGCGCGATCAGCGACCGCATCGAGCGCAAGCACGGGCTGTTGGTTGGGTTCGCGGTCATGATCCCGGCGTTGGCCCTGATGGGCACGATCCAGAACGAGTACGCCTACCTGGGCTTCGCCGCAATCCTCGGCGTCTCGACCGCCTTCGTCTGGCCCGCCTGCTACGCAATCACCGCCGATCTCTACCCACCGACGCAGCGCGGGAAAATCGTGGGGTTCCTCAACGTCGGTCAGCTTCTCGGATTCGGCCTGGGGGCGCTGATCGGGGCCTCCCTGGTGGAGACCGCAGCCGACTCCCTCTTCGTCATCGCCATCGCGGCCGTGCTGATCGCCCTGACGATCGCGCAGGTGGGCGTCCCCGCCTATCGCCGAAGCGGGCTCGGTCCGGCCCTCGACGCGGTGCGACCACCGCTCAGGGGCGTGCTCTCCGTGCGACTCCTGTTCCTGAGCGTCCTGATCCTCGCTGCGATGGTCGGCGTGAGCGCGCTCATCCCGGCAATCCGGCCCTACGGCGAGGACGAGCTCGGCGTCTCGTTCGCCACGCTGACGCTCCTGCTGATGCCCGCGGTCGTGTCGGGCGGGCTCCTCTACGTGCCCGCCGGCCACCTCTCCGACCTCATCGGCCGCACGCGGCCGCTGCTCATCGGCCAGTTCCTCATCATCGTGGGCGCGCTGACGGTGGCGCAGACCACGTTCATCCCGCTAGCCGCGGCCGCCACGACCGTGGTCTTCTGCGGGAACGTGCTCTCGGTGCCGGCGCTGAGCGCGTCGATGATGGACCTCGCGCCGGAGTCGCATCGCGGGACCTTGATCGGCTGGTCGGTGGCGCTCAGTGGCCTGGGGCTAGCGGCGGGGCCGGGGCTGGGCGGCTTCCTCGTGAACGCCTTCGACTCGCCCACCGTCTTCCGGGTGGCCGCCTTGATCGCTTGCGGCACCGTGCTGCTCACGCTCGCCTACGGTCGCGCCTACGGGAACGCACCGGCGGCGGCAATACCCAGCGGAACCGCGGGCGGCTGAGCTTAACGCTCTTCGATCGTGACGCCGGTGATAGTCACCGGGTCGTTCGGGAGGTCGTTCGCGCCGGTCTCCGCTTCCGCGATGGTGTCGACGATATCCTCCCCGGCCGTGAGTTTGCCGAAGATGGTGTAGTTCGGCGGCAGCGCGTAGTCCGCGTGCATGATGAAGAACTGGCAGCCGTTCGTGTTCGGCCCCGCGTTCGCCATAGCGAGGGTGCCCCGGTCGTAGGAACGGGTCACCGGTTCGTCGTCGAAGCGGTAGCCCGGCCCGCCCCGGCCAGTCCCCGTGGGATCGCCGCCCTGGATCATGAACCCCTTGATCACGCGATGGAAGATCAGGTCGTCGTAGAACCCTTCACGCGCGAGAAAGACGAAGTTGTTGGCCGTGTTCGGCACGTCCTCGGCGAAGAGGTCGGCGGTCATCGTGCCCGCCGAAGTCTCGATCGTGGCGGTGTAGGTCTTGGCGGGGTCGATGCTGAGGGCGGGAGCTGCGTCGTACTGGGTCACAGGCACTCCGATTGGCTTGAGTGCGCCTCAGCATACGGGAGCCATTTTCCTGAGGCACGCCCCTCAGTGACACCCAAGCGCCCATGACGATGGCCGATCAGGACGCGATCCCGGCGCCTCGGCGCCTCGGCGCCTCGGCGCCCACGCATCTAGCCCTCGAAAATCCAGCGATCCGTATCCCGGGGCCAGGAGATCAGCTCGGCCGCGGTGAAGAAGAGCGCGACCTCGCGCTCGCCGCTCTCGGGGCTGTCGCTCGCGTGCACGAGGTTGCGACCCACCTCGAGGCCGAAGTCGGCACGGATCGTGCCCGCGGCCGCCTCCGCGGGATTGGTCACGCCCACGCTCACGCGCACTGCCGCGGTCGCCGCTGTTCCCTCGAAGACGGCGGCGACGATCGGGCTGCTTGTGATGTATTCGACCAGGCCAGCGTAAAACGGCTTGCCCTCGTGCTCGCCGTAGTGCTGGCGGGCGAGCGCGTCATCGACCTGCATCAGCTTGAGACCGACGAGCCGGAGGCCGCGCCGCTCGAGGCGCTCGAGGATGGTGCCCGCGAGACCACGTTGCATCGCGTCGGGCTTGACGAGGACGAGGGTGCGTTCGGCCGCCATCCGCCTATCCTGCTGGGCTCTGCCCCTCCGCGCCAGCGACCGCGAACGGGCGTCGAGGCTGGGTAATGTGCGGCTCGCGAAGGTAGATCGCTGCCAGCTCCTCGACGCGGGGAAGCGCACCCGCGAGGTAGCGAGCCAATGCAGCGGCGACGCGCTCCCGCGGCCTGATCTCGACGCCACCGAGATCGCCGGCACCCTCGCCCGCGAGCCCCGAGCCGGCGAGGTCCCCCGCCGCGCGCGTCTCCACGGGCCCGACGGGGGCCAGGCCGAGAAATTCCTGGACGGCAAACTGGCCCCGACCCGCGGGGTGGATTGCGGTGAGGGGCAGCGCCACGTCCGCGGACGCGAGCCCGTCGTGCGCGGACGCCACCGCTTCGAGGGTCGAGAGCCCGGCTAGCGCGCACCCCTGGGCGAGAGCGAGACCCTGTGCCGTGGCGATGCCGACGCGCAATCCCGAATAGCTCCCCGGGCCGCACACGGCCACCACCACATCGAGCGTCCGACCGCGAAGCTGCTTCTCCACCGATGCGAGGAGCGAAGCGTGGCTGAACTCGCGAGCAGACTCCACGACGTACGGTGGCGTCGCACGGTCATGCACTGCGAGGGCGAACGTGGGAGAGGCCGTGTCGATGACGAGAACGCTCACTCGAGGCCCAGGCCCGCGAGGATCTCGCGACCACGGTCACCCCGCGCACAGAGCCGCAAGCTGCGCTGGTTCTCCCGCTCGCCCGGGAGCAACGTGATCGCGAGCCCGTCGCCGGGGAGCGCGCTACCGCCGCGCTCCGGCCATTCGACCGCCAGCACGCCACGCTCGGCCTCCTCCCAGAGGCCGAGCCCTTCGAGTTCGTCGAGAGCGGCCACCCGGTAGAGGTCGGCGTGGAAGAGCGTTTCCCGGCCGGGATGCTCGTTCACCAGGACGAACGTGGGGCTCGTGATCGGGCCGGGGCAGTCGAGGCCGCGGCCGATGCCCTGCGCAAGCCGCGTCTTGCCACTGCCCAGCTCACCCCTGATGAGGACGACATCGCCAGCGCGCAGCAACACGCCGAGGCGCTCGCCGAAGGCGCGAGTGGCCTCCTCGCCGTCGCTCTCGACGGTCCGTTCGCGGGCCGCAAGCATATCGAAGCAGTATAGGCGCGGGACCGGGCTGCGGCCCGAGCGAGCGCGAAGGTGGAGCAGCCCACAGGGCGCGAAGCCGGAGCAGACGAGCGGCGGGGGAGGCGGGCCGGAGGGCCCGAGCGCTAGCGAGCTTTCTCTAGCCTGCTAGGCTACGGCCTGTGCGAATCGCCCTCATCTCCGACGTGCACGCGAATCTGGTGGCGCTCGACGCCGTCCTGACGGACGCCGAGGCGCGGGGCGCGGAAACGATCTGGAACCTGGGCGACACCGTCGGTTACGGGCCCGATCCGAACGGCGTCATCGCTCGCCTCAGAACCGAGGGGGCGGTTTCCGTGCTCGGCAACCACGACGCCGCCGTAACCGGGCAGATCACCACCGAGCTGTTCAACCCGGTGGCCGCAGAAGCGGCGGCCTGGACGGAGAAAGAGCTCAACGATGACGCGCGGACTCACCTCTCCGGACTGGCCACGCTCTACCGCGAGGGCGACTGGAGCTGCGTGCACGGGACCCTGCGCGACCCCATCTGGGAGTACCTCTTTACGGTCGAGGCTGCGGGCGAGCACTTCCAGCGGCAGCAGACCCCATTCAGCGCCGTCGGGCACACCCACGTCCCACTGCTGATTCGCAAGGTCGAAGGGGGCGGGGTCGAGGCGACCCCACCCAGCGAAGACCAGGACGAGCCCCTGGGCGAGGGCCTGCTTTGCGTGAACCCGGGCTCGGTGGGCCAGCCCCGGGACGGGGACCCGCGCGCCTCCTATACGCTCGTCGACACGAGCACGGGCACGGTGACGCATCATCGCGTCGTCTACGATGTGCCCGAGACGCAGCGGCTGATAGCCGAGGCGGGGCTGCCGAAGCCGCTCGCCGAGAGGCTGGAATTGGGTCGCTAGACCTAGGTGAAGGCCGGTTTGACACCTAGCGCGGCACTTCGTACGTTCTTTCACAATCATTGCCCAATCGAATCAGCGAGCGAGCCGCAAGGCCTCCCTGCACCGTGGAGAAACGATGGCGAAAGCGAACCTCGGCGACAACGGCAGAGTTCGAGTTTCGGCGCTCTTGGGTGAGCGCATCAGGCAGGCTCGGCGAGACTCTGGAAAGAGCCAGGGACAGCTCGCGGAGTCGCTGAGCACGACCCAGAGCGCGATCAGCCTCTACGAGGCCGGCCAACGTTCCGTGGGTATCGACATGCTCCTCAACGTGGCCCGCATCCTCAACCGTCCACTGCATTACTTCTTGGGCGAGGACGGCGCCATGCTCTATGTGCGCGAGAGCCAGATCGCGACAATGGTGGACGAGCTCGAGCGGCGGCCGCAGGATATCCCTGAGCTGCTCGCCTATTGGGAGTTCCTGCGTTGGCGTCGCACGCACGGGGTCGTCGCCAGCAAGTAGCCCTGCCGCGACGGCGAGACCTAGCGGATCCTCGAAGACCCACGGGAGCAACACGGTGGCACGCCGCCTCTACGACCCAGCAGACGCCCGTCGCCTCCTGAACCCGGGCCCGGTCAGCATCGTCACGGCGAATTGGCGCAGCCAGACAAACGCCGCGCCCGTCGCCTGGACCGTCCCGCTCTCGATGGACCCACCCATGGTGGGCTGCGTACTCCATCCCGGGCGCTTCACCGCGGACATGATCCGCTTCAGCGAAGAGTTCGCACTGAACATCCCTGGCCCCGAGCTCCTGCGCGAGACGGCCTTCTTCGGGAGCCGCTCCGGCCTCGACGAGAACAAACTGGAGAGCAGCAAGGTGGACACCTTCGGGGCGCTCCGGATCGAAGCGCCCCTGATCGACGGCTGCCTCGCCTGGATCGAGTGCGGCCTCCGTGACGTCATTCCCGCCGGTGACCACACGCTCTTCGTCGGTGAGGTGACGAGCGTGCAGGCGCTGGAGGAGGCCTATGCGGAACGCTGGCTGCTCGAGCAGCACAACTTCAGCCCCCTGACGTTCCTCGGCGGCAGCTGGTACGCGGTCATCGGCGATCCGCGGGAGGCGGTCTACGACGTCGACGCGCAGGGCGGCCTCATGGGCGAGAGCGCCGAGCAGCGGGAGGCGCGGGAAGAGACGGAAGCGGAGGAAGAGGAGCTGCGGCTGCGCGAGGGGGACGAAGGCTACGAGGAGCTGGCGAGCGAGGGCTAGCTTCGCCCTCCCTAGCCCCGCGCCTCGATCGGCTCGTAGGTTCGCGCGGCCTCGCCTGAGTAAACCGCATTCGGGCGAACGAGGCGGTTGTCCGCGTACTGCTCGAGCAGATGCGCGCTCCAGCCGGCGATGCGTGCAACCGCGAAAATCGGCGTGTAGAGGTCGTTCGGGATGCCGAGCATGCGATAGACCGAGGCGCTGAAGAAGTCCACGTTCGGGAACAGCGGCCGGCCCGCAAGGCGCTCGGCGAGGTAGTCGCGTACACGCCGCGAGAGGTCGAAGTACTTGCGATCGGGCGAGACCTCGGCGAGCTCCTCACCGAGGCGCTCGAGGATGATGGCGCGGGGATCGGTCGTCTTGTAGACGCGGTGGCCGATGCCCATTACGCGTTCGCCGCGCGCGAGCATCGCCTCGACGTGCGGCTCGATGTTGTCGGGGTCTTGGATCGCCTGGAGCATCTGGAAGACGGCATCGTTCGCGCCCCCGTGCAGGGGCCCCTTGAGCGTGCCGATCGCCGACGCGATCGCCGAATACATGTCGCTCATGGTGGAAGCGGTCACAATCGCGGCGAAGGTCGAGGCGTTCATCTCGTGCTCGGCGTGGAGCGTCATCGCGACGTCGAAGACCTTGACTTCGAGCTCGGTCGGCTCTTCGCCTTTGAGGGTCCAGAGGAAGTTGGCCGCATGGCCGAGGTCGTCGCGCGGCGGAATGATCTCGAGGCCCTGACGGGCGCGATGGAAGGCTGCCACGACGGTGGGCATGCGCGCCGTGAGCCGTGCCGCCGTCCACTTCAGCTGCTCATGGTCAAAGTCGTTCGAATGGGGATCGAGCGCGCCCAGAGCGGTGACACAGATCTCGAGCGCGCGCATCGGCTTGGCGTGATTGACCAGCTCGGCGATGAGCTGGCGGTTCAAATCGGAGAGCGGCCGCTCTGCGATCAGGCGCGCCTCGAGGTCATCGAGTTCGGACCTGGTCGGCAGCTGAAGGTTCCAGAGGAGGAATGCGGTCTCTTCGTAGGAGGCATGTTCGGCGAGGTCGTAGATGTCGTAGCCGGCATAGATGAGCTTGCCTTCTTGCCCATCGATGCTGCAGAGGTTGGTGGCGGCAACATTGACGCCCTCAAGCCCACGCGAAATCTCGGTTGTGGTCACGGGAGTCCTCGTTCTCGCGCTCGCGCGGCTAGCTCAGCCGGGCAGAGGGCGCTTGGTATTCAGCGGCTCGATTCTACCATCGCCGCGATCGATGGAAGGGCGCGGCGCTTTACGCCGAGACGCGCTCGGCGATGAGCGTGCCCATGCGTGCGGTGTCGACGACGCTCGCCCCGGCCGAGGCGATATCGGGGGTGCGGTAGCCGTCCGCGATAACGGCGTCGACGGCCGCCTCGATCGCCGCCGCCTCGCCTTCGAGGGCGAGCGAGTGGCGCAACATCATGGCGGTGCTGAGGACCATCGCGATGGGATTCGCCTTGCTCTGGCCGGCGATATCGGGGGCCGTGCCGTGGATCGGTTCGTACATGCCCGTGCCGGTCCCGTCCCGGCGGCGCTTGCCGAGGCTGGCGGAGGGCAGCATGCCCATCGAACCCGCCAACATCGAGGCCTCGTCGGTGAGGATGTCGCCGAACATGTTTTCCGTGACGATGACGTCGAAGTCGGCCGGCCGCCGGATGAGATGCATCGCGCAGGCGTCGACGAGGAGATGCTCGAGCTCCACATCGGGGTAGTCGCCGGCGACTTCGAGGGCGACCTCCCGCCAGAGGCGGCTCGTATCGAGGATGTTCGCTTTGTCCACGCTCGTGAGCTTGCGGCGGCGGCCCCGGGCGAGGTCGAAGCCGGCCCGCAGGATGCGGTCGAATTCGCGCTCGCTGTAGCGGATCGTGTCGACCGCCTGGCGGCCGCGACTGTTCGTCCAACGCTTCTGTGGCTTACCGAAGTAGACGCCGCCCGTGAGCTCGCGCACGACGACCATGTCGGTGCCACGCAGCACCTCGGGCTTGATCGTGCTGTCGTCGAGCATCAACGGATTCACGCGCACGGGGCGGAGGTTGGCGAAGAGGCCCAGGCCCTTGCGCAGCCCGAGAATCGCCTGCTCCGGACGGACCGAGGCCTGCGGATCGTCCCACTTGGGGCCGCCGACCGCGCCAAAAAGCACGGCCCGCGACTTCGCCGCAGCGTTCAGGGTTTCGTCCCGCAGGGCGGTACCGAAGCGGTCGATGGCAGCGCCGCCGACGGCTTCGTTGACGTACTGGAACTCGTGGCCGAATCGGCGCTCGACGACGGCAAGGACCTTGAGGGCCTCTTCGAGGACCTCGGGGCCGATACCGTCCCCGGGAGCGAGCAGGATGGGATAGGAAGGCATGAAGCGAGTCTACCGGCTTCCGGCCGTTGGCTCTCGGCTCTCGGCTCTCGGCTCTTGGCTCTTGGCTCTTGGCTGTTGGCCGTTGGCTCTTGGCTCGGGCCGGAGGCGTTGGCGGTTGGCTGCTGGCTCTTGGCCGTTGGCCGTTGGCCGTTGGCCGCTACTGAACGGCGGCCGCCACGCGCCGGAGATATTCGCTGCGGAGGATCGCTTCGACTCCCAGGGATTCGAGATGGGGGGTCGGCAGCTGCACGTCTATCAGGGAGACTTCCCCTCCCTGGGCGTACTGGCAGAGGGCGAGCATCGCGATCTTGGACGCGTCTGTGGCCCGGTGGAACATCGATTCGGCGCCGAAGAGGCCGCCCACGCGGAGACCGTAGAGACCGCCAACCAAACGGCCTTCGAGATCCCAGACCTCGAAGCTATGCGCCCAGCCGAGGGCGTGCAGGCGGAGGTAGGCGCGCACCATGCCGGGCGTGATCCAGGTGCCTTCCTCGCGCACAGCGCAGGCGGCGATGACCTGGGCGAAAGCGGCATCGAGGCTCACGCGAAAACGGCCCTGGCGGACCCGGCGCGCGAGCCGGCGCGAGACCTGAAACCGATCGGGCAGGAGGACGGCGCGCGGGTCGGGCGACCACCAGAGCGTGTCCATCCCTTCGTGGGGCCAAGGGAAGAGGCCTGCGCGGTAGGCCGCGACGATGGTCTCGGGCGCGAGGTCGCCGCCAGAGGCCGTAAGGCCCGCAGCGTCCGCGACCCGGGGGTCGGGGAACCCATAGCGGCAGGGTGGCAGGGGCTGGGGACCGCCGCGCGTGTGCACGGCGATTGCGAGCGCGGGCACCCGCGCCATCGCGTTAGTTCGAGGAGAGGTCCGTGTCGCCCGCACCGGACGACTCAGGGCCCACTCAGCAGCCCGGGTCGCCGTAGTTCCCGCAGCAGCCCTTGCGCGTGCGCACCTTCGCCCAGCTGTTGCGCAGGGCGACTCCGAGTTTGCGCCCGAAAGGGAGCTCGGAACGGCGCCAGTTGGCCCGCGCCGCGGCGGGGGTACCGCGCGGAACTGGCTCTTCGCTCATGCGGGGGACCCTTCCGTAGAGGGATAGAGGTCGGGACGCCGCTCCTCGAACGCAGCGATGTCGTCCTCCTGTTCGAGCGTGAGGCCGATCGCATCGAGGCCCTCGAGCAGGTTGCGCTTCACGGCGGGATCGATCTCGAAGGAGCGCACGAACGAGCCGTCCGCGGTCGCCACTGTCTGTGATTCGAGATCGACGATGGTCTCCGCCTCGGGGAGCTCCTCCGCGCGAGCCATGAGGAAATCGACGTCTTCGGGCGCAAGCGTGATCGTGAGGAGTCCGATCTTCGCGCAGTTGTTGCGGAAGATATCGGCGAACGACGGGGCGATCAGGGCGCGGAAGCCGTGGTCCTCCAGGGCCCAGGGGGCGTGCTCGCGCGAGGAGCCACAGCCGAAGTTCGCCCCCGCGGCGAGGATGCCCGCGCCCACGAAGGCCGAAGAATTCAAAATGAAGTCAGGGTCTTTGCGCCAATCGTCGAAGAGGAACTCGCCGAAGCCGCTGCGCTCGATCCGCTTCAGGTACTTCGCGGGGATGATCTGGTCCGTGTCCACGTCCGCCCGATTGAGCGGCAGGACCTTGCTCTTGACCGGTTCGAACTTCCGCATTAGCTGACCTCCCAGTCGCGGATGTCGACGAAGTGGCCGGCGACGGCGGCGGCCGCCGCCATCTCCGGGCTCACGAGATGGGTGCGCCCGCCCGGGCCCTGGCGCCCTTCGAAGTTGCGGTTCGAGGTCGAAGCACAGCGTTCGCCGGGGAGGAGGATGTCGGGGTTCATGCCGAGACACATGGAGCAGCCGGCGTCGCGCCAATCGAAGCCAGCCGCGCGAAAGACCTCGTCGAGGCCCTCGGCCTCGGCAGCGGCCTTCACGAGGCCGGAGCCGGGCACGACCATCGCACGCACGCTGGAGGCGACCTGACGGCCGCCCACGACGGATGCGGCCGCGCGCAGATCCTCGAGCCGCGAATTCGTACACGAACCGATGAACACGCGGTCCACGGGAATATCCTCGATCGCCGTCCCGGCTTCGAGGTCCATGTAGCGGAGAGCGCGCTCGGTCTGCTCGCGGGCGGCCTCGCTGCGGGCGTCCCCGGGGTCGGGCACGCGGCCCGTCACGGGTACGCTCTGCGCCGGATTCGTGCCCCAGGTGACGCAAGGCTCGAGGTCGGCGCCTTCGAGCGTGACGACGCGATCGAAGTGCGCGCCCTCGTCGGTACCGAGGCAGCGCCAGTGGTCGAGGGCGCGCTCCCAGGCGGCGCCGCTGGGGCTCGAAGGTCGCCCTTCGAGATAGTCGAAGGTGGTGTCGTCGGGCGCGACGAGGCCGGCGCGCGCGCCCGCCTCGATCGTCATGTTGCAGACCGTCATGCGGCCGTCCATCGAGAGCGCGCGGATCGCATCGCCGCGGTACTCGACGACGTAGCCGGAGCCGCCACCGACGCCGATCGTATGGATGATGTTGAGGATCACGTCCTTCGCCGTGACGCCTGGCGCGAGCTCGCCGTTGACCTCGATCGCCATCGTGCGCTGAGGGGCCTGCGAGAGCGTCTGCGTCGCGAGCACGTGCTCTACCTCGGAGGTGCCAATGCCGAAGGCGAGGGCACCGAGGGCGCCGTGCGTAGAGGTGTGACTATCGCCGCAAACGAGCGTCATCCCCGGCTGGGTGAGGCCCTGCTCGGGCCCGACGACGTGCACGATCCCCTGGCGGGGGTCGTCGATATCGAAGAAGGGCACCTCGAACTCGGCGCAGTTCGCCCGCAACGTCTCCACCTGTTGCACGGAAAGAGGGTCGTCCCAGGGGAGTTCGCGCCCCAGGGTGGGCACGTTGTGGTCGACCGTGGCAAGCGTGCGGTCCGGGCGGCGTAAGCGCCGGCCCGCCAGGCGCAGGCCCTCGAAGGCCTGCGCGGACGTTACCTCGTGGACCAGGTGGAGATCGACATAGAGCAGATCGGGAAGCCCGTCCTCACGACGGACCAGGTGCTGCTCCCAGATCTTCTCGGCGATAGTCTGCATATGTGCCTCTGCTCGTTCGTTGGCTCTCGCGAACGCCTCGCTCGCGTCCGTGAGCGGGCGTCCTGTCAGCGCGCACCATTGTCGGGCCTGGGCCGCGAACTCGCACCCGGACGGCAGCCCGCTGGTGGCCCTTCGCATCTTGCCGGTGGCTAGGGACGCGAGCAGAGACGACCGGCGCGACCACTCCTAGGTCTGCGACCCCAGCGCGAAGCCGGCGCGCTCTCGCTCAGAGCCGCGCTCGCGCCCCTAACCAGCGGCGCCGCGAAGGAAATCGACGAGGACCTCGCCCACACGCGCGGCCTGCTCCTGCTGCACCCAGTGCCCGGCCCCGTCGAGCAGGTTCACGCCGCGAAGGTCGGAGCAGGCGCCCGTTTCCAAACGCTCCAGCCTCCCCGGCCGCTGGTATACCCCCCAATCGCTCGCGCCGCCGATGAAGCACGCGGGGACGTCGATGGTGCGGCCGGAGAACGTCTGCAGCTCGGCCGTGTACTGCGGATCGGTCGCGCAGCGGTACCACTGCAGGCCTCCCTGGAAGCCCGTCCGCCCGAACTCCGCGCTGTAGACAGCGAGCTCGGCGTCGGGAAGCCAGGCGCAGGCCGCGATCTCGGCTGCGGACGGCATCTCCGCCGCCACGGTCTCGGCCATGCCCTGATCGATGTCCATCACGTAGTAGGTCGGGAGCTTGGCGAGTTCAGCGGCGCTCCAGGACTGAAGGGCGAACGGCTTGTTCGCCGTCCAGTCAGCGCACTTGTGGTGGTAGTAGGCGCGCAGAAACGCCGGGAGGCCTTGGGGGCACTCGCGCATATTCGCGTCCGCCCCTCGCGTCGTGTAGTAGCGCTGATAGTGCTTGCGCGGGCGCGGGAGGGCCGCGAGCGCTTCGTGGATATCCGGCCCCAACGACGCGGGCACCTCACCTTCACCGCCCAGGCTCAGCGGCGGCGGGCCGTCGAAGGGGGCGCTCATCAGGACAACTGCGCGGAACACATCCGGGCGGATGAGCGAGCACCAGGCGGCAACGGGCGAGCCGAAGTCGTGGCCGACGACCGCGGCGACCGAGCGATAGCCGAGGGCGAAGACCAGCCCGATCGTGTCCCGAACGAGGTTGAGGAAGCGGAAGGAGCCGACATCGCCGTCGTAGTCGCCGTCCCAGCCCGTCGTCCGCCCGTAGCCGCGTTGGTCCGGAGCGATCACGTGGAAACCCGCGTCCGCTAGGGGCAGCATGATCTTCCGCCAGCTATACGCGAGTTCGGGGAAGCCGTGCAGGAGAAGCACGCGGGGCCGATCCGCGCCATCGAAACCGGCCTCCAGGACGTGCACCGTGAGCCCGTTCACACCTTCGACGAAACGCGAGCGGATACCCACGGGAAGCGTCGTCTCGCCGTACGCAACCTGGTCGTTCGCCGTCACCCGCCACTCCTAGGCGGCGCATCAGCTTGTAGTGCGACCGTCATGCGCATTTGATTCAGCTCGCCTCCAGCCGGTAGACACGCAGCGCGGTGTCGTGAAAGAGGGCCGCGCGATCGGCCTTCGAGAAACCCGCGGTCAGCTTCTTGAATTGGTTCCAGAGAACGGTGTATGAGCAGGACTGCTTATCAACCGGAAAGTTGCTCTCGAACATGCAGCGCTCCGGACCGAAGGCGTCGATCGCGTGCAGGTACCAGTCGCGGTTCACCGCGAGCAGTTCGTCCGAGGTCGGGGGACGGGGCCGCTCGTGCCAGCCGAAGCCGTTGACCGGCATCTGGATGCCCCCAACCTTCATCACGAGGTTGGGATGCTGCGCGAGCTCGGAGATCCCGGCCTTCCACTGGGCGAAGACCTCAGGCCGCCGGCCCGCGTAGGGGCCGACGCCCAGCGGTCCCGCCAGGTGATTCACGATGATCGTGGCATCGGGGAAGGCGCCCGCGAGATCGACCAGCTCCGGGATCTGGGGGTGGAACAGCCAGGCCTCGAAGCTCAGGCCCCGCGCCGTGAGTTCGCCGAAACCCTCGCGGAAGGCGTCGTCGACGAGCAGTCCCGGTGTGGCCTTGGCGCGCGTCGGCGATACCTCCTCGCTCGCGTCCCAGGCCGCGCGGTGGCGGATGCCGCGGAATCGCTCGGGGCTCGCGGCGAGGTGGGCGGCGAGGACGCGGCCCACCTCACGCCCCAGGGTGAGATCGGCGGAGCCGACGATTCCGGTGCAAGCGCGCAGCTGATTCGCCCGCGCGAGGCTGTCCACCGCCACGCCCTCGACAAACTCGGTCTCGCCCACGGGCTCGAGGTCGCTCGGCCCGTCTTCGCGATACATCGAGCCGCACTCGATGAAGACGGTCTGGCGCACGTCGTGCGTTTCCGCATCCTCTTCGAGGTCGTCGAGGAGGTAGCGGTTTTCGGGACGATCCCAGAGGTGGTGGTGCGGGTCGATGATCGGCAGCTCGGGCTCGAGGACGGTCTCTTCCGTGAGATCCAACCAGGCTCGATCGGTAGTCATGCAATCCCCCCGCCCCACGCCGCTTGTCTCAGGTGATGGCGCTGAAGCGGCTAGAGGATAGCGGGCCGGTCGGCTTCGTAACGCCGTGGCGCGAGTGCGGGCGCGGGGGAGGATCTTGTCCAGAAGGCGGCGTTCGGCTCACGTGCTCGCACCCGCCAGCCCCGCGGCTCAGCGCACGCGCGCGGCCTCGGGACGCCAGCTCAGGAAGGCGAGCAGGGCGACCATTCCCAGCCCCAAGGTGAGCAGCAGCGCCGGACGTGGTCCGATCCCTTCGGCCAAGAACCCGAGTGAGGCCATGCCGATCGGGAGCGCGCCAATCGCCATGCCCATCACCCCCATCGCCCGGCTCTGCAGGGCTGGGCCCGCGATGACCATCACGAGCACGCTCTGCATGGTGGCGAAGCCGACCACGCCAACGCCCGCCGCGATGATGGCGATGAGCGCCACGGGATACGAGGCAAACGCCGCAAAGGGAACGAGGCAGGCGATCGCCACGAAGGAGCCGCCGGCGAACAAGGCGCCGCGGTGCCATTGCGGCCGTGCCGCAATCGCGATCGAGCCGGCGAGCATCCCGACGCCCATCCCGCTGCCGAGCACGCCCGCCAAGAACGCCCCCACCCCGAGGTCATCGGCGATCACGGGAACGATGGGCACGAACGAAAAGAAGAACAGATTGACCACCACCGTCACGCCCATCAGGCTGACCTGGGTACGGTCCCCGCGGACGTAACGCAGCCCCTCCCGCAAGTCCTGCAGGATCGAACTCGTGCCCGCACGGGCTGCCACTAGGCGAGCGACGGGGGCCACGCTCAGCATCAGGGCCGTTGCGAACACGTAGCAGACAGCGATCGCGACGAACGCCTGACCGATCCCCAGAAGGGCGATGATCGCACCACCGGTACCAGCCCCGAGGACGTTCCCGAACGAAAGACCGAAGGACTCCAGCGCGAGCGCGTTCGTGACCCGCTGCTCGCCGACGAGATCGAAGATGAACGGGCGGCGGCTGGTGAGATCAACAACGCCGCCGAAGCCCAGCGTCGCCCCGTAGACGTAGACCATCCAGCCCTGCACGGCGCCCATCAGGACGATGGTGGCCATCACCGCGGAGGCAGCGGCGAGCAGCGCAAGCACCGTGATCAGCGTCCGCCGCCGGTCGAAACGGTCCGCGATCGCACCGGCGAGCGCGCTGCCGATGAGCATGGGCGCGAACACCGCGCTGCCGACGAGCTGAACCTGCAACGGTGAGCCCGTCAGGTCGTTCACCAGGTAGGCGCTGATGAAGAGTCCCATCCAGCGGGTGACGTTCCAGAGGAAGCCGCTCAGCCAGAGGCGCCCGAAGTGGCGTGTTTCCAGCGAGCTCAGGATCGATGAGGAAACAACCGTGGCTTCGGGCTGGCGTGATACCACCGGGCTAGGCGACACCCTCGGAGAACTTCACGCCGGAGACGTCGAACTCGGGGCCGGCGACGGCCCGGACGGCGGCGCGCTGCACCTACTCCAGCTCAACATCGCCGGGGCCTCGACCGGCCCCGGGGACCGCGCGACGCAGGGCACCCCGGCCGCGCGCGCTCACGCCACGGCCCCATATCGATCGCGGCTCACCGCCCTCGAGTGGACTGCGGTGAAGCGCGACGAGGGCAGCGCGCGCTGCCCGATCAGCGCCCCACAAAACGCGCCGGCCGCTTCTCCACGAACGCCTGCACCCCCTCGCGGTTGTCGGCGGTCCCCCGCAGCTCCCCGTTCATGGTGGTCTGCATCTCGAGATGCTGCTCGGCGCTCTGGCTATAGGCGCGCCGGAGCGCGGTCTTCGTGAGCCGCACGGCGAGCGGCGCTTTGGCGTTGATCCGCGCCGCTAGCGCGAGCGCCTCGGGCAGGAGCTGCTCGTGGGATACGACCGCACTAACGAGGCCCCAGGCCTTCGCCTGGTGCGCATCGAAGGGCTCCCCCAGCAGGCAGATCTCGCTCGCCAACGCCTGGCCGACGAGCCTGGGGAGGTAATACGCCGATGTCTCCCCCATGAACCCACGCTCGACGAAGTTCACCCCGAAGTCCGCGCGCTCGCTCGCGATCCGGAAATCCGCGGCGAAGGCCATGTTGCAGCCCGCGCCGCGGGTCGGTCCGTTGACCGCCGCGATCACCGGCTTCGAGAGCTCCCCGAACGCAATCGGGTAGGCGTAGGGCCCCTCGCTCGGAGGTTGGGGCGTGGCTGCAGCCGCTCCCGCCTCCGCCCGCGCCTTAAGGTCAGCGCCCGAGCAGAAGCCGCGGCCAGCGCCAGTGAGGACCAGCGTCCACACCTCCTCATCGTCTTCGGCGCGACGGAGCACCTCGGCGATCTCCAGGCGCATCACGTCGTTGATGGCGTTCAATCGCTCGGGCCGGTTGAGCGTGAGGATCCCCACCCGCTCGCGGACCTCCCAGGTGATCGCGTCGTACATCTGTCGCCCCCAGGGGTGGCTCCTCGCGCCGTTCAGGCTCCGACTTTCACGGCCGGGCCGCCGCTTCGCGGCGGCGGAGAGGCGCGAGTGCCACCGTGAGGGTAGCGGCTGTCCGCCCTCTGGAAAGCCAGGCCGGGTCGCCCCGTGAGCCGCAGAAGAAGAAACGACGAACCCCATGCTCCCGGCACGTGACCGCGACTCGTGAGGTCGAACGGCCCCTACTCGCTACGAGGGGTCGACCAGCGCCGGATCGTCTGCGGGCAGCAGATCACGGTGCTCGCCGGCGGCGATGCCGGCCTTCCACTCTGCGATCGGCGTCGTTCCTTGAGCACTGGGAACGAACGCGGACCGCTCGACCAACTCCAGCTTGTGGATGTAGCGGGGGCAGTTCGAAAACACCTCACGGGCCTTTACGCGGACGACGAACTGCGCCCCTGGGTAGTGCTCCAACAGCGGGTCTTCGAAATCGATCGAGGCCCTGCCATTGACGCGCATCCGTGACTGCTCCGCGAAGTCGACGAACAGCAGGCCGACCTCGCCCGAAGCGAGGACGTTGCCCATCGAGAGGAACATGCCGTTGCCGTCGTAGCTGGGAAAGGCGAGCGTCTGCCCGTCGACGACACGCACGAATCCAGGCTCGCCACCCTTGTAGGAGCAGTTCGCGTGGCCATCAGCATCGACGCTGGCGAGGAAGAACATGTCACGCCCTTCGATGAACGCGCGGGCACGTTCGTCGATCTCAGCCTTCGTGTTCGACTGCTCGAGCCGCGCCGCCAGCCGCTCCGTATCGAAACGCCGTTGCAGCTCGCGATTGCCGTCGTGGTACAGGTCGCCCATCCCGGTGCCTCCGCTGGTGCGGCGCACGGCCGCTCCGGGAGATTCTCGCACCCTGGGGCGGGCGTGCGGGGAGCTATCCTCTCCCTAATATGACCGCTCACCCTCCTCCTCCGCCGCGTTTTCGCCATGGCGATGAGGTGGTGCTTCGCTACATCACGCGCGATGGGCGGCCCGGGATGTCGTGGCCGTGCCGCGTCGTGAAGGACGGCAGCGACCTCGTGGCGCTCCATATCCCGGCTGGAACAACCTACCGCCGCTGGCAGCGAGCGCCCGTGCCGGGCGAGCCCCTGCCCGCGCTCTGCCCTGAGGTGCGAGCGCGCAGACGGAGCGGCCGCGAGGCCGCAAAGGGGGAGCAGTCGAGCGTGGGAGGGGAGGTTGGGTGGGGGCCGAGCGAAGCGAGCCTAAGAGCGAGTTCAGAGTTCAACGTTCAGAGTTCAGAGGGGGACGGCCTGAGCGCAGCGAGCTGAAAACGCCAAGCGAGCCCGGACACGAAGCCGGCCGCCAGGCCGCGCAGCCGCAGCAGTCGAGCGCCGGGGAGGTGGGGTGCAAGGGGGGCCGAGCGCAGCGAGCCTAAGAGCGAGTTCAACGTTCAGAGTTCAGAGGGGGACGGCCTGAGCGCAGCGAGCTGAAAACGCCAA
>CAUYXJ010000004.1:0-53220 GCA_963577065.1 Dehalococcoidia bacterium | reverse complement strand
TCCGTTCGTTCTGAGCCGCCCTCTTTGGCGGTGGCGGCACCATCGGTGCCGATCCGTTCGTTCTGATGCGCCCTCTTTGACGGATCGGCACCGTCGGTGCCGATCCGTCAAGGTGTTCTTTGCGCGGCCCCCCGTCCGAGGCGAGACCACCGCAGCGTCGCAGTAGGGCCACGGGCAAGGCCTTCGATCTCCTTAAGCCCGCGCAGCAAGACCAGCTGGATCGGCGCCAACGTGGCCCCGGCTGCCCAAGAGGGCGCATCAGAGTAGCGGGTTGGGGAAGGGCGTAGGAGAATGAGCGGCCCAACATAATGGAGAACCCTTAGTCATGATCATCCACATGGTCGAAGGCTCATCGCGCGAGCAGGCCGATCGCGTCATCGACCGTATCTCGGCCGATTACGGCCTTCGGTGCGACACCATCATCGGCACCGATAGCATCGTCATCGGCGTCAAGGGTGTTGCCGGGATCGTCGACGAGGGGCGCGTGACAGAGCTGCCCGGCGTCGATCGCGTCATCCGCATCACGGAGAAGTACAAGGACGCGAGCCGCAGCTTCCACCGCGATGACACCGTGGTGGAAGTCGGCGGGGTGCGTATCGGCGGCCCGAACCTCACCATCTTCGGCGGCCCCTGCGCCATCGAAAGCGAGGACCAGGCGGTCACATCGGCGCTCATGGCGCGCGACGCCGGCATCGACGTCCTCCGTGCCTTCGTCGACAAGTCCCGCACCAGCCCCTACGACTACCGCGGCCTGGAGATCGCCCGGGGCCTCGAAATCGTGAAGGCGATGAAAGAGGCGACGGGCCTCCCGGTCGTGAGCGAGCTGATCGATCTCCGCCATCTCGACGCCTTCCTCGACGCCGGCGTCGACGTCATCCAAGTGGGGGCGCGTAGCGCTCAGTACTCGCCTCTGCTCGAAGAGCTGTCGCGAATCTCGAACCCCGTCGTGCTGAAGCACGGCCTCGGCAACGACATGAGCGAGTGGCTCTGCGCGGCGGCCTACATCATGTCGGGCCTCGATCGCGCCGGCCGTCCCAGCGCGCACGGTAATCCGAACGTCATCCTCTGCTACCGCGGCATTCGCTCGTTCGAGTCGGAGACGCGCTTCGCAGCCGATATTTCGATGATTCCGCAGGTGCGCCGGAAGTCGCATCTGCCTTTGCTCGCGGACCCGTCGCACAGCTCTGGCGATAGCAAGCTGGTTGAGCGCGTCTCCTACGGTTTCGTCGCCGCGGGCGCGAACGGCCTCGAGTTCGACATCCACAGCAATCCTGCAGAAGCACTCTGCGACGGCCGCCAAGCCGTTCGCGAGGAGGCGGGTCGCATCGTCACGAAGGCGCGCGCCATTCACGCCTTGCTGGCGGACATCGGTGTCGAAAGCGGCTCGATGGCGGCCGTCGCGGCGAAGTAGCGGCGGCCGATCGGTGGCCATCGACCGCGAACGTCTCGTCGCCGATTTCCTCGAACTGATCGCGATCGATTCGCCCTCAGGGGAGGAAGCCGCTGCCGCCACGGACCTCGAACGCCGCCTCGCGGCCCTCGGTGCCGAGGCCTGGAAGGACGATCACGGCAACGTGCTCGCGCGCGTCGCCGGGAGCGGCGAGCCGCTCCTGCTTTCTGCGCACATGGATACGGTCGAACCGGGACGTGGGATCGTCCCGCGCTTCGACGGTCCTGACATCATTCGCTCCAGCGGCGACACCATCCTCGCAGCCGACGACAAGGGCGGTTGCGCCGTCATTCTCGAGGTCATCCGCTCTCTGGCGGAGGACGGCGGCGTGCACCGGCCGATCGAGGTCGCGCTCACGCGCGGCGAGGAGATCGGGCTCGTGGGCGCCGCCAATCTCGACTACCGCGCACTGACCGCGAAGGTCGCGATCGTGATCGACAGCGGCGGGCCGCCCACTGAGATCCAGAGCGCTTCGCCCTACTACTACGGCTACACGATCGACGTGCACGGGCGCTCGGCCCACGCTGGCTTGGAGCCGGAGAAGGGTGTGCCCGCGATCGGAATCGGCGCTGAGATCGTCGTGGGCCTGCCCCAGGGCCGCATCGACGAGGAGACGACCGGCAACGTTGGCGTCATTTCTGGCGGACTCGTCGTCAACGCCGTGCCCGAGCACTGCCGCATCGAAGGCGAGATGCGGAGCATGGATGAGGCGAAGGTCGAACGGCTGGTGGCCTACGCGAAGACGCAGATCGACATCGTCTCGGAGAAGAACCCCGAGGCGCGGATCGAGGCCGACTTTGCCCTGAAGATGCCTGGATTCAAGATCGACGCAGAGGATCCGGCGGCCGCGCTCGTGTTCGGCGTGCTCGAGCGCCTGAGCATGACGCCCAACCCCCAGCCCGTCGGCGGCGGCACTGACGGAAACGTCTTCCGTGGGCACGGGATCGCCAGCATCGTGATCGGGCGCGGTGGCTACGCGCAGCACACCAAGGACGAGTACCTCGTGATCCCCGAGATGGTCGACTGCGCGCGCGTCGTCGAGGCCGCGGCTCGCACCTGAGCCCGGAGGCTTCCTGATCGCCCCCGAATTCGCGCGGATTGGGCCGGATGAGCTTTCTCGCTACGGCGCGATCTCGATCGCGTTCGAGACACAGACGTGGCTGCGACCGACGGTCATCGAGGGCGGCCTGGGCGGCATCACACTGACCGAGGAGCCGCTCGCGGAAGCGCTCAGGCGCGACTACGACGAGCAGCGGAGCGAGCGGCCGGAGGCCTGGCCGGACCACGGCCTCGACATGCGTTACCGCGAGTTCGTGCTGGCCGTCGAAGGTGGTCGCGATGTGGGAGCGGCGACGCTGCTCGCCGGCGATCTCAGCTACCGCCTGCTCGACGGCCGAGCCGATCTTGCGCTGCTCCAGGACCTCCGCGTCGCGACGGGCGAACGCGGCCGGGGCGTGGGGACAGCGCTGTTCGCGCACATCGCGGGGATGGCGAGGGAGCGAGGGCTGAGGCAGCTCAAGATCGAGACTCAGAACGTGAACCCGCGCGCCTGCCACTTCTACCGGCGGCAGGGCGGCGTGCTCGGTGGCATCGCGCGGCACGCCTACGCGGGCGATCCGGTCGCCCATGGGGACGTGCAGCTCCTCTGGTACCTGGACCTGTAGCGCCGTGCTGCTCAAGCGCGAGACACTCGAAGGGATTGCGGCAGGGCGCATCCGCCTCGCCTTTCGTCGCTGGAGGCGCCCGACGGTGCGCGCGGGTGGAGAGCTGAGAACCGCGATCGGCGTGCTCGCGATTGAAGCCGTGGATGTCGTCGCAGAGCGTGATATTACGGCCGCGGAGGCGCGGGCAGCCGGCTACCAGAGCCGCCGGGAGCTCAGCGAGGCGCTGGGTGCGCGCTCTGGAAGCAATCTCTACCGCGTCGCTCTCGGCTTCGCGGGGGCGGATCCGCGGGCGGCGCTGCGAGCGCAGACCGATCTCGCTGACGGCGACCTCGCGGCAATCGGCCAGCGCCTCGCCCGTTTCGACAAGGCCAGCCGCCACGGCGCCTGGACGGAGACGGCCCTGCGCCTCATCGCGAGCTCCCCCGGGGTGCGAGCCCCCGATCTCGCGGCCTCGCCTATCTCGCGAGCCTTGACGGCGAGCGGACCTCGCATCGGCGCTAGGGCGAATCGAGTTCGAGATCACGTTCGACCTCGCCCCGCGCCAGCTTCCCCAGTCGCTCCGGGAGGGCGCGGGTGCCGAACCGCCACGCGAGCGCCTCTTCGAAGACTTCCGCCGTCTCGACCGGCACGCTGCCTTCGCTCGCCATGATCCAGGCGCCGGCCAGGAGGCGCAGGTGATAGGTGGCTGCGCCGTCGTACAGCTCTCCGTCGACTTGCTGGACCTCGCGCGGGAGCTCCTGCACGACCCGGCCGGCCAGCGCCGCAGCCGGCCCCTCAATCATCGGGTCGGCGTCGACCGTGCGGCCGAAGGCTGTCATCAGGCGCCCGTAGTTCTCCTCGGTGATGCGGGGACGGCGGCGGAAGAGGCGCACTAGCGGACGACCGCGTGGACGCGGCGCTCGTGCGCCGTCGCGACGACGGCGCCGGTGAAGCCGCCGTAGACGAGCCGCTGGGCGATGTGCTGGCCTAGTCGAAGGTGCTCGTCACTGCGCGGGCCATTGAGGAGGGCGTGGAGCCGCGCCCGTTCCGGCACCGACTTGCGTCCGCCTTCCTCCGCCAGCAGCACATCGACGATGATCGAGGCGGTCACGATCTCGCCCAGCTCCGCACGCGCCAGCGCGGCCACCCGCTCTGCGCGGTGGACGTGCGCCGCGGCGAGCGGCTGCCCCAGCACCTCCAGGCCCACGCAGACGACGACGTCGGTTGCGCAGGCAGGGATCACGGGCTCGTGGGCGGCGGGGGCCTTGAAGGGCCGCCCGCCGGAACCGTCCGCTTCGACCGCGATCAGGCCGGCGCCGAGCGCAGCGATGGCGGCGACGGTTTCCCCGGAGACGCCGAGGTAGCGCTCACGCGTGCCCCGGCCCGCGTGGAGGAGGAGGACGGCGCCCTCCCGGGGCGCCGGAACGTCGTGCGCGATCCCTTCACTGGCGGTCGCGAATTCGCTGTCGACGCGCGCCCAGTCGGGCCGTGTGAGCTTCGTCGTCGTCGTAACGACGGCCGCGCCGCCGGCGCCCGCTTCCTCCTCGGCGAGCGCAAAGACCAGGCTCGTCTTGCCCCCGCCCCCGACCGCCGCCACGACTGCGCCGGGACCCAGTGCGAACGCCTCGCGAAGTGCCATCGAGCCATCATATCGAGGCCTGTCGCGTAGTCTGGGCAGGCCATGAGTGCCGAAGCGTCTGCCGAGCGAGTCACCGGGATCATCCTTGCGGGCGGGCAGAGCCGTCGTTTCGGCTCCGACAAGGCGGCGGCGGTGCTCCGCGGTCGCCCGCTCGTGCAGTGGGTCCACGACGCCCTCGCGCCGGCCGTGAGCGATCTGGTGATCGTCACGGCCGCCGGTCAGACGCTCCCGCCAATGCGTCCCTCCAGTCCAGTCGCCGTCGTTGAGGACCGCGAGCCCCAACGTGGCCCGCTCGCGGGGATCGCTGCTGGACTTGCGGCCGCGCCATCGCCCGTCTGTTTCGTCACGTCGTGCGACGCCCCCCTCCTCCGCCCGGGGGTCGTCGAGCGGGTCGTGCAGGCGCTCGATTCGTATGACGTCGCGATGCCCGAGGTCGGGGGGTTCCAGCAGCCGTTGGCGGCCGCCTACCGCCGTGAGGCCTGCCTCGCCGTCGTCGAGGCGGCACTCGCGGCGGGAACGAACAAGATCACGGCGGCTTTCGCGCCCCTCGCCGTCCTGCTGCTCGGCGAGGATCAGCTGCGGAGGGTCGATCCCGATCTGCGCAGCTTTCGCAATGCCAACACGCCTGAGGCGCTGGCCGAGATCGCGGAGCTCTTAGACACGCCCGCGCCCGCCGTTGTCAGTGCGCGGAAGAAGCGTTCGAAGCCGCGGACGAAGAGCCGCCGCCGGCACTGACGTGAGCCTCAGCAGTGGCGGCCAGGCGCGCGCTCGCAAGCGCGTGGTGGACCTGGAGCTCCTCCGCGGCGATGGCGGTGTACGCGTAGCCGGCCTCGATCTTGGGCAGCGCATCCGCCGCCGCCTGGCTCGCGACGACGCTCCCGGCGGGCACGTAGTGGCCTTCTGTGAGCGTCACGCCGATCACGATTGCGCCCGGCTCGACGATCACGCCGGCCTCGATCGTCGCTCGCACGATCAGCGCCTGCGCACCGATGTAGGCGGCGTTGCCGACGAACGTGGGACCGTGAACCGCGGCCTGGTGTGCGAGGGTGACGTCCTCCCCGATCCAGACGGCGACTTGCTCCCCGCCGGCGCTGACGAGGTTTTCGTCGACGATTCGGCCCCCGGCGAAGGTGCGGGGCGCGTGAATCGAGACGAGATCCTGCACATTCGAGCCCTCGCCAATCACGATCGGCCCACCTTCATCCCCGCGGATGCTCGCGAGGGGCCCCACGTAGACGCCGTCGCCGATCCGCACCGCCCCGATCACGGCCGCGTCCGGTTCGACGAAGCTGCCGGAGCCGAGTGAGGGCGTGTCCGCGGTGCGGTTGAAGTCTGTGACGACGTTCGCGCGGCCCAGCACGGCGGCCTCGGCTGTCGTCTCCGCCACCGTCTCGCTCGCGAAGAAGCGGCCGTAGCCCCAGACCGCGACGATCGCCGCGACCGCCACGATCAGGGCCCCGTTGATGAGCTGCTGGTGGGTCCAGGTTGAGACCGCGGCGAGCGATGGAATTTTGGGAATGTCGAGCGCGAACTGCAGCGTCAGGCCGCCGGTGGCGGTACGCGCCATGCTCACGCCGGACTCCGCGCCCGCGCCCTCAGCGACGAGGTCGCCGCTCGGGGCCCCCTCGAGGCGATCGTCGGCTTCGACCTGATCAGGCTCTTCGTCTGCCATACAGTCCCTCAGCACGGTCATCGGCCCCGGGCCTCGGTCTCTGCAGCGGGGTATTCCCCGACTGGGCGTGGAGGGCGGCGCGGGGCGGGTACAATCGCACGCCGGCGCCGCTCCACGGCGCTGAGGGGAAGGACGCAGGACGATGAAGGTTGGCAGCGGATTTGGCGGCGGTTGGCTCACGGAGGTCGCGGCCGGGGCGAAGCGGGCTGAGGATCTCGGGTACGATTTCGCCTCGGCCGCGGAGACCGCCCACGACTCGATGCTCGGAGCGACCCTCGGTGCCGCTGCGACGGAGCGGCTGGAGATCGCGACCTCGGTCACGATCGCGTTCCCGCGCGCGCCGATGATTCTCGCGATGCAATCCTGGGATCTGCAGCAGCTGAGCAAGGGACGCTTCACGCTTGGTCTGGGCAGTCAGGTAAAGGGCCACAACCAGCGCCGCTTCAGCGTCCCCTGGGTGCCCCCCGCGCCGCGGATGAAGGACTACATGCGCACGCTCAAGGCGATCTGGCATACGTTCCAGACGGGCGAGAAGCCCGACCACGTGACCGAGCACTACCAGTTCACGTTGATCAATCCCACCTTCAATCCCGGGCCAATCGACTACTCCCCGCCAAAGGTCTTCCTGGCCTGTGTCGGCGATGGCATGGCGCGGGCAGCCGGGGAGGTCGCCGACGGCGTCCTCCCGCACGGCTTCATGACCGATAAATACATGCGCGAGGTCGTCCTCCCGAACATCGGCGTCGGCCTCAAGCGCAGTGGTCGCAGCTGGCAGGATATCGAGATCTCGGGCGGCGGCTTCACCGTCTTCGGCGAAGACGAATCGGCGATCGAGCGCGGGCTCGAATCGCTCCGCCAGCCCATCTCCTTCTACGGCTCGACCCGGAGCTACCACGATGTCTTCGACCTCCACGGCTGGAAGGACCTCGGCGTGCAGCTCCATTCCCTCTCGCTCCAGGGCAAGTGGGACGAGATGCGCCAGGTGATCCCCGAGGACGTGCTGCGCGGCTTCGCGCAGACCTCGACCTACGACAACCTTCCCGGGTTCATCCGCGAGCATCGCGAGTACGCGAGCCGGGTTGGGTTCGGGATGCCCGTGGAGACGCCCGCGCAGCGGGAGCGCTTCGCCCACGTCCTGAGCGAGGTCCAGAAGGTGGAAACGCCGCGCGCGCCGCGTGGCCTGGAGGACGCCGTCGCGCCCAGCTCCGCGGCTACGTAGGGGCGCAGCTGCGCCGGTTACAACCGCCCCGGGTGTCCGGGGTGGTCGTCGGGGCTGCCTGGCTCGCCCGGCACGAGGTTGCCAACGCCCACGACCTCCAGGCGGGCGAAGAGCCACTCGCCCTCGATCTTCGTGAGTTCGTCCACCCAGCGGCCCCAGTAGTGCATGGGCTGGAACGTCTCTTTGTAGCGGTGGAACGCGAGACGTAGGACTGGGCGCGGGCCGTGGTTTCGCCGGCGAGCTCGACCTGCACGTTCGAGAGGTGGTGGCTGGTCGCGTGAAACGCGGCGAGCATGCCGGTAAGGGCTTCAGCGATCGCTTCGCGCCCGCGGTATTCGCCCCAGTACATCCCAACCCCGTCCGGGGCGAAGCAGGCGGCTGCGCCCACGGGATCGTTCGCGTCGATGCGATCGGCGTAGCGCACCATCAGCTTGGTGATGGCGTGCTGCGCGATGATTTCGCTAAGGGCCGCGTCCTCGGTCACGCTTGGGCCGGCGCGCGCGGTCCGCGGTAGTCGCGGTTCGGCCAGATGAAGTCGATATACGTGCGCTCGATCTTCCACTGGCCCTCGATCTTGCGGTAGAGGTCGTCGTAGACGCCCATGAGCGTCAGCGGGTTCTGGTCCGGGGGCCCGGTGAGCGAGAGATCGAGCAGGTACCAACGGCCCTTGGCCGTGTCCTCGCCCGTGAGTTCGATCCAGGGGTTCGTATTCGCGTGCAGTGCGCCCTTGAACGGCTCGTCGCGGCCGAACTTCGAGTAGCCCTCGCGGATAGCTTCCTTGCCCACCCAGTCGCCGCCATAGTTCGGGCCGAACTCGCAGACCGCATCGTCTGTGAAGAGGTCGACGAGCTTGTCGGTCTCGCCCCCGTCGTAATAGTGGGAGTAGAGAATCCGCAGCTTCTTGGTCGCTTCGATCTCGGCCAGCTCTTCGATCGGTGAGAGCGCCATGATCGGCCTCCTCAGCAGGTGGCTCTGCCTGCGGCCGGTAGCCTAGCACGCAGCGCCCGCGCTACCCGAAGGCGGGCCGGGCACCGCCACGCAGGTGGCCGATCACGCCCAGGCCCCGGGGCGAGAGCACGAAGGCGATTGCGAAAAGGGCGACAGCCGCGAGCACGATCGCGGGCCCGGCGGCTACGTCGCCGTGGAAGGAGGCGTAGAGGCCCACGACAGTCGCGGCCAGGCCGATCACCACGCCGCCCGCCATGATCAGGGGGATGCGCCGAACGAGGAGTGCGGCCGTCGCGGCGGGCGCGACCAGCATGGCCATGACGAGCACGACCCCGACGAGACGGAAAGCCACGACCGCAGCGAGCGCCACCATGATCATCAAGCCCGTCTGGACGAGTGCGACGGGCACCCCCGTAGCGGCGGCCATCGTCGGGTCGTAAGCGGTGAACAGCAGCTCGCGATAGAACACGAGCGTTATCGCCAGGACCACGCCGGCAAGGACGCCCATCACGACAAGGTCCTCCGTGGGCACGGTGAGGATGTTACCGACGAAGAACGAGTTCAGCTCGAGCGCGTAGTTCCGCGCGCGGCTGATGAGGAGGATGCCCAGACCGAAAAGCCCGGCGAAGACGAGTGCGATTGCCGTGTCCTCGCGCAGCTGGCCGCGGTGGGTCAGGAACGAAACGCTCACGGCGGTGGCCGCCGCGGCCAAGGCCGCCCCGATGCTGATGGCGATCGAGCCTCCGCCCGCCAGGAAGGCGATCGCGGCGCCCGCCAAGGACGAGTGCGCGACGGCGTCGCTGAGGAAGGCAAGGCCCTTCACGACGACGAAGGCGCCGACGACCGAGCCCGCGAGGGCCACGAGCGCGCCCGCGAGGAGCGCGCGCCGCATGAACTCGAAGTGCCAGGGATCCGCGAGCCAGTCGATCATTTAGGCGGTCACGCGTTAGTCACGCGTCCGAGCGTGGTCATGCTGTACGTGTGGGGCAACGGCGAGCTGTTGCCCGCTGCGGCCGAGCACGAGGACGTGGCCGTCGAACGTCCGGTCCAAGGTCTCCTCGGTGATCACCTCCACCGGGGGGCCGAACGCGATCACGCTGCGGTTGAGGCAGAGTGCGTAATCGCAGCGTTCGTTGACGCAGGTGATGTCGTGGGTGGAGGCGAGGATCGTCTTCCCCTGGTTCGCGAGTTCGCGCAGGAGGTCCAGGAGTCCCCGCTCCGAGGGGGCGTCGAGGCCGGCTGTCGGCTCGTCGAGCAGGAGGAGATCCGGCTCCTTCACCAATGCGCGGGCGAGAAGCACGCGGCGTTGCTGGCCGCCGCTGAGCTCGCCGATCTGGCGCGTCGCGAGGTCGGCCACGGAAAGCCG
The DNA here is from genome assembly GCA_963577065.1 of Dehalococcoidia bacterium. Lineage (GTDB taxonomy): Bacteria > Chloroflexota > Dehalococcoidia > Tepidiformales > Tepidiformaceae > CAUYXJ01. Next base: position 43,283 of record CAUYXJ010000004.1, on the reverse strand, counting down.
TTCGAGCGCTGCTCGCGCGCGCTCATCGCTGCCGCGCCGGAAGCGGCGAAAGCCGAACGAACGCTGGTAGAGACCCATCGCGACGACTTCCTGCACAGTTGCCGGGAAGGTCCAGTCGAGATCCTCGGCCTGGGGCATATAGCCCACGCGCGAGCGTGCCTCCTGGGGTGGCATCCCGAGGAGGCGGATGCTCCCCTCCCAGGCCGGGAGCAGGCCAACCAGCGCTTTCAGGAGCGTGCTCTTGCCCGAGCCGTTTGGGCCGAGCAGTCCGAGAAACGTCCCCGGCTCGAGCGCCAGCGAAACGTCGGCGATCGCCACCTGATCGCGGTAGCCGGTGGTGAGGCTCGTGACCTCGACCGCCAAGGCCCCCCGGCTAGTCGGCAATGCTGTGTGCGATTCGGCGGAGGAAGTCGACATAGGTCGGGTACTCCTCGCTCAGCGCTCCGGATGGGAGCGTGCGGATCGTGGCGCCTGTGTCGCGTGCCACCTGGTCCACCACGCGCGCGCTGAACTGGGGCTCCGTGAAGATGAAGGGTACGCCCCGCGCTTTGATGTCCTCTACCAGGCTGGCGATCGCTGCTGCGCTGGGTTCCTCCCCCGGCCCCTCCACCACGAACCCGAGGATCGTGAGCCCGTAGCGAGTGGCGAAGTAGCCGTAGGCGTCGTGGAAGGTGACGAGGGAGCGACGTTCGGGGGGGAGCCGCGCGAGTATCTCCGCAATCTCTCCATCAACCGTGCGCAACTCCTCGATATAGCCTGCTGCTCGCTCGCTGTAGGCGTCCTCGTTGTCCGCGTCGAGTGCGGCGAGCCCCTCCCGGATGCGCTCGACGGCCTCGATCGCAAGCCCCACGTCCATCCAGAAATGGGGGTCGACGCTCCCCGGCGTTCGGCGCTTGGCCTCCTGTCCTTCGCCATCGTCATCCTCCGGGGTCGCCTTCTCGCCGAACGATCGCAGCCGCATGCCTTCGGTGAGGACGACGACCAGCCCCGACGTGTTCTCCGCGAGGCGCTCCTCCACGCTCGCCAGGTCTGCTCCGACGATGACGACCAGGTCCGCGTCGCTGACGTCTCGAATGTCGCTTGGGGCGAAGGTGAACGTGTGCACGTCGGCGCCTTCGGGGACGACGCTGCGGACGGCGACGGCGTTGCCGCCGACCTGCTCCACGAGGTCCGCGACGATCGTGGTCGAGGTGACGACGGAGATCCGTCCATCGCGAGCAGCGTCACCGTCGCCGTCGCTACACGCCGCGGCGACGCTCAGGGTCGCCAGCGCGGCGATGGGCAGGGCCCGGTGAAGCCCGCGGGGCGGCATGACGGCTTTCTCCGACTGAGTCTTCGTCTCAACGAGACATCGTATCGTCTTGCGAATGAGATCTCATGTCAATCTCGTGCCCGCTCTCGGGCCCACTCCCTGGGGACCGTGTGGCGCCGTCGCCCGCGTCGGTGGCGGGCGCGGGTGGGTGCCTTTGCGATTCAGACGGTGGCGGTCACGAAGCCTCTACCCGATCGTCGCCAGCCCGATCCCCTAGGGGCATTCCCCTAGGGGATCCCCCGACCGAACTCCCCATCGAGGCGTTGCTCACGGGCTAAGCCCCGTGCTTCTGAACGGACGCCTCAGGGGAGTGGCCGGTGGTGCAAACCGCGTCTCTACGTGCGTTCGGTTCCCAGGTTTCGGCAGCGGCTGCGGTCGTCTTGTCGCTGGGGCTTCTCGCCTTCGTCACCCTCCAACCGCGTGAGGTCTTCGATGCTCACGCGGTCGATTCCACGAACGACCACCTCTGGCTCACCGTCGAGCACGAGGGCGTCACCTATCAGGTCGACGTCCACTTCCTCTCCGGCGAATCATCGAGCGACTTGGACGTTGCTCACGACGGTGCGCTCGCTCGCTTCGCTGACGCGGGCATCTCGGCGACCGTACTCGAGGGGCACGCCCCCGGGATGGTGGCTGCGCAGTTCGCCAAGAAGTCGTATTGGTGGCCCGACCACACCACCGAATGGAGATACAACGCGGCGCTCAAGCCCGATGGCCTCGCCGGCGATTCTGAGGCGATCGCTGCCGCGGCCAGCACCTGGGCCGCTGCCGGGGCAGACTTCGCCTTCGTTCACGAGGGCGCAACCACGGCACCAACCGGCGCCTGTGGCGAGGGGATCGACGGCACGAACACCATCGGTTGGGCCGACATTCCGGGGAACGTGCTCGCGGTCACCTGCACCTGGTATTCGGGCGCCACGAACCCGACCACGGCGATCGAGTTCGACATGGAGATCGATCGCCGTTGGGTGTGGACGAGCGGCGCGTCCGTGGAGATGGACCTGCAGAGCGTGGCGACGCACGAGTTCGGGCACGCGCTCGGTCTCGGGCACGCCAGCGAGTCTGGCTCGGTGATGTTCGCGACCTACCCTTCGGGCGCTCTCAAGCACGACCCCACACCAGACGACCGGGCCGGCATCACCGCCATCTACGGCGCTTCGGCCGCGGCTGCACCCGCTCCGGATCCCGCTCCAGATCCCGATCCCGCTCCCGATCCCGCTCCGAAACCTGATCCCGCTCCCGCCCAAGCGCCGCCCCCCCCCCGGCTACGCTGCCGCTCGCCGCAGGCGCGAGTCTGGTGACCTGGCCCTACGCCACGACGGCCGTCGTCGCGGCGGCTGCCTCGGGCCAGGGCTCCGTGACCGCCGTCTACGGCTACGACGCGGGCTCGCGCACGTGGCAGCGCTATGTCGCGAAGCTGCCGCCGGGCGCGAATACGCTTCAGCGACTCGAGCCGGGACAGGCCTACTGGTTCTTTGCGACTCGGGCCAGCGCAGTGCGCGGGGACTTCTAGGTCGGGCGCGCTCGTGCGTTGACACGCGTTTCCGGCCGAACCTACGATCTCCTTCGTGAGCACGGCCACCGACAGTGCGACGCGCCTTGAGGACGGCGGGCACCGCCTCACTGCCCCACGCCGCGCCGTTCTCAGTGCGATTGCCCGCAGCCGCCGGCCCTTCACGATCGAAGAGCTCTGCGAGCGCGTCCCCGGGACTGGCCGGGCAACGGTGTTCCGTACGGTGAAGCTCCTGCAGGAGCTCGATCTGGTTTGTCGCGTGCCCCTCGAGGACGGCGGGGTGCGCTACCAACACGCCCGCAGCGGCGAGCACCACCACCATCTCATCTGCAACAGCTGCGGCTCCGTGACGGAGTTCAGCGACCCCTCATTGGATGCCGCGGTCGAGCAGAACGCGGCGGCGGCCGGCTTCGAGCTCGACGGCCACAGTGCTGAGCTGTACGGCCGCTGTGGCTCCTGCGTCCCGATCTAGTCGAAAACTCGCTTTACCCCAGCGGCAGCTTTACCCCTCGTGTCCGTCTCGCGCCCTCCGCCGAACGTAGACCTAAGCGACAGGAGGGTCATCTCATGCGCCTTGTAAACATTCCCCGGATGCCCCGCTTCGGCCGCCAGCGGCACGCTGCCGTCGCTTCCGTCCCGCCTGTGGCCGCCGCGCCCCAGCTGACGGCCGCTGATCTCGACTCCCAGCCGTCGGAACTGCTGACTCTTGACCCGCAGGCTACGGTCGCCTGCGAGGTCGCCCTCTCGCTCACCGCTGCGGACGAGGCGCTGACGAAGCTCCGGAGCTGGGCCGCGATCAGCGGCGTGAGCGCAAGCGGCCCCGGCGTCCTCCGAGTTGACGGCGAACTCGCGGAGGTCCACCTCCCCATCGCGGAGGGCGCAGTCCCCCACGCCGAAACGGGGCTGCGCGGGGCCGGCCTCGAAGGCGGACCGGCGCGCTGCTACGCAGGCCTCCGCTTTGCCGCGCTCCCGCTGATTGCGCAGTACGAGCTGCACGCCGGGGTCAAGGGCTTTGCCGAAGGCACGCTGCTCCTACCGGCGGCGGAAGCAGGCCATGAGCGCTCAGCGAAGACGGCGCGGCCTGCCGCCTGACGAGTTGCTCGGCCCTGTCCCCGCCCGGCCGCGCCCGCCCGGCCGCAAACTGCGGGCCGGTGAGCGCAAAGGCGTATCGGCGAGGATCCCGCCGGCTAGCGCTTGGGGTGCTCCGCGAAGAAGGCCCACATGAGGTCTGTTGCGGAGATCGCCCGCGTGGGGGCGTCGCCGAAAACGGTTCCGCGCACACCGCCAGGCCAGGCGTGGCCGCCGCCGTCGATGGTGTGGAGCGCGACTGCGGCGCCGTCGGCGCAGCCGTCCCACTCGGCGACCACGATCTCGCCGTCTCTGCGCTCGCGCGGGGTCGCCGCACAGCCACTGTGGTCGACGAAGACGCCCACCGAGGTCGCGACGGAGGCGTCGACGCGGGGCGTAGGGTCGACGCGTCGCTTCGGCGGACCTCCGGCGTAGAGCACGCTCTCATCGTTGGTACCGTGAAACGCGATCAATGAGATTGCCTCGCTCGGAGCGCAAGCGACGCTCAGCGCTCCCGCGACGGGCGCTGCCGCCGCAATGAGGTCCGCACGTTCGCAGGCCAGGCGGTACGCCATCATCCCGCCGTTCGACATGCCGGTGACGTAGATCTGGTCCGCCGACACGTCGTAGTCCGCGCGGAGGGCGGCGATCAAGGCGCTGGTGAAGCCGACGTCGTCGATCCCCTGCTCCCGGGCGTAGCCGCAGCAGTTGCCTGCGTTCCAGGTGAGGAGGGCATCGGCGAGGCGGCCGCTGCCGTTGGGAAAGACCGCGAGGAAGCCGTGCTCCTCGGCGGCCTGGTCGAAGCCGGTCATACGGATCGCGTTGGCCGCGTGCCCACCGCCACCGTGGTAGACGATCACGGCTGCGAGCGGTCCCTCGCGGAGTCGCTTGGGCACGTGAACCAGATACGAGCGCTCGCGCCCATCGTGTTCGAGGACGCGCTCATGAGTGCCGGGTTCGGAGGCTTCGATCATCGGGGCGCTGCTCGCGTCCGGCGCCTGCCGGTCCCGGCAGTTCGCCGCCAGGACGAGGAACGTGATCAGGAGTGAAGCCGCCACGAGCGTTCGCATCGCGGGCGATCATCGGTCGCGCCCCGGGCAGCGTCGAGTCCACCCGGCAGACGCCACCGCTCCCCCCTGACGGCCCGGAGGGCGAACGTTCGTTGTACGGGGCTGCCCGCGCGCGCGCCCGCCCGCCCGCCCGCATTTGGCCTCCCGCCACCGTCGATTCCGAGAACGATTACGTGCTCGAGGATATCCTCGGTTACTCGAGGACTGAATCGCCACGCTCGCGGCCGTAGCCGCCTTCGACTCGCGCCGTTCGCCCCACGCATCCCCCGCCGCTAGGCTAATCGCGTGTCACGCCGCCGCCGTCGCCGCCAAGAGATCCCCGAGGACGAGTGCCTGGAGACCGTGCGCATCGAGCGTCTCGTCGCGGGTGGTATGGGATTGGCCCATCTGCCTGATGGCAAGACGCTGATGGCGGCCTTCGCCGCGCCCGGAGAGCTCGTCGAGGTAACCGTCGAGCGCACCCACCCGGACTATGTCCAGGGCGTGGTGTCGAAGGTGATCGAACCATCGCCCAGCCGCACCGAGCCGAAGTGCAAGCTCTTCGGCGATTGCGGTGGCTGCCAGCTGCAGCATCTCGAGTACCCGGCCCAGCTCGCGGCCAAAGAAGCGATCGTGCGCGAGCAGCTCTCGCGTATGGGCGGGCTCGAGGATGCGCCCGTGAACGCCGTCGTCGGCGCGGACGACCCCTGGGCGTATCGCAACCACGTGCGCTTCTCGACCGGCCGCAGGCATGGCGATCTCGGTTTCATCCATCGGCGCGGCCGCGGCCTCCTGCGCGTCGAGCGCTGCCCCATCGCCGACCCGTGGGTGAACGAGCAGCTCCCGCGCCTTCAGGGGCACGCCCGCGGTCTCCACCAGATCCAGATGCGCCACAACGCGGAGACCGAGAGCACGCTGATCGCCCCCGCCCTTGAACACCTCCCCGAGGAGAGCGGGCAGGAGCACTACGTGGAGCAGCTCGGGGGGAGGCGCTTCCGCGTCAGCCCCTCCTCGTTCTTCCAGGTGAACAACGCCCAGGCGGAGAAGCTCGTCGCACTCGTTAGTGCGAGCCTCCCCGAAAAAGGCGACCTCCTCCTCGACGCCTACGCCGGGGTCGGCACCTTCGCCGCGATATTCAGCGATCGCTTCGAGCGCGTGATCGCGATCGAAGAGTCGCCTTCAGCCGTGGGCGATGCCGAGGTCAACCTCGCCGATCTCGACAACATCGACTTTCGCTTGGGCAAGGTCGAAGCGGTCCTCCCGGAACTAGCGGAGAAGCCCTCGGTCGTACTGCTCGACCCGCCGCGCGTGGGCTGTGCGCCCGAGGTGCTCGAAGCGCTGATCGCGCTGGCCCCGCCGACGGTCGTCTACGTGTCCTGCAACCCCACGACGCTGGCGCGCGATCTGCGCACGGTCGTCGATGCCGGCTACGCCCTCGAGAGTGTCACGCCCATCGACATGTTCCCGCAGACCGCGCACATCGAGAGCGTGTCGCGGCTGACGCTGCCCGCTGCCGAGGGCTAGCGTGCCCCTGCCGATCGTCCTTGGCTCGGCCTCCCCTCGCCGTCGCGAACTCTTAGGCGCACTCGTCCCGGACTTCAGCGTCGACCGCGCAGACATCGTCGAGCGAACCGACGGCGACCCGCTCGACGACGCTCCCCGCCTGGCGCGGGAGAAAGCGGAAGCCGTGGCGGGCCGCCATTCGGACGTCATCGTCATCGGGGCCGACACCATCGTGCACGACGGCGCCCGCGCCTACGGCAAGCCCAGCGACGCGGAGGACGCCGTCGCGATGCTGCGCGCGCTTCGCGGGCAAGCGCATCTCGTCGTAACGGGCGTCGCGATCACTTCGCCGGCCGGAACCACCAGCGGCGTCAGCGTCGCCGAGGTCCAGCTGGCCCGGCTCAGCGATGAGGCGATCGCTGCCTACGTCGCCAGTGGCCGTCCCCTAGACAAGGCCGGCGCGTACGCCATCCAGGACGAGGACGTGCCCACGGTCGCTGCGCACAGCGGCTGCTATTGCGCGGTGATGGGCCTGCCCCTCTGGCGCCTGCAGGGCCTGCTCGCGGCGGTTGGCGTAGAGGCGCTCGCGCCGGATGCCGCGCTCGCTCGTTGCGCGAGCTGCCCGGAGCGGTCTGGACGGGACTAACCGCGCACGATCGTTTTCCTCAGATTCCAGACTTGCCGATGTCATCCAGTTCGTCGTCCAGGAGCAAGAGCGCGAACCGTTCAGGGAACACCAGCTGCCAAATCCGGAGAGCCGCGAAGCCGACTTGAACGGTGCTTTTGAGGCAAGTGCGCACCGTGAGCGGATCGCTGCTGAGGTAGTTCAGCTTGAACGAAAGCCCTCCATCCGCGAGTCCGGTCATGTTCATGTTGCTAAACACGGCGTCCTCGTTTGGATGCGCGCCGTATGACAAGCAACGGTCATATAGCGTCTCGACTGCGGGCCCGAGCTTGCTCGAGGAGTCTCGGGCCTTCACTGCCGAACGGGCAGCCCCCCAGGTGATGTTCTGCCGAGCGTTTTTCTTGTCCTGCTCGCTCTCGTTCCTGCGCAGCCAGATATCCGTCAAGGCCTGAGAGCCCTCGAGCAAGACTCCGTAGGCGCCGTACTCCAGCGTGGATCGCAGGAGGTTGTACGCCTCGGGGACCTGAGTCGAGATCGCCAGCCGTGCCGCTGCCCTGTATGACGAGTGACATCGCACGAGTAGGAACGCTGCGAACACGTGCTGCGGATCGACGAGATTCGCCGCTGCCTTCGCAAAGATGCCGTCGACGTGCTCGATCTTCGCGTACCAGTCCGGCTCCCGGACGTAGGTGGCAAAGCCATTGAACACGGCCCGATCAAAGAAGTCGGACAGTGCATCGTCGCCATCCCTCTGGCGCGCTCTGGTAGGTCGCCTTGTCTCCCACCGATCAACCGTAGCAGCCTGCCCGCGCGTCGGGACGAGGCCACACTGACTCGCCGAAGGATGTGACCTCAGGCGAGATTGGGCCACCTGTGCGGCGCGAGTTAGGCGCGCGCCCCCAGGGGGAGGGCGCGGGCGGCGGCCGCTGCCGCGCGCTCGAAGCTGGGGAAGACGGGGATGCGGCGCTCCGCAAACTTCAGCCGCAGCTCCGCGACGAACGCCTCTTCGTGGGCGGGGTGCATCACCATCAGGAACGGCTTCGTGGAGCCGTCGATGTGCTTCGCGAGGGTGTCCAGCAGCTCGTCGAGCCGTTCGGGGTGTTCCTTCCACTGCCGCGCCCCAAACATCGCCGACTGCTCCATCGCCAGGGCGTCGACGCTCTCGTCGGCGTCGAGGATGCCGAGAATCCGTTCCAGCACTTCGGTCTTGCCCTGGACGGTGCCCGCCATGTCGAGCGGGTTCTGGTAGCTGCCACCGACGATGTTGAAGAAGCTCGAAAGCTCTTCGTAGGAGTCCCCGCTGAGCCGCCCGACCTCGAACCCCTGTTTCCCGAAGGCGTCCGTGATCGATACCGACTGCCCGCCGGTCATGGCCATCAGGGCCATGCGCCGGCCCGCCGAAGGCTTCGTGTAGAGCAGGAGTTTCACGACATCGATCGTCTCATCGAGGCTGTCCGTCGAGATCGCCCCGCACTGGCGCATGATTCCGCGCCAGACGGCGTGCGGGGAGGCCAGCGAAGCCGTGTGCGACATCGTCGCTCGAGCGCCGGCGTCGGTCTGCCCGCCCTTCCACACGACCACGGGCTTGCGCGCGCTCGCGGCCCGCAGCGCCTTCACGAAGCGGGGGCCGTCCTTGACGCCTTCGACGTACATCGCGATGACGTCCGTCTCCGGGTCTTCGGTGAGGTACTCGAGGTAGTCGCTGATGTCGAGCACGATGGCGTTGCCGAAGCTCGCGCAGCGGCTGAGGTGCATGCCGTTCGTGCCCATGACCAGACTGAACATGATGCTGTGCGTCCCCGACTGCGAGACGAAGCCGACGCGACCGTCCTGGGCCACGGGCACATCCGCGCTGAAGCGCACCCCAACCTTGGGCAGGTAGAGGCCCATGCAGTTCGGACCGACAACGTTGAAGCCGGCTTCGCGGGCCATTGCCGTGAGCTGCTCCTGGAGCGTGATGCCGAGCTCTTCGCCGGTCTCGGCGAAGCCGGAGGTGAAGAACGCCGCCCCGGCCGCTTGCGCCTCGATCAGGTCCTTCAGGACGTACGGAGAGATGTGCCGCGGCACGGCCACCACCGCGTAATCCACGGGCTCCGGGACATCCGCGAGCGACGTGAAGTTGGTGATGCCGAGCTCCTCGATCCCCGGGATCTCCTTCTCGTCGATCTGGACCGAGTAGAGGTTGCCGCCCTTGTCCTTGAACGGCTGATTGTTCTTCAGCCACATGTAGCCCGGGCCCTTGTCGCCGATCACGACGACCGTCTTTGGGTTGAACATGCGGTCGAGCCGGTGCCCGGGAACAGCCATCTCAGCCCTCCGCCAGAACGATGCGCGCGTCCACCGCGACGGCGCCCTCGGGAGAGGCGATGACGGGGTTCAAGTCCAGCTCCTGGACGTCGGGGTGGGCGGCTACGAACGCCGAGACGCCGCGGAGCGTGCCTTCGAGGGCGGCCATGTCGACAGGGCGCTGCCCGCGCACCCCCTCGAGCACCTGGCGCCCCTGGATTTCGTCGATCATGTCCTCGGCATCGCCCTCGCCGAGGGGTATCAGGCGGAAGGCAACGTCCCCGAGGACTTCGACCATGATGCCGCCGAGTCCAAACATCATCACGGGGCCGAACTGCGCGTCGGTGGTCATCCCCACGATTACCTCGGTGCCGGGCGCGGCCATTTGCTGCACGGAGATGCCCCCGACGATGGCGTCGGGCTGGGCCGCCTTCACCGAGGCCAGGATCGCGTCGTACGCCTCGGCCACCGCCTCGCCGTCGGCGAGGCCCAGGCGAACGCCGCCGACATCGCTCTTGTGCGCGATGTTCGGCGACACGACTTTGAGCGCGACGGGGTACCCGGCGGCAGCGGCCTGCGCGACGGCCTCGTCGCGGGACGTTGCGAGGGTTGTGGCCGTGACGTGCAGGCCGGCCTCGGCCAGGGCCGCCTTCGCTTCGACCTCGGAGAGGAGTGTGCGGTTCTCGGCGCGCGCGCGGGCGACGGTATCGGCGAAGGTCATGAACGCGTCCTGCGAGGGCTGAAGTGCCAGCGCCGGATTCTACCGCAGCGGCCGCCCGCACCGAAAAGGCAAGAGCCAGGAGCGGCCGCAGGCCGCGAGCCGCCAATAGCCAGTGGCCAACAGCCAACGGCCAATAGCCAATAGCCAATAGCCAATAGCCCAGAGGGGGAGCCTGGAGGCGCCGACCGGATTCGAACCGGTGATCAAGGTTTTGCAAACCTCTGCCTTACCGCTTGGCTACGGCGCCGAAGTGCTGGTGCCCAGGGTGAGATTTGAACTCACACGCCCAAAAGGGCACTGCCCCCTCAAGACAGCGTGTCTGCCGGTTCCACCACCTGGGCCCAGACCTCAGATCGTAGGCGGGGAGCGGTTCTCAGTTCAAGGTTTGGGATTGACCTCGGCGTCCCGAGACCAAGCGTAGCTGCGGAGGGCTTTCGAAACCCCAAGGCCACCTCCCGCAGTGTTGGTTCAGCGGCGTCCCGCTCCGAGAGCCGAGAGCTGATAACCAAGAGGCGGGCGTTGTCCGCACGCCAGCCGGTAAGTATCCGAAGGAGGAAGTTGGCAGGGGTGGCAGGATTCGAACCCGCGACACTCGGATTTGGAGGCCGATGCTCTACCAACTGAGCTACACCCCTAGCCAAGGGCGATCGTACCAAACGATCAGGCTAAGGCCGCCCAGCGGGCTTCGCACTTAGCAGCGATGCCGGCGCGTGGCGCGGCCTGGCGCTCGTTTGTCGTTGCGGGCGACTGCCTATACTCGCCCGATGACGCGCCACCTCCTCTCCTCTGCCGATCTGAGCCCGCCTGAGATCGTGTTCCTCCTCGAGACCGCGGCCGCGCTCAAACAGCAGCCCCGGCCTCTCTTGGAAGGCCGCCAGCTTGGTCTTCTCTTCGAGAAGCCCTCGCTGCGTACGCGCGTCAGCTTTCAGGCGGGGATGCACCACCTCGGGGGGGCGACCATCTACCTCGCCCCGCAAGAGGTCGGCCTCGGGGAGCGTGAGGCGATCAAGGATGTCGCGCGTGTGCTCGCGCGCTACATCGACATCGTGGCCGTGCGTACCTTCGATCAGGCGATCATCGAGGAGTACGCCCAGTACTCGACGATCCCCGTCGTGAACGCGCTCACGGATCGAGAACATCCCTGCCAGGCGCTCGCCGATCTGCTGACGCTGCGTGAGCGTTTCGGCGAAGTGCGGGGCAAGTCGATCAGCTTCATCGGCGATGGGAACAACGTCGCTTCCAGCCTCATCGTGACGGCAGCTTCGCTCGGCATGGACGTGCGGCTCGCGACGCCGCGGGGCTATCTCCCGCCGGAGGCCATCATCGGCGAAGCGAGCGCGAGGGCAGCAGACAGTGGCGGCTCGCTCCTGCTCACGTCCGATCCCGCCGAGGCGGCTGCGGGCGCGGACGCGCTCTACACGGACACCTGGATCTCGATGGGCCAAGAGCGCGAAGCCGAGCAGCGGCGGATCGACTTCATGGGCTACCGGCTCGACGAGCGGCTGGTTGCGCACGCCGCCCCGGATGTGCTCGTGATGCACGACCTGCCCGCGCATCGGGGCGAAGAGATCACCGATGAGATGATCGAGGCGCCCAACTCGATCGTCTTCGACCAAGCGGAGAATCGCGTGTGGGCGGAAGCGGCGGTCGTGGCCTTCCTGCTCGACTGTCTCGAGTTTCCTGGCGCCTGAACCGTTTCGGTAACGCCGTTCGCTATGATTGATGAGGAGGCCGGCGCTCGCGCGCCGTACGCAGCAACCCATGGGCGACTTCCAGAGCGCGCGAGAAGTCATCGAACTGTTCGACTTCTCGGCGGCGATAGACGTGTTTCTGATCGCGGCCGCGATATTTGCCGTCTTCCGGCTACTCAGCCGCACCCGGGCAATCACCCTCCTGAGGGGCGCGGTGGCCCTGGTTCTCGTGGTTGTCATAGTCGGGCGCGTCTTCGATCTGACGGTTGTGAACTGGGTGGTCGAGAACGGCTTGGTGGCCTTGATCGTCGCCTCGGCCGTGATCTTCCAGCCGGAAATCCGGCGGGGCCTCGATCGCCTCGGGCGGACCGGGATTCAGGACCTCGCCTCACACAGCCCCAAGGAGGAGGCGATCGACGCCATCGCGGAGTCGGCCACGCGAATGGCGCTGGCCCGCCACGGCGCCCTCCTCGTCTTCGAACGCGAGACCGGCCTGCAAGATGTGATCGATACCGGCATCCCGGTAGATGCGCGAGTCTCCCCGGAGCTCATTACGGGGATCTTCTATCCGAACTCCCCGCTCCACGACATGGCCACCGTGATCCGCGGCGATCGCGTCGTCGCGGCTTCGTGTGAGCTCCCCCTCGCCGGCGAGTTTCTCTACAGCGCCCGCGGTCTGGGCACGCGCCACCGGGCCGCGATCGGCATTACCGAGCAGACGGACGCACTCTCGCTCGTCGTCTCTGAGGAGACGGGCGATATCAGCGTTGCCCAGCGTGGCCGTCTCCAGCACGTTGAGCACGGCGCGGCGCTCGTCGAGGAGCTCAAGCTTCACATGATGAAGCGGTCGAACGGGGGGAGTGCAGAGCCGGTCGAGCTTGCCGAGCCCGCTACGAATGAGTGAAGTCTGGAGTCGCGCCCGGGCTGTAGGCCGAACCGCGCGTTTCTTCGCGATTACCAGCGTCACTGGCCTCATCGGGCATTGGACGCTGGCCGCGTTTAGCGTGGTCGCGGCTTTCGGAATCTGGTTCGTCGTCCAGGACGTCGAGAATCCGCGTGTCGAATCGACCGTCCCGGGCATCGAGGAGGCGCCCATCCAGATCGAGTTCGTGAACGTGCCCGAGGGGCTGATCGTGGGCGAAGCGGGGTCGGTGCGGGTGGTTGTAGAGGTCCGCGAGGAGGATATCGCTGATCTTCGGGCGGACGATTTCGTCGCTACCGTGGACGCGTCCGCCGTGCGTGCCGGCGAAAGCCTGAGTCTTCCTGTCAAGATCACGACGAACCGCAACGATGTGCGCGTCATCCGTGCCGAGCCCGAGATCGTCGACATCGCTGTCGTGGCGGTTACGAGCAAGGAGTTGCCGGTTACGGTCGAGCGGACCGGTGAGCTCCCATCGGGGTTTCGCCAAGGCCTGCCCGAAGTCGACCCGCCGTTCGTGACCGTCACCGGCCGAGCCGAGCTCGTGGAGTCGGTGAACGAGGTCCGGGCGAGGGTCTCCATCAGCGGGCTGCGCGACACGCAGTCCTTCGATGCCGAACTCGTCCCCAGGACGAGCGACGGCACGCGCGTAACCGTCGAGCTCTCCCAGAACCGTGCGCGGGTGACGCTGGTGGTCAAGGAGGCTTCGCTCACCCGCCAGATCACCGTGCTCGGTGGCCCCACCGGAAGTCCCGCGCGGGGCTACTCGGTGACCAGCGTGAGCATCGAGCCCTCGACGATCGAAGTCAGCGGCCCCCGCGAACTGATCGAGCGCTTGGCGGCCCTCATCGTCGACGATGTCGACGTGACGGGCGCCCAAACGGAGGTGATCGAGCGCCGCGAACTCGAGCTTCCCGACGGGGTTACCGCAGGAGTTCAGAGCGTCTTCGTTACCGTCTCGATCGAGGCTCAGGAGGGTGCGCGGACACTGAGTGTGCCGCCCATCTTCGAGGGGCTGCCTGAGGGCCTGGAGGTCGCCGCGGGCGTGTACTTTGTCGAGGTGCGGGTGAGCGGCGCCGAACCTGATCTCGCAGAGCTCACCATCGCCGACGTTCTCGCCACGGTCTCTCTGCAGGAAGGGGAGGCCGGGCCCGGGAGCTACGAGGCCGAGGTGTCCGTGCCAGCGGGGATCGAGATCGTCGCGGTCGAGCTGCTCGAGCTCGACCTCGTTCTTGTTCTCGTTCCAGAGACGCTCCCGTGAGCACCGTCGCCCATCTCCCTCGGGTCGCGATCGTGGGCCGGCCGAACGTCGGGAAGTCGTCGTTGTTCAACCGCATCGTCGGCGAGCGCCGGGCGATCATCGAGGACGAGCCAGGCACGACTCGCGACCGCCTCGAGGCGGAAGTCGAGTGGCGCGATAGGCACTTCCTCGTGCTCGACACCGGTGGCTTTCAGCGTGAGGCGGAAGGCGACTACACCGCCCTGATCCGGGCCCAGATCGGGGCGGCGATTGAGGAGGCGGTGCTCGTACTCTTCTGTGTGGATGCGCGTGACGGCCTTACGGCCAGCGATCTCGAGATGGCCGATGTCGTGCGTCGCGGTGAGACGCCCGCGCTGCTCGTCGCCACCAAAGCCGATAACGAAGCGCGCGAGGCGATTGCGGCGGCGGAGGCGAGCACCCTGGGCTTCGGCCCGCCGCTCCCTGTCTCGGCCTTGCACGACGTGAACGTCGGCCTCCTGCTGGACGACATCGTCGAGCGCCTGCCCGAGACCGCGCCGTTGGTCGAGCGCGACCGGATTCGGGTCGCGATCGTTGGGCGTCCGAATGTCGGCAAGTCCACCCTGGTGAATGCGCTCACCGGTGAGGACCGCGTGATCGTGAGCGATGTCGCGGGCACCACCCGCGATGCGATCGATACGGATCTGGATTCGCCCGAGGGCGCCTTCACGCTCATCGATACGGCCGGAATCCGGCGGCCCGGAAAGCGTGGCCTGGGCGTTGAGCGTCATTCCGTCCTCCGCGCGACTTCCGCGATCGACCGCAGCGACGTGGCCATCCTCCTGGTGGACGCGGGCGACAGCGTGGCGGCGCAAGACACGCACATTGCGGGCATCGTCCAAGAGGCGGCTGTGGGCCTCGTCGTGGTGGCCAATAAGACCGACCTCTGGGAGAACCCTGAGGAAGATGGGGCTCGCCTTCTCGCCGCCATGCGCGAACGCTTCCGCTTCCTCCCCTGGGCGCTCTTCACCTTCATCTCGGCGGAGGCAGAGGTGGGTCTTCCCGAGGTCCTGCGCCTGGCGGTGGAAGCGCGGGAGGCGCGCCGCCGGCGCATCCCCACGGGCGAGCTCAACGGGATCTTCAAGCGGGCGCTGCGGGACCACTCGCCACCCGTCATCCACAGCCGCCGCCTCAAGATCCGCTTCGCCACCCAGCCGTCCGTCGACCCGCCCACGTTCGTGGTCTTCGTGAACGACCCGAAGCTGCTGCATTTCAGCTACCGCCGCTTCCTCGAGCGGCGGCTGCGTGAGGCGCACGACTTCGAAGGCACCGCCATCCGCTTCATCTTTCGCGGTTCGAGCGATGAGGGTCGCGCGGAGTGATCGGGGAGTACCTCGGGAACATCGCCCTGGGCTACTTCCTCGGCTCGATCCCCGCGGGTCTGGTCGTGGGCTATCTTTGGCTTCGGCGTGATATCCGGGAGGCCGGCAGCGGCAAGACGGGTGCGACGAACGTCCTGCGCACGGCCGGACCGGTGGCCGCGCTGCTCGTGCTCGTTTTCGATCTGGGGAAGGGGGTCGCGCCCGCCCTCATCGGTCGCTTCGTCTTCGACGACAACGGCGTGGCCGCGGCGGGCGCGGCGGCTGCCGTCGCCGGCCACGTTTGGCCCCTGTTCGCGGGCTTTCGCGGAGGGCGTGGCGTTGCCACGGCCTTCGGGGCGCTGCTTGGCCTCACGCCCCTCGTGGCGCTAGGGGTGGTCGTGGTTGCGGCACTGGTGGTCGCGGTTACGCGCACCATCTCCGTGATGTCGGTCGTAGGCGGGGTGGTGGCGGCCGCCGCCGTCGGGGGACTAGCGCTCGCGGGCGAGCTCCCGGCCGCTTACGCGTACTTCACGCTCGCGGCGGTTGCGCTGATCGAGTTCATGCACATCCCCAACATTCGACGACTCCTCACCGGCACCGAGCCGCGGCTCGGGCAGGGCGGGGATCGCCCCGCAACGGGCTAGGAGCGTGCCTGCCTTCGCCGTCGTCGGGGCGACGTCCTGGGGTGTGACGCTGGCCGATCTCCTCGCCCAGGGCGGTGCGGCTGTGACGTTGCTGGTGCGGACTCCCGAGGAAGCAGCTGCCCTGGACGCGGCCCGCGGCCTGGCGCGCATGCCCGGGCTCGTCCTTACGGAGTCGGTCCAGGTAGCACCACTCGATGCGGGGACGGGCGCGCTCGACGGTGCGATCTTTGCGGTGCCAGCGCAAACCCTGCGCGCCGCGGCCGAGCGTGTGGCCCTCCCTCGCGACATCGCGCTGTTGTCCGCCGCGAAGGGAATCGAGAACGGCTCGCGCCTGCGAATGAGCGCGGTTCTCGCCGACTGCGGCTGGCCGGCGGCGCGCATTTCCGCGCTGTCGGGGCCCAACCTGGCGCGTGAGATTGCCGCTGGCCTTCCCGCTGCTGCGGTCGTGGCCTCGATCGGGGAGACGGAATCGGAAGCGTGGCAGCGGGCGCTGAGCACACCGCGGTTCAGGGTCTACCGCTCCCCTGACCTCATCGGCGTCGAGCTCGGCGGCGCGCTCAAGAACATCGTGGCGATTGCGGCGGGGGCGGCTGCGGGGCTGGGCTTTGGCGCGAATACCGTCGCCGCCCTCACGACCCGTGGCCTCGCCGAGATCACCCGCCTTGCGGTCGCGGAGGGCGCTGATGCGCGCACGCTGCTTGGGCTCGCCGGGGTGGGTGACCTCATGGCAACGTGTTACTCGCCGCTCAGCCGCAACCACCGCTTCGGCGAGCGTCTCGCCGCGGGCGAAGGCGCCGCTGCGGCGCAGGCGGCGGTGGGCGGCGTCGTTGAGGGCGCGACCACCACTCCCGCGGCGCTGGCCCTGGCCGCCGATCACGGCATCGAGCTCCCCGTGGCTGAGCAGGTGGCAGCCGTCATCGGGGGCGAGCGGTCGGTAGGCGAAGCCATGGCCGCGTTGCTGGCTCGCGATCTGCGGGCCGAGGCCTAGCCGCACCCGGTGTACTATCCGGAGCATGACCAGGCCCTCGCCGCCTTTGGCTGAATTCTCTGAGGTCCTCGAAAAACTTACCGAAGGCGCCGAACTGCCTCCGGCCGAGATCGCGATCCTCTCGGATCTCGATCGCACCCAGCAGACGGCGCTCGAGGCGGCGTGGCCGAGCATTCCCGACCGCACGCGCATTGCCCTCGTCACCGAGGCAGTGCGTCTCGCCGATGAGCGCGTGGATGTCGAGTTCTCCCGCTTTGCGGGGGTCGCGTTGCAAGATCCGCTAGCCGAGGCGCGCGCGGCCGCGATCGAGGCGCTGCGGGAGTCGACCGATCCGCGGACCGCGCAGCTCCTCGTGCCGATCCTCCGCGACGACCCCGAGGAAGCAGTCGCGGCCGGGGCCGCCGAGCTCCTCGGCGCGTTCGTGCTGCGTCTCGAGCTCGGCACGCTTGCCGAGCGCGAGGGCGAGCCGATCATCGACGGCCTGCGGGCCGTGGTCTCGGACATGGTGCGCACCCCCGAGGTGCGCGCCCACGCGCTCGAAGCGCTCGGCCCCCGTTCCCTCCCCTGGGTGGAGGCGCTGCTGCTGGAGGCGTATTACGGTGACGACGAGACGCTGCGCCTCTCCGCCGTGCGGGCAATGGGGCGTTCGGCCGACGAGCGTTGGATCGAATACCTCTTGGAGCAGTTCGAGGCGGGCGATCCGGCGTTCCGGCTGGAGGCCGTGATCGCCGTGGGCGAGATTGGGTCCGAAGAGGCGATCGACCGGATCGCGGAGCTCTTCGTTGATGACGATGAGGACATCGTGAAGGCGGCCGTGCAGGCGGCGGGCGAGATCGGCGGCGAAGTCGCGACCGACTACCTCAACGAGTTCGCCAGCGAGGCGCCCGCTGAGTGGGGCGAGCTCATCGCTGAGGCGCTGGACGCGGCCACAGTCGCGACATTCGGGGAGCAGGAGCAGGAGCAGGAGCCGGAGGAGTGAGCGGTCGCGCCGCCCGGCGCCTGCCCGTTCTCGATGCTGTTTCGGCCGGTGGTGTCGTCTGGCGCCGGGCGGGTGCGACGACAGAGGTCGTCGTTGGCTTTCAGGCCGGTCCGAGCCGCTGGACGCTGCCCAAAGGCACGCCCGAGGCGGGCGAGGATCTCGAGGCAACGGCGCTCCGTGAGGTGAATGAGGAGACCGGCCTCGAAGTTGCGCTCGGCGACAAGCTCGGTGTGATCGATTATTGGTTCGCGCGTGAGGGACGGCGTTATCACAAGTTCGTTCATCATTGGTTGATGACGCCCACCGGCGGTGACCTTGCAGGCCACGACCACGAATTCGACGAGGTTGCGTGGGTGGCGGCAGGGGAGGCAGTCGCCCAGCTCAGCTACGAAACGGAGCGCTCCATTCTGGCGAAGGCACTCGAGGCGCTCGGGGTGAGCGTGTGACGACGGAGGAGCACGGCACGATCGCGACGAGCCTTCGCCTGCGGATCCGGGAAAAGCGGATCGAGGACGCTCGCGCCGAGTACGCCTGGCGCCGCGATCCAGAGGTCGCGCGCTACGACGGCACGAAGCCACTCATCCTCTCGTTCCAGGAATTCGTGCAGCAGTTCGAGCGTGATCTGCGGTTCGCGAACCCCACCCGCCGCGCCTACGCCCTCGAGACGATTGCCGGCGAGCACATCGGTGGGCTGATGTACTACAACGCCGATCACGCCACTGGCACGGCCGAGTACGGAATCTCGATCGGGCCCTCGGACCGCCGTGATGCGGGGCTGGGCACCGAAGCGACCATCGCCTTCCTCCGCTTTGCCTGGCAGGCGCTGCCACTTCGGCACATCTACCTCCACACGCTCGAGTGGAACGTCCGGGCCCACCGCTGCTTCGAGCGCGCTGGGTTCCGCGACGCAGGGGTCACCCTCCGGCACGGGCAGCACTTCATGCGCATGGAAGCGAAGCGCGAATGGTGGTTGCTCTGGGACATGGAGGGCCGCTTCGATGCCTACGACGGCGGTGAAGCGCGCGACGGTCGAGCGGCCGCTGAGGTGCCGGCGGGGCGCGAGCCCTAGCCCCTCAGGGTCTGCCGATCACCATCCTGTCACAGGATTCGACCGCGCCGATTCTGCGCCGCTTACGGAGTTGGCCCGCAACGGCCGACAGTCTTCGTAGGGACATCCGCCCGCCGGGTCGCCGGGGGAGAGGGTCGACGAATGAGGACGGGCCGCTGATGGCGAGCAACCTGGCGTATTCGTCCGTCCCTGACGACGAGCGAGAGCAGGCGCCCGAGCCACGCTCGGCTCTGCGGGTCCTCCCCTCGCTGCCCCCCGTCCCCGAACGCGAGGACGAGCTTGGCCTCCCCGATCGATTCCTGGAGGACCTGGCGATAAAGACGCTCGCGCGCGTCCCGAACCCGACGGGCGGTGGCGTCGCTGAGGCGATGCGCGTGGTACCGCCGATCGCTCGTCAGCTGCTGGAGAACCTCAAGCGCCGCAAACTGGTCGAGACGACGGCGGCTTCTGGCCGGCTCCAGTCCGAATGGCAGTACAGCCTCACCGAGGCCGGCGAGCGCGAAGTTGCCGGGGCGTTCGAGCGGAGCAAGTACGTGGGGCCCGTCCCCGTGCCCATTCAGGAGTATTTCCGCACGCTCGAACACGACCTCGATGTGGGTGCGCCCGACCCCGTCCGCTTGGCGCGCGCGCTCCAAGAGCTGGTGCTCTCCCGCGATATCGTGGCCAAGGTCTGCCTCGCGCTGACCTCAGGCCGCCCGGCGATGCTCTGGGGTGCGCCCGGAAACGGCAAGACGACGATCCTCGAGCTCTGCAGCGAAGCCATCTGCGGCGTGACGCTGCTCCCCGTCGCGGTCTATGTCAGCGGCCACATCATCCGGCTCTACGACGACCTCATCCACGTTGTGGTTGAAAGTGAGCAACCGGCGAGCGACGCGGGCCCGGCCGTCGATCGCCGTTGGATGCGGGTGCGCCGGCCCTTCGTCTTCGTGGGCGGTGAGCTCCGCCCGGAAGATCTCGATCTCGCGTACGACCCCCAGTTGGGCTACCACCAGGCCCCACCCCACGTGAAAGCGCACGGCGGACTGCTCGCGATCGACGACTTCGGCCGGCAGCAGGTTTCGCCGCACGCGCTCCTGAACCGCTGGATCGCCGCCCTCGAGCGGGGCGACGACACGATGTCGCTGGTCACGGGCGAGCGCATCACGTTCCCGTTCCGCTCCACCATCGTTTTCAGCACGAACATCGAGCCGGCGACGATGCTCGAAGAGGCGCACCTCCGGCGCCTGCCCTACAAGATTCAGATCCCGGACCCGAGCCGTGAGCAGCTGGCTGAGATCTTCCTGCGCTTCGCCGATGCGATGGGGGTGGAGTGCCCGGCGGGCGAACTCGAGGTGGCCGTGGAGATGGCTGCTCGCGCCAGCCAGGGCGCGCTGCGGAGTTGCCATCCGCGCGATATTCTCCAGCTCATCTCGGAGGAGGCGCGCTTCGTCAAACGTGCCCCCATCTTGGAACCCGGCGCGACGCGATGGGCCTGCGAGCTCTACTTCGCGCGAGACCCTGGCCCCGTCCAGCCGCGCGCCGGCTAGAAACCTACCTAGGCGCTCGTGTCTGCGGAGTGCGCCTGGAGGATCGCGTTCGCGATGAGGCGCGGATGCGGGTAGGGCTTCCAGCCTTCGGGCGTGTTGTAGTACCTGGTGCCCAGCTGCACCTCTTCGGGCGCGCGCTCGCCGTACTCCACATCGACGCCTTCGACGCGGATGCTGGGCGTGCCCAGGAAGCGCTTCGCGGTGGCGTCCTCGTTGCTCGAGACCTCCGTGTAGGAAACCTCCACTTCGACGCCCGTTGCCTCGATAGCGAGGCGCAGGTTTTCCTCGGCCTCGGCTCCGCGCTCCTGCCCGCGAGCGTGCAGAAACTCAACCTTGATTGGTGTCAGCGTTCTCCCCCTCCGGCCGTCGCTGCTCGGCGAGGCGCTCAGCGAGCGCCGCCTCCGTGCCTAGCCTGCCGGGGCGATAGTACCGCGCCTCGCCCAACTCCTCAGGCAGGTAGCGTTCGCCTGTCGCATAGTGATCGGACTCATCGTGGGCGTAGCGGTAGTCCCGGCCGTAGCCCATTTCGCGCATCATCCCCGTCACGGCGTTGCGCAGGTGAAGCGGCACGGGCAGGTGTGAGGTGCGTCGCGCGTCCTCGCTCGCGCGGGCATAGGCCGTGAGCGCGGAGTTGCTCTTCGGCGCGAGCGCCAGATAGAGGGCACATTCGGCCAGCGGCAGGAAGCCTTCGGGCATGCCGATAAAGTGCACCGCCTGCTGGCAAGCGGTCGCCATGCCCAGCGCCTGCGGGTCCGCCAGCCCCACGTCCTCCGCGGCCAGGATCACCATTCGCCGAACGATAAAGAGCGGATCCTCGCCTGCCTCGACCATTCTCGCGAGCCAATACACCGCCGCATCTGGGTCGGAGCCGCGCAGCGACTTGATGAAGGCGGAGATCGCGTCGTAGTGGTAGTCGCCCTCTTTGTCGTAATAGGGTCGGCGCTCCTGCAGTGCCCGTCGTACGTCCGCGAGATCGATACTGGGCTTGCCCTCGCTCGTGGCCGCTTCCGCGGCGATCTCGAGCGCCGTCAAGGCGGCGCGGCCGTCACCGTGTGCGCCCTCGATGAGCTGGGCCCGAGCCTCAGGCTCGAGCGCGAGTCCTGAGGCTCCGAGTCCGCGCTCCGCATCTCCGAGCGCCCGCTCCACGATCCGCTCGATATCGTCCTCGGCCAGGGCCTCCAGCCGGACCACGCGCACGCGGCTCAACAGCGGCGCCACGACCTCGAACGAGGGGTTCTCGGTGGTTGCGCCGATGAGTGTGATCGTGCCGTCTTCCACGTAGGGCAGGATCACGTCCTGCTGGGCCTTGTTGAAGCGATGGATTTCGTCGATGAAGAGCACCGTGCGGACGCCCGCTTCGCGGCGCAGCCGGGCCTCCTGGATCACCTTGCGAAGCTCGGCGATGCCCGAGGCGACCGCTGAGAGGGCGATGAACTCACCTTCCCTGCCCTGAGCGAGGATTCGGGCGAGCGTGGTCTTCCCGCAGCCGGGCGGTCCCCAGAGCACGATCGAAGGGAGGGCCCCACCCTCCTCGACGCGCCCCAGCAGGCCAGCGGGCCCGACCGCCGAGCTCTGGCCAACGAACTCGGCGAGGGCGCGTGGCCGCATCCGGGCGGCGAGCGGTGAGTCCGCGTGTTCGCCCTCGGCGATGCCGAGGGATGCCTGGAGGCCGGCGTTGCGTTGGCGTGGCACGGCGCTCAGCCCGCGAGAACTGCGATCGTGACGCCGTCGCCGCCCTCGCGTGGTGGCGCTGTCTCGTAGCGCCGTACCAAGGGGTGCCGAGCGAGGGCTTCGCGGATGGCCGCGCGGAGGGCGCCGGTGCCCTTGCCGTGAATAATGCGGATGAAGGGCAAGCCTGCGCGGAAGGCTTCGTCGAGGTGCCCCTCGAAGGTCAGGACCGCCTCTTCGGCCCGCTGGCCGCGGAGGTCCAGCTCCGCGGAGACGTTCGTAGTCACGGGGACGCCGACGACCGTTCCCGACCTCGCCGCGGGCTCTGCTTCGACACGCTCGATGCGATCGACGGAGACTTTCATCCGCATCGATCCGAACTGGACCTCGACGCGCCCATCCTCACCCACGCCGGTGACGGCTTCGCCCTCCTGAGGGATGTCCCGTACGCGGATCACGTCGCCCGGCGTGAGGACCTCGCTGAAGGCCGCGACTTGACGGCTCGGTTTCGCCTGCGCGCGCTGGGCTGCCGCCTCCAGCTCCGTGTCGAGGGCCTGCAGGCGCTCGGCCGCGGCCGTATCCGCGGTCCGGTCACGCTCGCGACGTTCGAGGCGTTCGAGCTCGCGGCGGGCCCGCGAAACGAGGGCCTCGCCCTCGCGTCGCGCGTCTCCGAGGATCGTCTCGCGTTCGACGTCGATCTGTCCGCGCTGTTCGGCGAGCCGTAGGCGGAGCTCTTCGGCCTCGTGGCGGGCCGCTTCCTCGCCCTGGCGGGCGTCGGCGACGGCGGTGCGCTCGCGGCGGATCTCGTCGAGCAGGCCTTCGAGTTCGCGTGCTCCGGGAGCGACCTGCGCCTCCGCACGTTCGAGCACCGTCTCGTCGATGCCCAGCCTGCGCGCGATCGCGAGCGCGTTCGATTGCCCGGGCAGCCCGATCGTGAGGTGGTAGGTCGGGCTCAGCGTCTCCAGGTCGAACTCGACCGACGCGTTCCGCATCCGGGCGTCGTCGTGGGCGAACGTCTTCAGCTCGCCGTGGTGCGTCGTCGCGATCACCGTACAGCCGCGGTCCAGGAGTGCTTCGAGGATCGAGCGTGAGAGCGCCGCGCCTTCCTCCGGATCGGTGCCCGCGCCGAGCTCGTCGAGGAGCACCAAGGTGCCGGGCACTGCGGCTTCGAGGATCCCGCGCATGGTGCGCATGTGTGAGGAGAAGGTCGAGAGCGACTGCTCAATCGACTGCTCGTCGCCGATGTCCGCGTAGACGTGTGGGTAGGTCACGAAGCGGCTGCCTTCGTCGCAAGGCACCGGTATCCCCGCCTGTGCCATCAGCGTGAGCAGCCCGACGGTCTTCAGGGCGACGGTCTTCCCGCCGGTATTGGGTCCGGTGATGAGGAGCCCGGGTTCGGCGTCACCGACATCGAGGTCGATTGGCACCACCTCCTCCCGGAGGAGGGGGTGCCGGGCCCGGATTACGACGGTGCTGCCCGCCTCCGCGAGCCAGCCTTGGTCGCCATCCGCACGCGGCAAGGCGCAGCGAAGCCGCATCCCGAGTCGTACCTTGGCCCGCAGAACGTCGAGCGCGGCCATCGCGTTGAGGGTGGCCAGCGCCTCTTGGTCGCGCTCGCCCAGCATCGTCGAGAGCCTGAGGAGGACGCGCCGAATCTCGCGCTCCTCACCGAGCTCCAGCTCGCGCACCTCGTTGCCGGCTTCGACCACGCTCATGGGCTCGAGGAACACCGTCGCGCCGCTGGAGGAGACATCGTGGACGATTCCCGGGAGCTGTCCGCGGAAGTCGGCCTTCACCGGGATGACCATGCGCCCGTTGCGTTCGGTCAACAGCTCCTCTTGCGCGATTCCGCGGCGAGAGGCGTCGGCGAGGGCGGTGCGCGCACGTTGCTCAAGGCGCCCATGGGCGCCCCGCAGCTCACGGCGTAAGGCGGCGAGCTGTTCGCTCGCTTCGTCCGCAACTGCGCCTCGGGAGGTGATGGCGCGGCCGACCTCCGCGACGAAAGCGTGGAAATCGCCAATCACGGCCGCGCGCTCGGCGATCCGGGGCGTGCGCTCGGCCAGTCGCTCGGTCAGCTGTCGCGCGCGATAGGCCGTGGCGAGCGTGTTGGCGGCATCCTGGAGTTCGGCGGGCTCGAGTGCCTGCCCAATGGCCGCGGACTGCAGCAGGGGGCGTAGATCTCGCATCCCGCCGAGGGGGATGTCCAGTCCCATCTGCTCGATGAGGGTCATCTCGGCGGTCTCGGCCTGGAGCGCGAGCACCACCGTGTGCTCGTTCGCCGGGCGCAGCTCGCGGGCGAGTTCGCGCCCGAGGCTGAAGGCGGTCTCGTCGGCGAGCATCCCCAGGACCTTGTCGAATTCGAGGACCCGAAGGGTGTGCTCGTTCACCAACCTCAGCGTACGTCCTCACCCCACGCGGGACCAGGAGGATTCGTCCCGAGCGGGCCGTTTCGGGGTCCCCTTGGACCCGTTAGGCTGGGGCCATCGGAGGGGGCTAGAGAAGTATCGATGCTTTCGAAAGTTCTGGTCGCCAACCGGGGCGAGATCGCCCTCCGGATCGTGCGCGCCCTCCACGATCTCAGGATTACCTCCGTGGCGATCTACTCCGAAGTCGACCGGCTTTCGAGACACGTTCGCTACGCGGATGAGGCCCACCTCGTCGGCCCTGCCGAAGCCTCGGAGAGCTACCTCAACGGCGACCGCATCCTCGAGATCGCAACGGGATGCGGCGCCGACGCGATCCACCCTGGCTACGGGTTCCTCGCCGAGAACGCAGATTTCGCTGAGTCCTGCGAAGCGGCGGGGGTAACCTTCATCGGCCCCTCTCCGGACTCGATCCGGCGGCTCGGCGACAAGACCGCGGCGCGCGCCCTTGCCGCGGAGATCGGTATCCCCGTGGTTCCGGGCACAGGCAACCTCGATTCGCCTGAGGACGCCGGCGCGCTCGCTCAGGAGGTGGGCTATCCCCTGGTGGTGAAGGCGACAGCCGGTGGTGGCGGCCGGGGCATCCGTTTCGTCGATCGCGAGGCCGACCTCGCACGGGCGGTGACGTTGGCCCAGAGGGAGGCGGGGGCGGCCTTCAACGACGATCGCGTCTATCTCGAGGCGCAGCTCCAGAACGTGCGCCACATCGAGGTGCAGATCATCGCGGACGGCTTCGGCAACGTCGTCCCCCTCGGCGAGCGCGAGTGCTCCATCCAACGCCGGCACCAGAAGATCATTGAGGAGAGCCCCTCGATGGCGGTGGACACCGAGCTCCGGCGCGCGCTCACGCGCGCGGCCAGCCGCCTCGCCCGCAGCGCGAACTATCAGAACGTGGGCACGGTTGAGTTCCTTCTGACCGAGGATGGCAGCTACTACTTCCTGGAAATGAACACCCGTCTCCAGGTCGAGCATCCGGTCACCGAGATCACGACCGGCGTCGACTTGGTGAAAGATCAGATCCTGGTGGCCGGTGGGGCGGAGCTGCCCTACGACGAAGGCGATCTGCTCACTCGCGGCTGGGCCATCGAATGCCGGATCGTGGCAGAGGATCCGTTCAATGCGTTCCTTCCGTCAGTGGGCCGGGTGGTGTTCTCGCGTGAGCCGGCGGGGCCGGGCGTGCGGGTGGAAAGCGCCCTTCACGATGGCGTCGAGGTCACGCCCTACTACGACTCGCTGCTGGCCAAGGTCACGGCCTGGGGCCGCGACCGCGAGGGCGCCCGCTCGCGCATGCTGCGCGCGCTCGAGGAGTTCCGCGTCGTCGGGGTCGCGACGAACATCCCCTACCTCCTCCAGATCCTACGGCTGCCGGCGTTTATCGAAGGCCGTCTCGATACCAGCTTCCTCGATCGCTACCAGGTCGAGGGTCAGGAGGCGGTGGAGGAGCAGCGCGAGGCGGCCGCGATCGCGGCGCTCCTCTCCTCCTTGGGGGGCGGAGAAGAGGCTGCGGCGCCGCACGAGGCCGCCCACGCTCCCGTCCGCGCAGGCTCGCGCTGGCGCGATCAAGCGATGGGTCGATGGCCGAAAAGCATCTGATCCATGTCGACGAGTGGCCCTTTGAGGTCGAGTTCGAGCGCCTAGGCAACGGCGAGGGGGCGACTCGACTGCGCCTCGATCCCGAAGGCGCATGGCGCACGGTCGAGCTCCACCGCGTCCGTGCGGGTCTGCACGTGCTCATGATCGACAATCGGCCGCTCGAGCTCTATCTCGAACGCCGCCGGGGTGGGGTGGACGTGACGATCGGCCGCCGCACCTACCACGTTCAGATCGGCCGCGGACGCCGGGCCACACGCGCACGGAGCCACGCAGCTGCCGACCGCGACGGCCTCGTGCGAATCGCCGCGCCGATGACCGGCTCGGTGCTCGAGGTGCGCACCGAACACGGCGCCGAAGTCGCCCAGGGCGATGTTCTCGTCGTGTTGGAGTCCATGAAGATGAACAATGAGCTTCGATCCCCCGTCGCGGGCACCGTCGAGCGGCTACAGCTGACGGTCGACGCGGAGGTCGAGGAGGGTGCCGAGCTCGTGGCGATCCGACCGGCTGAGAGGCAAACCGAAGCGTAAGACGTGGCGAAATTCGCATTGACCGGCCGGGGGAGGTTCCTTACCGTACCGTGGCCGTGCTAGGTGGGGAGCTAGCGGTGCCCTGTACCCGCAATCCGCTCCAGCGGGGCTGAATTCCTGCCCAAGGGCCGCGTTTTCGGGGACTGCCCTCGCAAAGCGGCATTGACGGTCTGGTCCTGCGCGGCGAAGCGCTACGAACCTGGTCAGATCCGGAAGGAAGCAGCCATAAGTAGTCAGCTTTGGGTGCCGCAGTCCCACCGGATCCGAGCTGGCTCGCGCGGTGCAAGCTCGAGGCGCGCTTCGACGGCAGGTGCACGGTCTTCCCCAATCGTTCAACGCTCGGCTTCCTAGCCGGGCAGTCACCTGCGCGCCGCGCGCACGGAGGGGGGTGACCTTGGCTCAAGAGGTTTTGCGCCCCCTGGGCGGGAGCAGCTGGCTTCGGCCGTCCCCGCGCCGGCTCATCAACTTCGACCTCTTTCACCATCCACGGTATTTCCGCGGTCGCCACCACGCCGCGGCGATCCTGGTTGTCGCGCTGCTGGCTGTGCTTGCGTTCAAGGTGTTCCCGCTCCAGCGGGTGACCGTGCTTTCGGAGGGGCGCGCGGTACAGGTGACGGCGACGTTCGATGGTCATGAGGCCGCGCTCGAGGCAGCCGCACTCGACCTCGCGCCAGGCGATCGCCTCCTTGTCGGTCGCGTCGGCGATCAGGCCGCCCTCGCCGTTCGCCGCGCAACTCCAGTCACGATCGCCGCTGACGGCGCGAGCTTCGAGCTGCGCACGCAAGCAAAGACGGTTGCGGGCGCGCTTGCGGCCGCCGGGCTGAAGCTGCGCGATCAAGATCGGGTGTTCGTGGACGGCTTGCTCGCGACCGCGACCGCGCAGCTCGCGAGCGCCGCCACCGCCAGCAGCGCGACGCCGCTTTCCAGCGGCACGCAGTCGCTGCACATCGAGGTCGTAAGGGCGCGGCCCATCACCGTCGTCGTTGATCGTCTACGGATCGAAACGCGCTCCGCTGCGGCCACGGTCGAAGGCGTCATTGCCGACCTCGGTCTGCGTGTGCGGGAGGGTGACCTCGTCTCGCCCGGGCTCGAGACGCCGGTCTCGGCGGGGTCGACCATCCGTCTCGCCCAAGCTAAGACGATCACGGTGGTCGTCGACGGCCAGGCCGAGGCGCTCTATACGCGGGCCCGCAGCGTCGAGGACGTGATCGCGCTCTTCGATTTCGAGTTGCTGGAACGAGACACCGTTTCACACGAGCCCCGGGCGATCGTCATCGAGGGCATGGAGATCGTCGTCTCGCTCGTGCGCGAGTTCGAGGAAGAGGAGATCGAGTTCATCCCACCGCAGGTGATCTCGCGCTCCGACCACACCCTCGCCCCGGGCGAGGAGCGCGTCATCACGGGGGTGCCGGGCGAACGCCTCGTTCGCTACCAGGTCACCTACGAATCCGGTGTCGAGATCGGGCGCGAGCGCCTCGGCGATAGCTTCGTGAAGGCGGCTATCCCCACCGAGCACCTGATCGGGCCCGCGAGCGAGGGTGGCTCGCCCGTCCTCGTGAGCGACGGTGTCCCCGTGGAGTACAAAGAGAAGGTGCGCGTTTGGGCCACCTGGTACAACGCCACCCACGGAGAGAAGGACCGCGATGATCCCGCCTACGGCATCACGGCCACGGGTATTCTGCTCGTCCACGGAATCTGCGCGGTCGATCCCACGGTGATTCCGCTAGGCACGAGGTTCTACGTCCCCGGCTATGGCCACTGCCTCGCCGCGGATGTCGGTGGCTTGATCAAGGGCTATGACGTCGACCTCGGCTTCCCCGAAGAAGCGGGAGACAACCCTTGGTACACGGGCTACGTCGAGATCTACATCCTCGACTGACGCCGGGCTCCGCCCCTACGATCCCCCTGTGAACGCGAAGGCACGCGGCCCGCGACCGCGGAAAGCGCTGGGCCAGCACTTTCTCGTCGATACAGGTGTCCTCGCCGACATCACGGGGGCAGTGCGTGTCCCGGCGGGGGGCGTTCTGGTCGAGGTCGGTGCGGGCACGGGGCAGCTCACGGCGGCCCTGCTCGCCGAGGGCCATGAGATCGTGGCCCTCGAGATCGAACCACGTCTCCTGGCCCACCTGCGTACGAGATTCGCTGAAGCCGATCGATTGCGTCTGCTGGAAGGCGATGCGCGGCTCTTCGATTTCGCCGAGGCCGTGCCCGACGGCCGCCCCTTCGGCGTCGTCGGGAATCTCCCCTATTTCGCCGCGAACCCGATCATTCGGCACCTTCTGGAAGGATTCCCGCGCCCGCACGAGCTCGTGGTCATGGTCCAGCGCGAGGTGGCGCGAGAGCTCTTTGCGAAGCCAGGCAAGCTCTCGCTGCTCGGCATCTCGGTACAGATCTACGCGGAGGTCGAGCGGCTCTTCGACGTGCCCCCGATCGCGTTCGATCCAGCCCCTGCGGTTCACTCCACCCTCGTGCGCTTGACGGTGCGTGAGGTCCCCCTGGTCCCGGCCGCGCGCAACGCCGCCTTCTTCGCTCTCGTTCGGGGGGCCTTCCGCAACCCGCGGAAGCAGATCCATAACTCACTCTCGCGGATGCCCGACGGAGAGCCCGAGGCGGTTCCCGGCGCCCTCGCCGCCGCGGGCGTCGACCCGCTCCGCCGGCCCGAGACGCTCATGATCGAAGAATGGCTCGCCATCCTTGATGCGCTTGGCCCTGACACGCTTGGCCCAGGGCGTGCCTGAGCCGCTCGCGGGTCTCGCGCCGGCGAAGATCAACCTCACCCTCGAGGTCACGGGGCGCCGTCCCGACGGCTACCACGAGCTCGCGACGGTCCTGCAAACGCTCGCCCTGGCGGACGAGGTGACCCTTGAGCCGGCTCCCGTGGCTTCGCTCGCAGTAACGGGGCCGGCGGCCGCCGGCACACCGGCAGGCCGCGAAAACCTCGCTTGGCGCGCGATCGAAGCGCTTGCGGAGGTTCTCGGCCGGCCGCCAGAGCCCTTCCGTCTGCGCCTCGAGAAGCGTATTCCCGCGGCTGCGGGCCTTGGTGGCGGCGCCTCCGACGCCGCGACGGTGCTGCGGCTGCTGGCCCGCCATTGGCCTGAGGCCGATGACGCTGTCCTACAGCGCGCCGCCGCCATGGTCGGCAGCGACGAGCCCTTCTTCCTCGTCGGCGGAACCGCGCTCGCGGATGGCCGGGGCGAGGAAGTGACAGCGCTCCCGAATCTCCCCGAGCACGGCGTCGTCCTCTTCGTTCCGCGCGCGACGCTCCCGAACAAGACGGCAACGATGTTCGCGGCGCTCGACCGGGACGGGCGTTTCGACAAGCCCACGGTTACCCATGCCCTAGGACAGCGGCTGCCGGTGCAGCTCACCGGCGCTGACGTTTTCAACGCCTTCGAACGGGTGGCGTTCGACTGCTTCCCCAAGCTGGCGACGCTCTGGGAACGGCTCGAAGCGCGCATCGGCGAGCCCGTCCGGCTCGCGGGCGCCGGTCCTACCCTTTTCTGGATAGGCCCGCCGGGCGAGTCGGATCGGGTGAGCCGCCTCGCGTCCGGCCTCGACTGCACCGTCATTCCGACGACGACCGCGGACTCGCTGTGGAGGCGCTAATCGCCGGCTGGACCGCCGGCTACATCATGGCCATGTTCACGACCGTGGCGGTGACCTACCTGGTGCTCCGCTCGCGGGAAGCGGCGCTCGTCGAGCGCTGGGTGGCGCGCGACGTTTCCGGCCCGCTCCTGATCATCCCGATCCTGATAGGGGCAGCAATCGGCTGGACGATGTTCGGCCTCGTCGTCGGTGGCATCTACGAGGTGGCGAGTCTGGATGGCGAGCCGGGCGGGCTTGGCAGCCCGAGCGTCGCCTTCACGCTCGCGATCGTGACGCTCGGGCTCGCCCCCACGCTCCTCCTCGGCATTCTCTGGCAGCGTCTGTGGTGGATGTGGGCTTGCTTCGCCCTCGCCTTCGGCGCGCTTTTCGGCTGGCTTCTGCCCCACCTGGGGGGCCGATAAGATGGGTCGAGCGCTCGTGAGTTCGTTCACAAGCGGAGGAGGCGCCGTTGCCCGGCACGATCGTCGACATGCACCTGCACACGACCCGCGGTGCATCCGACTCGATGCTCGATCCCGAGGAGCTGATTTCCGAAGCGGAGCGGATCGGGCTGACGGGCGTGAACATCACCGAGCACGACCGCATGTGGGAGGCCTGGGACCTGGCGCCCTTCCGCAAGGCCCACGCGGGGGTCTTCGTCTCCAATGGGATGGAGGTCTCCACGGACATGGGCCACATCCTCGCAGTGGGCCTCCGTGGCTATGAGAGCGGCATTCGCCGCCTCGAGCGCCTCCGCGAGGTCGCCGACGAACAGGGCGCCTTCCTGATCGTCGCCCACCCCTTCCGCCACTACTTCGATCCCGTGCACTTCAAGCGGCAGGGGAAGGAGCCGTTCACGATGACCGCCGA
This sequence comes from Dehalococcoidia bacterium, assembly GCA_963577065.1. Classification (GTDB taxonomy): domain Bacteria; phylum Chloroflexota; class Dehalococcoidia; order Tepidiformales; family Tepidiformaceae; genus CAUYXJ01. The sequence goes on along the minus strand of CAUYXJ010000004.1, from coordinate 12,144 downwards.
AGAGGCCGCGCGCCTGCCGGTGTTCCAGCTCGTGGATGCGATCGAGGTCCTCAACGGCTGCAACACCCCGCGCGAGAACTACTTCGCGTTGCAGGTGGCCAAGAACCTGGGCAAGCCGGGGACCGGCGGCTCGGACGCCCATTCCAATCAGGGCATCGGCTACTTCAGCGCTGAGTTCGAGGAAGCGGTGACGGGGCCCGAGCACTTCCTCGACCTTCTCCACGCAGGCCGCTTCTGTCCCGTCCGCGGGCTGCCGCAGGGTCAGGTCGAGAACTTCTGGGACGCCGATCCTCCCTCTCTGGACGGCTAGCCGGGCGCGACGCGCCTCCCCCTTGCGGGGTTCGGACCGAGGCCACACGATCGCGAGGCTGCGTCGGCCGGCGCGAGGAGGACTCATCGTGACCACCCCCACCCGTTGGGAGTACGCCCGTGTCGTCGTCGTGAGCGGGCTCGACCAGCCGATCGTCGCCAACTTCAGCCATCAGCCCGATGACGACGTGGAGTACGGTCCGAACGATCTCGCCGCCGCGCTCCGTGAGCTCGGCGACGCGGGCTGGGAGATGGTCTCGGACGCGCGGGTCGAGAACTGGATCGGCCCGACGCTCATCTTCCGCGAGCTGCTCTACTTCAAGCGCCCCCAGAGCTAGCAGTTTTCGTTTTTCCTGCTCCCTCGACTGCTTCGCGGGGCGCTTATCGCGCCCGCCTTCGCGCTCGCTCGGTTTTTTTTCTTGCTCCCTCGACTGCTTCGGGGGGCGCTTGTCGCGCCCGCCTTCGCGCTCGCTCAGTTTTGTCCTGCTCCCTCGACTGCTTCGCGGGGCGCTTGTCGGGCCCACCTTCGCGCTCGCTCAGTTTTTTTTTCTTGCTCCCTCGGCTGCTTCCTGCAAGAAGACATAACCCCGATCCTTCATGGCTCCTCGGAAGCCATGAAGGATCGGAAGTTGGGGGCGACGGGTCTGAGGCGATTACGCGGGGGTAGGCGCCTCGACGCGATACCACTCAGCGTGGCGACTCGCGACGTGGCTGAGTATCAGGCGGACGCCGTCCTCGTCCGTTTCGGTCACGAGCCGCACCTTTTTCGTCCGCGCGAACTCCATGGTCTGCTCGGGCTCTTCCGAGCTGACTTCCCAGGTCTTGCCCGCTTTGGCGGCCATCGCCCAGGTGTCGAGCACCTGAGTAAGCGTGGTGCGCGGAAGCTGGTTGAACTCTGCCCAGATGGCCTCGCGCATCCAGCCCTCCTCGGCGAGCGAGGCGAGCGTGTGCAAGCAGGTCGCGTCGCTGGCGCCGTCGAGCCGCATGTCCATGAGCAGTGCCCGCGTCTTGGGGTCGTTGTAAGCCGCCGTCGCGAACTCCCCGATGCTGATGCAAACCACGAATACCACGGTGCCCTCCGGCGGCGATCGACGGCCGCACCGTATCATCTTCTGCGCGAGCCGTAGCCCACCGATTGGTTCATTGAGCCTGTACACTCTTCGGATGCCAGCGGATCCAGCCCAGGATGGCCCAGCAGCGCTGGACGAGCTCGCTGAAGCCGATCTGGAAGCGGGGGTCGAGCAGTACGCCGAGGCCATTCTCGGGCTCGCACGGCGCGGGGCGATCGATGCCGAGAGCTGGCGCCCCATCTATGAGCGCGGGCTGCTCGAGGCCTACCGGCGGAACGATCTCCCCGGCGTCCTCGCGATGACCCGGCTGATGGTGAACGTGCGGGATGCGCAAGGCCTCCCCGAGCACGCTTTGGCCGAACTGGACCACGCGCTCACGCTCGCCAGCAATCTCCCCGATGTACTCCTCGTGCTGAATGGGGTGCGGGCCTGCGTGCTCGCCGGGCGCGGTGAAATCCGTGCGGGCCGGCGCTCGCTCGAGGCGGCCGAGGGCGCGCGCGGGCCCGCGAGCGCCACCTCCGCGGTGCTCCAAGCGAAGGTCAACGCCGCGACCTTCGGGTGCCTGGCGCTCGATCGGGACATGACCGGCCCCGCCGGGCTTGCCCTCTCCGAGGCTCGGACGCTCAGCAATGACCCGTCGTACCTCTACCTCTTGTCGTGGTTCATTCCTTACCTTGTAGCCGTTGGCAAACGCACCGCGGCGACGCCCTGGATCCGTTCCTTGGGAGCCTCTGCCAGCGTCACCGAGCATCAGTGGCGGCGAGCGGATGCGGCGGTCTTCGACGAGGCCATGGCCGCGGTCGGCGACCCGAGCGCGGCGAGTGGGCTCGAGGTACCGCCTCAGAACTGGGCCGCGCGTTGGCGGCTGCTGCTCCTGGAACTGCGGCGAGCGCTCTGGCGCGCCGATCGGGCCGCGGCCGAGAGCTGCCTCCAAGACCTGCGCGACCACCACGCCCTGATGGGCGAGTCCACGCTTGGGGACATCGAGGCGTTCGCCGCCTGCGCACTCGCCTACTTCTCGCCCGATGAGCGAGTCCAGCTCGAGCGACCGGCGCAGGTCTACCTCGGCAACCTCGGGGGTGTCCTCGCAGCCGCTGAAGCGATCGCTTTGGCGGGCACCCAACGCCAGGCAAGCGATTGGCTGAGCTGGCTGCGCCGAGCCCTCCCTTCCCACATCGAGACATCCATCGAATGGCCGGTTTCGCGCCGGCGGGTGCAGGCCCTCCTCGCCCTCAAGGCGGGTCGCATTCCAACGGCCCGGAAGGGCCTGAGCAGTGCCGCGGAGTGGGCGGAGACTAACGACTACACGGTCGAGAGCGGCGTCTCGCGCACCCAGCTGTCCGAGCTCCTCATCCGCCAGACGGGGCCGTCCAGCAGCCGCGAGCGCGCGGAGCAGCGGCGGCTTGGGCGCCGCCAGCTCTCAGAATTTGGGATCGATCCGCTCCCCCACGCGTATGTGGCCAGCCGCACGTTCGCGGCCGGCTCCGCCGCCACCCCCGGTCCCAAGCTCACGCCGCGTGAGGTCGAGGTGTTGACGCAGCTCGCGGCCGGCCTCACCTACCGCGAGACGGCCACGAGCCTGGGCGTGAGTTGGCCCACGGTGCAGACGCTCGCCCACCGTGCCTACGAAAAGCTCGGGGTGAGCGGCAAGGTGCGCGCCACCAACGTCGCGCGTGAGCTCGGCATCATCTGAGCCTCTGCGCCGCCCCAGCGGTAGGATCGGCCCTGCTCCTTGGCCAGGATGGGGAGGTGCCGTGTCGGACGAGCAGCCCTTCGCCGGCGTGACCGTGCTTGAGTTCGGTCAGTTCGTGGCCGTGCCCTACGCGGCTCAGCTGCTCGCGGACGGCGGTGCCCACGTGATCAAGGTCGAGCCGCTCGAGGGGGAAGCGGCGCGGTTCAACGGCCGCCGCTGGGGCGATGTCACCCGCCACTTCCTCATGCGCAATCGCGGAACCCACTCGCTGCCCCTCGACCTTCGCCACGAGCGCGCCCCGGAGATCCTCGAAGCGCTCCTGGGGAAGAGCGACGTGGTGCTCACGAATCTTCGTCCGGGCCTGGCCGCGCAGCTCGGCCTCGACTACGAGAGCATCAGCGAGCGCCACCCCACGGTCGTCGTTGGGAACGTCACCGCCTTTGGTGAGCGGGGCCCCGACGCGGGTCTCGCGGGAATGGACCAGGTCGTCCAGGCGCGGAGCGGGCTCATGGCGATGAATGGGGGCATGCGCGATGGGCGCCCGATCGCCGAAGGGTCGCCGATCTCCGATTACATGTGCGCGGCGCTCCTCGCCTTCGGCGTCTCGTCGGCGCTCCTCCGGCGCGAGCACACGGGGCGCGGCGGCCGGGTCGATACCGCGCTGCTGATGTCCGCGCTCATCCTCCAGAACAACCTGATGATCCGCGTCGACGAAGCCGATGCGGAGGACCACGCCGCCTACCTCACGGAGCTGGCCCGGGCCCGGGCCGGCGGTGTTCCCTACGCCGAACAGGCGGCGTGGATCCCGAATACCCGGGCCGCCAGCCTGACCGCGATCTACTACCGGACGTTCACGACGAAGGACTCGGCGATTGCGATCGCGTGCGCGAGCGAGCGCCTGCGCCGTCGCCTGCTGGAAGCCACGGGCTTGAAAGACGAGGCCCTCGACCGGGAGCTGCCGGACGATGAGCGAATCGCCCACTACGCCGAGCTGCAGGAGGAGATCGAGGCGCTCTTCGGCTCGGAGACCACCGCGCACTGGGAGGGGGTTCTGGGCGAATACGGGATCCCGGCGTCGGCTGTCAGGCTGCCGCTCGAGCTCATCGACGATGAGCAGACCGCCGCGAACGAGATGTTCGTCCGCGTCGACCACCCGGAGGTGGGGCCCATTTCGGTGCTCGGTCGTGCTCTCGCGCTCGATGAAGACGGCTTCGTGCCTGCGGCCTTCCCCGCGCCGTTCCGTTCCGAAGCCCGCGACATCCTCGCCTGGGCGGGGCTCTCGTCCGAACAGATCGAGGCCGCGATCGAAAGCCGTGCCGTTGCCGCCGATCCGCCCGAGCGCCGCTGAAGGGGACTACCATTCCGGGATGGTAGTCGGCGCGCCCCCGAACCGCCGCCGCCTCCTGCCGCGGTTGTTCGAGGCGCACGAGCGCGATGGCTTCCTAACGGCGGAGTCGGTCGCGGTGATCGCGGCCGATCTGCAGCTGCCGCTGGCTGAGGCCTGGGAGGCCGCAACCGCCTATCCTGACTTCGCGATCGATGCCCCCCAGGAGCCGGGGGCGGACTGCAGCGGCCTCTCCTGCGTTCTGAACGGGGCACCGGAGGTTCCGCCGGGGCGTCACAGCGCCTGCCGCTTTCGCTGCTACGACGCGCCGGCGCCCGCGGCCGACGCCCCCTTCCCCGAAACGGCGCTCGGTGTCCGCGGTCCGCTCCTCGCTCCGGACCTCGCGGACTGGCGGGGCCTTGAGGCCGCCCGCGCCGCTGGCCGCGAGGCGGCGCTCGCGCAGATCGAGGCGGCGGGCCTGCGCGGCCGCGGTGGCGCCTATTTTCCCGTGGCCACGAAGTGGCGCGGGGCGCTGGCCGAACAACGTCCAATCGCGCTGGTGGTCAACGCGGAGGAGGGCGAGCCCGGCATCTTCAAGGACCGGGCCCTGTTGGGTCTTCGCTCGCAGCGCTTCCTCGAGGGACTAGCGATCGCCGCCGAGGTGCTGGAGCCGGAGACCGTGATCGTCTTCGTCAACGGCGCGGCGGGGGCCGCGCGCGCCTCGCTGCAGACGGCGATTCGGGAGCATGCGGACCTTCTTCCTGACTCGGTCCAAGTTGTCCTGGGGGGCGGCGGTTACGTCCTCGGGGAGGAAACGACGCTCCTGAACGCCCTCGAAGGACGTAAGCCGGTCCCGCGATTACGCCCGCCCTACCCGGCCGAGTCCGGGCTTTTCGGCATGCCCACGGTCGTGAACAACGTCGAAACGCTGGCCGCGCTCTCGGCGATCTTTCGTGAGGGCGCGGAGGCGTTCCGCGCGCTGGGCCACGCGGATGCCCCGGGGACGAAGCTGTTCAGCATCAGCGGGCATGTCGCTCGCCCCGGCGTCCATGAGCTGGCACTGGGGACGACTGTAGCTGACGCCATCGCGGCAGCGGGTGGGCCGTCGCCCGATCGGACGCTCGCCGCGCTCGTCGGCGGCCCCTCGGGGGGATTCCTTCCGCCCGCGCAATTCGACGCGCCCCTCCTCCCCGGCCGCCTGCACGACACGGGTGCGGTGACGGGGTCCGGCGGCATCATCGTGCTCGATCAGTCCGCCGATCTTCGAGGCGCCGCACTCGCGATGAGCGCCTACAACGCCCTGGAGTCCTGCGGGAAGTGCACCCCCTGTCGCGAGGGCTCGCCTCGCGCTCATGCTGCGTTCGAGGGGGGCGCCAGCGCCGACCTCCCGGACCTCATCGAGGCGCTCGAAGCGGGCTCCCTCTGCGGGCTCGGGGCGATGGCGCCGGGGCCGATCCGTTCCGCGCTCCACTTCTGGCCTGAGCGCTTCCGGTGAGCGTCGCAATTGACGGTCGTGCGACCAGCGCCGAGGGCTCGCTGCTCGATGCCGTCCTCGCCGCCGGGATCGACCTGCCCCATCTCTGCAAGGACGACAACCTTCCCGCGATCGGCGCCTGCCGCACGTGTCTTGTCGAGGCCGATGGCCGGATCGTGGCGGCCTGCTCCCTGCCCGCAGAGGGCGTCTCCTCGGTCGACACGCAAAGCGAGCGGGTACGGCGGATCCGCCGCTCGGTGCTCGAACTGACGGCGGGCATGCAAGAAGCGGGCAGCGAAGGCACGGCCGGCGGGCCGCTCGCCGCCGCCGCTCACCTCGCCTACGCCCGCGAGGGCGCGGACGTCGCTCGATTCGCAACGGCGACGGGCTCTCAGATTGACGTCAGCAGCCCCTTCTTCGCGTTCCACGAAGACCAGTGCATTCTCTGCGGGCGCTGCGTTGTCGCCTGCCAAGCGCTCCAGCACATCGGCGCGATCGGCCTCGCCCGCGAGGGCGGGGCCACGAGGGTCACGCCCGGCGCAGGCGTGCCCTTCAATGATTCCACCTGCACGGCCTGCGGTTCGTGCGTGGCTGCCTGCCCCACGACCGCCCTCCGCCCCAAGGAAGGTCCAACCGATGGCTGAGTCGATCGCGAGCACCTGTCCCTACTGTGGTGTGGGCTGCGGCATCCGGCTGAACGTGGAGGATGGCCGCATCGGCTGGGTCGACGATGACCCGGCCAACCGCTCGAGCCTCGGCATGCTCTGCGTGAAGGGCCGTTTCGGCACGAGCTTCGTGCACCACCCCGACCGCCTCACCACCCCGCTGATCCGTCGCCACGATGTGCTCGAGGAGGCGACCTGGGACGAAGCCCTCGATCTCGTCGCGGAACGCTTCCTCGCCCATCGCGGCCACTTCGGCAGCTTCGCGAGCGCGAAGGCCACGAACGAGGACGCCTTCGTCCAGCAGAAGCTCGTGCGCTTGCTCATGGGCACGAACAACATCGATCACTGCACCCGCCTCTGCCATTCGCCGAGCGTCGAGGCGATGCTCACGCAGCTTGGGAGTGGCGCGACCAGTAACGCCTACGCCGACTACGAAGATGCGTCGTGTCTGCTCATTGCCGGCTGCGATCCGAGCTCGAACCATCCCGTGATCGCCTCGCGTATGCGCCGCGCGATCGACGATCGGGGGACCGCGCTGATCGTCGTGAACCCGAAGCGCATCGAGATGTGCGACCGCGCGACCCACTTCCTGCAGCCCCGCCCCGGCACCGATGTGGCCGTCTTCAACGGCATGGCGCGCGCGATCCTTGATGCCGGGCTCGATGATGAGGCGTTCGTCGCCGCCCGCTGCGAGGGCTACGACGTCTGGCGCGACGCTATCCTCGAACGGACCGTGGAGGAGTACGCGGCCATCGCCGCCCTCGAGCCCGAGGAGCTGCGCGCCGCGGCCCACCTGTTCGCCGCGCCCCCACCCCGCCGCGGCCTCCCGCCGGGCGAGCGGCCGGGCTCCTGCCTCGTCTGGGGAATGGGGCTGACCCAGCACACCCAGGGCACGGCGAACTGCCATGCGATTCTGAATCTGGCGCTCATCACGGGGCAGCTCGGGCGGCCCGGCAGTGGCGTCTCGCCGCTGCGCGGACAGAACAACGTCCAGGGCTGCGGCGATGCCGGCTGCATTCCCGATTCGCTCCCCGGCTACCAGCACTATGACGACGCGGCGATCGCGCCCTTCGAGGAGGCGTGGCAGGCGGCCCTGCCCCGCGAGCAGGGCATGCGCGCTACGGACATGGTCGAGCGCATTCCTGCGGGGGACATCCGCGCGATGTACATCGTCGGGGAGAACCCGCTCCTCAACGAGCCGAACCTCCATCACGCGGAGGAGGCGCTGCGCCAACTCGACTTCCTCGTGGTCCAGGACCTGTTCCTGCACGAGACTGCGGAGATCGCCGATATCGTGCTGCCCGCCTGCTCGTTCGCGGAGAGGGAAGGCACTTTCACGAACAGCGAGCGAAGGGTGCAGCGTGTGCGCCAGGCGATCGCGCCCGTGGGCCAGAGCCGCGCGGACTGGGACATCGTCTCCGATCTGGGCCGGCGCATCAGCCGGCGCATGGGCGTCGACGAGCGGCAGTTCACCTACGCCGGGCCCGCGGCGATCTTCGACGAGATGGCGCGCTTGGTCCCGTTCCTCGGGGGGCTGAGCCACGATCGCCTGGACCGTGAAGGCGGCCTGCAGTGGCCCTGCCCGACCCCGGACCATCCCGGCACGCGCTTCCTGCACGCGGATTCGTTCCCGCGCGGGCGCGGGTGCTTCGTCCCCGTCGCCCAGCACGAGATCGCCGAGGAAGTTCCGGATGAGGAGTACCCGCTGATCCTCAATACCGGCCGTATCCTCGAGCACTGGCACGGCGGCACCCTCACGCGACGGGTCGCGGGGCTGCTGGAGCGCGTCGACGTCATCCCGGTCATGGTGCACCCCGACGACGCGGCCTCGCGGGGCCTCGCGGATGGCGATGCCGTGGTCGTGCGTTCGCGCCGTGGTCGCCTCTCGGGTGAAGCCGCCGTCAGTGACGCGGTTCAGCGCGGGAACCTGTTCGTGCCGTTCGTGAAGCTGCAGGACAGCGCGGCGAACTTCCTGACGAATAACGTCTACGACCCGACGGCCCGGATCCCCGAGTACAAGCTCTGTGCGGTGAGCCTGGAAAAGAAGCGGGGACGGCGCCGTGTGGGCGCGACCGCGTCCTAGCCGCGTCGCCGGGCGCGTACGAGGGCGCCGCGTAGGCCGGGCGGCGCCTCGTGGCCTTCGCCGTGGCTGTGGTGGTCTACCGCCACGACTTCTGCCCGCGCGATCTCGGATCCATCGAGATGGCGCGGGAGTTCGTCGAGCGAGACGTAGTCGTCCGCCGAGAACATCTCCGCTTCGGACGAGGCGTCGAACTCGATGACGAAGAAGGTGCCGCCGGGAGCGACCGCGGCGGCGGCTCCCTTCAGAACGCCATCGCGGGCGTCGCCACGCGGCGGCAGCGCATACGTGCTGATGACGAGCGCGAACGAATGTGGCGGGCTCCAGCGCGCGGCGTCCGCGACCTCGAATGTGACTGCCAGCCCGAGCTCGCTCGCCGCCTTCCGCGCCTGGGTGATAGCGGCCTCGGACCAGTCCACGCCCGTTACCTGCCAGCCCTGCTGAGCGAGCCAGTGCGAGTTCGCGCCAGGTCCGCAACCGAGGTCGAGGGCGGTGCCGGGGACTAGGTTTTCGAGCTCGGATACGAGATACCGGTCCGGCTCGTCGTGCGTCCCCGGTTCTGTCTGCCAAAGTTGGTCCCAAGCCTTGCGGTCCATCAGCGGGTGCGCGCCCACTCTTTGGCGTGGTAGGTGATGATGATGTCGGCGCCGGCGCGCCGGATCGACGTCAGGGTCTCGTCGATTGCGCGGGCTTCGTCGAGCCAGCCGTTCGCGGCCGCCGCTTTGATCATGCTGTACTCGCCGCTGACGTTGTAGGCGGCCACGGGCACGTCGACGGCATCGCGGACCTGGCGGAGCACGTCGAGGTAGGCGAGCGCGGGCTTCACCATCACCATATCCGCGCCTTCGTCGAGGTCGGTCAGGACCTCGTCCCGCGCCATGCGGGCGTTGGCGGGGTCTATCTGATAGCCGTGGCGGTCGCCGAAAGCGGGGGTACTGTCCGCGGCCTCGCGGAAGGGGCCGTAGAAGGCGCTCGCGAACTTGGCGGCGTACGAAAGGATGGCGACGTCACCCCACCCGGATCCGTCCAACGCCTCACGAATCACGGCTACGCGCCCGTCCATCATGTCGCTCGGGGCGACGATGTCGCAGCCAGCCTCGGCGAGGCTGACCGCCATGTCGGCGAGGAGAGGCAGACTCTCGTCGTTGTCGACGGTACCGTCTTCAGCGAGGACGCCGCAGTGGCCGTGGCTGGTGTATTCGCAGAGGCAGACGTCACCGATTACGAGCAGATCGGGCTGAGCGTCCTTCAGGCGCCGGATCGCGTCCTGTACGACCCCCTGATCGTCATACCCGGATGCACCGCGCTCGTCCTTGGTCGCGGGGATTCCAAAGAGGAGCACCGCCGGGACGCCCACCGAGCGCAGCTCAGCGGCTTCCTCCAGCAGCGCGTCCGGGCCCAGGCGCGCCTGCCCGGGCAGCGCGCTGATCGGCGCACGGCCGCTGAGCCCCTGCTCGACGAACAGCGGCGCCACGAGATGGCTGGGCGTGAGTTCGGTCTCGCGGACGAGGCCGCGCACGGCCGCGGAGCGGCGCAGCCGCCGGTGTCGCCGGAACTCCTGGCCCTCCACCCGATATCCTGGCGCGCTAGGCCGCGTCTACCGTGAACGCGGTCCAGGTAACGGCCGACGTTCGCGGGTCACCAGAGAGGCCTTCACGCTGTCGTACTTGGGCGCCGGCGCAGTCACGACTGCCCGTTCGCCTTCAGGAATCGCCTGGTAGGCATTCTGCATCGCGGCGTGGGCGTCGTCCCAGTTCCTGATAGTCTCGATCGCTCCGTCGAAGGAGGGCACCTCCCTGTAGTTGATCGAAGTACGCTCGCCGCGGTCGAGCGGCCGGCCGGCACTGGGTGCGTTAGCGAATTGGATGTCCCACCACTGATGGAACTTATCACCGATTTCGACGAATTGGTCAGCGACGCGTTGAGCCCGTTCTGTCGCCGCAGCGAATTCTTGGACCGCTGTCTGGTATTCCGCTATCGGGCCATTAGTCATATCGACACCGTATCACACCGCGCACTCGCCCTCGCCGCGCTCGAGCACGTAGAGCTCGTACTTGGTCCAGTCGATGAACATCGACTTGTTGTCGTCGGAGAAATCGCCGGGAATCGTGAGGTCCTTCACGGCCTCCTCGAAGCGGACCTTGCCGACACGGTCGAAGAAGTCGTTGAACTCCTCGCTCCCCTCGCGCTCGCTCTGGTACAGCTCGATCCAGCGCTGGACGGCGTCCGGCGTGCGCTTCGCGGGCAGGCGCAGCTTGAGCTGCGTGCCCACACGCATGCCCCCCTCGTACTTGCCGCCGATGAAGGCGTGGTACGCGGGCAGCTGGTGTCCTTCGACCTTCATGGCGGCGCCGTGGAAGCCGATGTTGCCGAGGTGGTGCTGGCCACAGCTGTTCGGGCAGCCGCTCATCTTGATGTGCAGCTTCTGCACGAGCGGGTCGTTGATGCCGAGCTCGGCGACGCGCTCCTGGATGGCGCGGTTGAGTCCCATCGAACTCGTGATCCCGAGCTTGCAGCTGTCCGTTCCGGGACAGCTCACGACGTCGCTGATCGTGTCCGCGCCTGCGTCTGCGAGGCCGAGCGCTTCGAGGCGTGTGTAGACCTCGTAGAGGCTTTCGTCGCGAACCCAGCGCAGCACCATGTTCTGCTGCACGCTGGTGCGGGCGTTGCCGCCGCAGTAGTCGCGCATGATGCTCGCGATGCCGTTGAATTGTTCCGGGTTGAGGTCGCCGCGGGTGATCTTGATCTGGACCGTGCTGAAGCCCTGCTGTTTCTGCGCCTTCGCGTTGGTCGCCGCGAACTGGTGGAAGGCAGCTGCGTCCTCGCCGGGCTGGTCGTAGGCGGCGCGGCGCGCGGGCGCGCGGTCCTCTTCGTTATCGAGGAAGAGGAGGCGGTCAGGGCTGAAGTCGCGCTTCGCCCAATCGCCTGCGAGCTCCTCGTCGACCATCTCCCGAAAGCGCTCGGTGCCGACGCGGTCGATGAGCACCTTGATGCGCGCCATCGCGCGGTTCTTCCGCAGCATGTCGGCCGCGTTGAAGATGCGAATCACGGCCTCGCTGACCTTGAGGTACTCGTCCAGGGAGACGAACTCACGGATGACGATCGCATCGCGGGGCATGATCGCGAGGCCGCCGCCGACGACCATGCGGAACCCCTGAACGCCGTCCTCAATCCGAGGGATGAAGCCGAGGTCGTGCATGCCGGTGATCGCGACATCGACGTCGTCGGCGCTGAAGGCGACCTTGAACTTTCGGGGCAGGAGCTGGGTTAGGGGATTGCGCAGCCAGAAGCGGGCGAACGCGCCCGCGTAGGGCGTGATGTCGAAGAGCTCACCCTCGGTCACGCCGGCCCAGGGGTCGGCGGTGACGTTGCGGACCGTGTTGCCGCAAGCCTCGCGCGTGGAGAGGCCCGTTTTCGCGAGGATGCGCAGCCCTTCCATCATCTTTGCCAGGGGGATGTGATGGAACTGGAAGTTCTGACGGGTGGTGATGTGGCCCTTGCGCAGCGGCGTGAAGCGTTCGGCGAGCTC
>CAUYXJ010000003.1:0-61924 GCA_963577065.1 Dehalococcoidia bacterium | reverse complement strand
ACCAGAGCAGCTCCCCCGTCTCGAGAAAGCGGAAATCGCCGAGGTTCAGCCAGGGGTCTCCCGTCTCTTCGAGCGTCTGCAGGACGGCTCCTGTGTGCGGATCGAAGAGGTGCAGCCGCAGGCGCCGCTGATCGCGACTGAGAACGAGGCCGGCGAGGACCCCGTCCGGCCGCCAAAGGACGCGGGGGAGGTAGATATCCTCGTCGCTGCCGAGGTCCATCCAGACGGGCTCCCCGCCCGCCAGCGGGACGACGCCCAGTCGCACGCGGGCGTTCGCCGCCCCTGCGAAGGGATAGCGGTGGTGCTCGGTTTCGAGCGTGTCGCTGCCCTGATGGATGATGGGGAAGTCGGGGATGTGCCGCGCGTCGACCTGGGCGAAGGCGATCGCCGCCCCGTCTGGCGCCCACCAGAAGCCGTCGGACTGGCCGAACTCCTCTTGCGCGATGAAGTCGGCGAGCCCGTTGCTCAGCCCGTCCTCCGCGCCGTGGGTGAGCTGGCGCGCCTGCCCGCCGGCCGCGGGCATGGCGTGCAGCTCCCCTTCCCGGACGAAGGCGAGCTGGGCACCGTCGTCGCTCAGTCGCGGCGTGATCGCTCCCTCGGCCCCTGCCACCTCGACCGGCCCGGCGTCTCCGACGATGAGCCGGGGCGACTCGCCTCCGGGAAGCAGAATGGTGCGTTGGGCCGCCTTCGGCGCGAAGCGGTAGTCGGTAACGCCGAGGTCACGAAGTCGGGCCCGCTGGCGGCGGAGCTCCTCGTCGCGGGACATCGCCTCGCTAGCGCCGGCGGGCCCAGCGAGCGCCCGCCGCTCACCGCTGGCGATCTCGTAGAGCCAGAGGCTGCGGACAAGGCCGCCGTCTTCGCTCGCGAGGTAGGTAATGCCGTCGCCGCTGGGCGTGAACGCCCAGCGCGTGGGGCGCGCCATCCCCGGCCGGGGATGGCGCGCCACCTGCTCGAGCGAGATGCGCTCGTAGGGTGCGCTCAAGCCGTTAGCGCCTCCCGGCGCAACTCTTCGATCGCCTCCAGCGACTTGGGCGTGGCGGCCGAGAGCACCTCTGCTCCCGCTTCACCCACGAGGATGTCGTCCTCGATGCGGATGCCGCCAAAGTCCAGCAGTTCGTCGACGCGATCCCATCTCACGGCGTCGCGGTGCCGGGTTCGCAGCTCCGGATCCTCGAGCAGAGCACGAATGAAGTAGATCCCCGGCTCGATGGTGACCACGTAGCCCGGCTGCAGGGGGAGATCAGCGCGCAGATAGCGGAGGCCGGGCCGCGGGCTCGGCTCGCGGCCCACGAGGCAGCCGCCGGCATCGTGGGTCGCGAGGCCGAGCATGTGGCCCAGGCCATGGGGGAAGAAGAGCGCCTGCACGTCGCGCGCGACTAGCCCCTCGGGATCCCCGTGCAGCAAACCCAGCGCGACGAGCCCTTCCGCAATTTCCAGAGAGGCTGCGAGGTGGAGGTCCTTGTACTCGACCCCGGGCCGGACGGCCGTGATTGCGTGCTCCTGGACTGCGAGGACGAGCGTGTAGAGGTCGCGCTGCAGGCCAGAGAAGCGCGAGCCGGCGGGATAGGTCCGCGTCACGTCACTGGCGTAGCCCCCGACCTCCGCCCCCGCGTCGACGAGGATCAGCTCGCCATCGCCGAACTCCCGTGCGGTGGGGGCGAAGTGGAGGGTCGCCGCGTTCGGGCCACTGCCGACGATTGACCCATAGGCGGTTCGCTCCGCGCCCGCGCGGAAGAACTCGACCTCGATCTCGATCTGCAGCGCCCGCTCGGACGTGCCCGGCCGCGCTTTGCGCAGCCCGGCCATATGGCCGCGATGGGTGGCGGCGGCGGCTTCGCGCATGAGCGCGAGCTCGTGCGCGTCCTTCGCGCGGCGCAGCTCGGCGACGACCGCGCGCAGGCGGGCGCCCTCTTCCTCGTCCACCGTGATCTCGAGCGTGTCCCAGCGGTCGACGCCGTATTCGGCGGAGCGGGGCGCCAGGTCCTCGTTCCCGATGATCGCGAGCGGTTCGCCCCGCCGGCGTTCGAGCCAGGCTCCGAGGGCGTGGGCGGGCTCGACCCGCTCCAGCCCGGAAGCCTGCTCGAGTGCGGCCAGCGCGGGCCCGTCGCCCGTCCAGACGCGCTCGTCCGCGGAAGGGCGCGCGGCGAAGAGGGTCCAGCCTTCTTCGGGGTCGAACGCGAGCACACCCCCCGGTTGCCCCAACCCCGCCAGGTAGCGGTGCTCGGGGTGGGCGTGGTACTCGTGGGATTGGTCGGTGCCGGCGATGGGTAGGGCCAGGCCCGCGGGTATGAGGACGGCGCCCCGGTCGAGCGCCCATTCCGCAGTCACCCGCGCCCGCCGCTGTTTCAATGCCAGCGTTGTGCTGGCGCGGTCCGCAGCGCGGTCGCCTTCAGAGGCCGCCGGCATGCAGCCAGTTTAGCGAATCGCCTGCTGCGTTCTGCGTCTTCGCAGCGGAACAGGGGTCGAGCCCTCCGCGTAGCGAGCGACCGCGCGTTCGTGCATCTGGCGCATCTCATCACGCAGTGCCGGTGGCGCGATCACGATGGCGTCGGCGCCCCAGGTGCGAATCCACGGCCCCACTTCCATCAGGTGGGGCAGCTCCATCTCCATGCGCACGCCGCCGTTTCGGGTTCGCGTGAGCCGCTGGCTCGGATGCCAGTTCGTCTCTTGCACGCGCTCCGCCACCTGCGGGCTGAATTCGATCACTACGGGGTGGCGCTCGTCGCCGAAGACGATGCCCCAGCTATCGTGGAGCTTCCCGATCAGCTCGGCCGCGATCGTTTCGTCGACCTCGAAGCTCTGCCCCGTCGACTCCGCATGGCTGATGCGGTCCACCTTGAAGGTGCGCACGTGGTCGTGTTTGTGGCTGAAGCCGATGACGTAGGTACCAGCGCCGCGCGGGCCCGGCTCGAGCAGGTACGGGTCCAGTCGGGTCGCGCGCGTGCTCTGGTCGTCGTGCGAGCGGTACTCGATCATCACGGTCTTCGCGTTTGCCCAGGCTTCGGTCAAGCCCCGCATCACTTCGCTGCTCACTTTCTTGTGGGGCCGTCGCCGCGCGACCTCGGCAGTCGCCCGCACGGTGCGTGCGATGTGTTCAGGGAGCGTAGGTGCGATCTTCTCCAGGACTGCCGCACCGTCTGGGTCGCACTCGCCGGAGTAGCGGAAGAAGAGCCGCATGGCGAGCATGAGCGCCCGCGATTCTTGGACCGTGAGGCGGACGGGCGCAAGCGGATGGCTGCTAGCCAGGATCTGGTAACGCCGTCCGGCCTGCACCAGGGGGACGCGCAGTTCGCTCTCGAGCACGGCAATATCGCGCTGGATGGTGCGCGAGCTGAACCCGAGCTCGCGCGCGAGCTGCGAGGCGGTCATCCCGCCGGGCCGTTGGCGGAGGAGTCGCTCGATCTCGAGCAGCCTCGCGGCTCGTCGTGTTTGTTCGCTCATCCTCAGTCCGCTCCTCTTCGGCGGGCCGAAGGCGACAAGTTTTGTCGCGTTCCTTCGGCGTCAGGGCGTGACCGTGGGCGGCCTTGCCCAGCCCTGCCACCAACATCCCATTGACGGATTCTGTCCATCGAAGCAATGACGAAGCGCTGCGGCGGTCTCCCACCGAGCGGGCACGACGCTCTCTCGCGTAGGATCGCGCGGATGCCCCTCACTGAATTCGGCCCGACGCAGCACCTCTCCGCTGAGGCCGTGGGTGAGCCTGGGCAGCGTCGGTTCCGCCTGCGGGCGATCAGTCAGGGCAGCAGCTATGCCTTCATCTGGATGGAGAAGGAGCAGCTCTCCGCGCTCGGGGAGGCGGTCGCAACGACCCTCGAGGACGCCGGCGCGGACCCCCCGGGCCCCCTCCCCGAGGAGCCCGAAGCGGTATTCCCCCTGCGGGCGAACCTCGAGCTGGACGTGCGCTCGGGCCGCCTTTCGCTCGGGCTCAACGAGGAAACGAACCGCATCGTCGTCATCGGCGCAGAGGCGGCCGCTGAAGGCGAGGGCGAGGCGATCTCGCTCGAGTTCGACTTCGTCACCGCCCAGCGGCTGCGCGCTCAGATCATCGAAGTCGTGGCGGGAGGGCGCGCGCCCTGCCCCTTCTGCGGTGCGCCGATTGACCCCCAGGGCCACGTCTGCCCGCGCGCGAACGGGCACAACCGCGAATAGCCCGCCCGCGCCTGCGATTCCCGTCACCGCTGGTGCCGAACGCGCCCGCTAGGATCCGCGAGACGCCTCGCGCGGAGTGCACGCATGCCGACCTATGACTACGACCTCGTCGCCATCGGCGCCGGGACCGGCGGCCTCACGGTCACCCGTCTCGTGGCCGCGAAGGGGAAGCGCGTCGCGCTCATCGAGCGCGATCGCCCCGGCGGCGACTGCCTCTACACCGGCTGCGTCCCGACGAAGGCCCTGATCGAGGCCGCGAAGCTGCTCTACCAGGCCCGCCACGGGCAAGCTCTCGGCGTTCTCGCAGAGGACGCGCGCCTCGACTTCCCGGCTGTGCGCCGGCACCTGCGCCGCGCGCAGCAGATCGCGGGCGCCGTCGAGTCGCCCGAAGCGATTGCGCGCCAGGGCGTCGAGCTGGTGAAGGGCGAAGCGCGCTTCACCGATCCCCACACGGTGGCCGTCGGCGAGCGCCGCTTGACGGCCGCGAACATCGTCGTCGCCACCGGCTCGGCCCCCGCGATTCCGCCCATCCCCGGCCTTGCCGAGGCGGGCTTCGAGACGAATGCCGAGCTCGTCGAGTGGGAGGAGCTGCCCGCCTCGCTCGGCGTGGTCGGGGGTGGACCGATCGGGCTCGAGTTCGCCCAGATGATGAACCGCTTCGGTGTCGAGACGACCGTCTTCGAGGCGCTTGATCAGCTCCTTCCGGGGGACGAGCCCGCCGCTGCCGCGCTCATCGCGAACGCTCTGGCGGCCATGGATCACCTCAGCGGCGGCCGGATCGAGCTGGGCATCGGCGCGGGCTGGCACGAAGCCGAATACCGCGCCTACGGCATCCCCTTCCGCCCGCTGAAGGAACGGCTCGATATCCTCGAGGAGGGCATCCAGGTGATCCGCGCGCTGCTCACCGAGGACCACGTGGACTTTGCCGGTGAGCACTTCACGCTCACCGATGCCTCCTGCAACCCAAAGCCCCTCCAGCCCCGCCTTCCGATCTGGAGCGGCGGCAACGGCGAGCGGCGCACCCTGCGAATGACGGCCCGGCTCTGCGATGGTTGGAACTCGCCCTACACCACGCCCGACCAGTTCCAGCGCCTGTCCGGCGTCCTCCGTGACTGGTGCGACAAGGAAGCGCGCGACTTCGCCGAAATCCAGCGGAGCGTCAATCTCAGCTTCCATCTCGCCGCCAACGAAGGCGCGCGGGCGCGCGCCGAGGAGCACCTGCGTACGGTCTTCGGGGGCGGCGCCGACACCTGGCGCGAGCGCGGCGCCGTGCTCGGCACGCCCCCCGAGGCGATCGCGCGAGTCGCCCAATACCGCGATGCCGGCTGCGATCTCCTGAACATCGCGCTGCGCCCGCCGCTCGACTGGGAGGCGCTCGAAGCCTGGGCTGCGGAGGTCATCCCCGCCTTCGCCGACGGCTGAGCCCGCCAGCTGGGCGTTGACGCCGCTCGGCGGGAGCGCCAACCTGCGCCCACGTTTTGCGGAGGTGCGCTATGCCCGACCCCACCAAGGACCACGAAGTCGTATCCGTCTATCCCCTCGATGACGACGTCCTCGAGGAGCTGCTGACGACCGTCGGCGAGGCGGTCCTCAACTGGTCGACCCAGGACGGCTGGCCGGTCGGCGTGATGCATGCCGTCGTCTGGGCCAAAGGCAGTTTCTGGATGACTGCCGCGGCGCACCGCCACCGCATGGCGGCGTTGCGGCGAGACCCTCGCTGCTCGGTGATCGTGAACAGCACGGGCAGTAAGCTCGGGCCGGGCAAGACCGCGACCGTAAAGTGCCGCTGCGTGATGCGCGAGGACCGCGAGACCAAGGACTGGTTCTACCACGCGCTCGCGTTCCGCCCAGGTGCCAGTCCGGAGCAGGCGGCCGCATTCGAGAAGACCCTCGATTCGCCCCTGCGGGTCGTGATGGAGCTCATCCCGGAGAAGTGGATCACGTTCGACGGCGCCAAGATGGGCAAGGACACCGCCGGCATCCTGACTGACGAAGAGCGGGGCCCGCGCCTCAGCTCCGATGCCGTCCGCCTAGAGAAGGAGCTGAAGGCGCGCGGCCTGGCCTAGCAGAGGATTCTGCGGGCCGCTCGCGCGGGGCGTTGAGCCGCGGCGCTATCTTGGTTCCGTGGACTTCACGCTGCGTCGCGCCACGAACCGCGATCTCGACTTCGTCTTCGACCTGCACCGTGCGTCGTTCCGCGAGTACGTCGAGGCGACCTGGGGCGTCTGGGACGAAACGGACCAGCGGATACGTTGTCTGAGCACCTACGTTGACTCCGGCCAGCTGCAGGTCGTCGTTGTCGCGGGTCGGGACGCCGGGGTACTGCAGAGGCAACCCGACACCGCTGAATTCGCGAGGGAGTTCGGCCTCGGTGAGGGCGAGCGCAGCAACTTCATCGAGCTGCTCGAGATCGCGCCTGAGTTTCGCGGACAGCGTCTCGGCACCGCGATCATCTGGGATCTTCAGGGCGAGGCAGCTGCCGCTTCCCGACCGCTCACGCTCAACGTCCTTCGCGCGAATCCACGGGCGAAGGCGCTCTACGAACGCCTGGCCTTCCGCATGACCAGCGAAGACGACATCCGCTTCTTCATGCGCTGGGATCCACGCTCAACGCCCGCCGTGTGAATCGTCGCGTTCGTGCGGCGAAGAGCTGAATGGCGCCGCCCACTGCTAAAGCCTTGTTCGGACCGGCTACTCCTCGCCGAAGGCGACCGCGAGGTTGATCAGCGCGCGCACGGCCTGGCCGCTCGCACCCTTCGTGATCCAGCCTTTGCTCTCCGAGGCCATGTCGACGCCAGCGATATCGAGGTGCACCCAGGGCGTCTTGTCGACGAAGCGCTCAAGGAACTTGGCGGCCGTGATGCTGCCCGCTTGACGCCCGCCCGTGTTCTTGATTTCGCCGACCGTGCTTTTGATCTGCTCGCCGTACTCCTTGAACATCGGCAGCCGCCAAGTCCGCTCCCCGGCCTCCTCAGCGGCCGCTTCGACCTTCGTGGCGAGCTCGTCGTTGTTCGTCATCAGGCCATAGGCCTGCTCCCCCAGCGCGGCGCTGATCGCGCCCGTGAGGGTGGCCACGTCGACGAGGTGGCGGGCGCCGAGCTCGCGCGCATAGCAGAGGCCGTCGGCGAGCACGAGGCGTCCTTCGGCGTCCGTGTTCAGGATCTCGATCGTGGTGCCGTTCATCGCCGAAACTACGTCGCCGGGGCGGGTGGCGTTGCCACCGGGCATGTTCTCTGTGCAAGGAGCGATCGCGACGATATCGGCTTTCGGGCCGAGGGCGGCGATCGCCTGCATCGCCGCAATCACGGAGGCGGCGCCCGTCATGTCGGCCTTCATCGCCTCCATTCCCGCCGCCGGCTTGATGCTGATCCCGCCGGTATCGAAGGTAATGCCCTTGCCCACGAGGGCGAGGTCGTAGCCCTCGCCGCCTCGCCCCTTGTAGCTGATGCGCACGAGCTTGGGTGGCTGCACGCTGCCGCGGGCTACCGAGAGCAGCGCGCCCATGCCCTTGCGCTCCATGTCCTCCCGCTCCAGCACCTCGAACTCGAGGGTGGGCGCGGTCGCGACCTCGCCCGCGCGCGCGGCCAGGTCGGTCGGGTTGAGGTTGTTCGCGGGCTCGTTCGCGAGGTCGCGGGCGAGGTTCGTCGCTGCGGCCAGGATCTGGCCGTTACGGACGGCGCCCGCCATGCCGGCGACCTTCGCTTCGTCGTGCTCGACGATCGTGAGTTGCGCGATCTCGGCGCGCTCGTCCTCGTCCGGCTCGGTCTTGTAGCGAGTGAAGCGGTAGCCGCCGAGCACGGCCCCCTCGGCCACGGCCTGTGCGCAGGCGTTCGGATCGAGTCCCGCGAGTCCCGCGCCGTGGGCGATCGTCGCCACCCGCCCAATGCCGGGTTTGCGGCAGTAGCGCGCGATGCTCCCGGAGAGGTTGCGTACGGCTTTGATGTCGAACTCGGCCTGCTTCCCCAGCCCCGCGACGAGGACGCGCGCGGATGGCAGCTTGCCGAAGGTGTGGATGAGCGTGCGCTCGCCCCCCTTCCCGCGAATATCGCCCAGCTCGATGAGCCGGCTGATCGCGCCATCGAGGGCGCGGTCGACGGCGCCCGTGGCGCCGCCAGGGCTGGTCACGCCCTCGAAAAGGTTGACGACGACGATATCCGCCTCCGCCTTGCTGATATCGCCGGAGATAACGTCTACGTCCACGTCGTTGAGACCTCGCGGGGAAGTTGATAGCGTGAGCTTCGAGTGAGTGTAGCCGCCCGTCCCGGTGCGGCACCACGGGAGCTCACACAGCATGGCTATCAGCGCACGTGCAGCACGGACGCGGGCCGCCCGCTCGTGGCGGTTCACCCAGCAAGCGGGCCTCCACGAGGCCGTGGTGGTGGTGGTCGCCTTCCTCGTGTACTTCTACATCCGCGGCGCCGTCGTCGACCGCGCCGGTGAGGCCCTCGCGAACGGGCTCGATGTGATCGCGCTCGAGCGCGCCCTCGGCGTGTACTGGGAGCTCGAGATGCAGTTCTGGATCCTCGACCACTACTGGGCGATCCGGGCGATGAACTGGATCTATTTCTGGGGCCACATGCCGGTGATCGTCGGGTTCGCGGTCTACCTCTGGCTCCGGCACCGCCCCACCTACACCCTGATTCGCAACGCGTTCTTGGCTTCGGGCGCCATCGCCGTCGTGATCTATGCGCTCTATCCGGTGGCGCCCCCCCGCCTCATCCCCTTGGCCGGCTACGTCGACACGATGGCCATCTTCGACCGTGTTGGCTACCAGGCGCAGGAGGCGCAGGCCTTCGTCAACCCCTACGCGGCCATCCCAAGCCTCCACGTCGGCTGGGCGATGCTGTTAGGAGGGGTGGCCGCCTGGGTCGGGCGGGGCCATGCGCTGATCGTGCTCGTGGGAGTCCTCTGGCCGGTCGCGATGCTCTTCTCGATCGTCATGACGGCCAACCACTTCCTCCTCGACGCCGTCGCGGGGGCCGTCGTCTCGCTCGCTGGGCTCGGCATCGCCTACGCGCTCAGACGGGGCGCGCCTCGAATGCGACGCGGACTGGTTGCGGTCAGGGCGCGCTTCACGGGTGCCCGCCCACCCCCGCCTTGACCGCCTATTCCCCCTAGCCAGCGAGCGGCGCAACCTCGAAGGGACGGCCGACTAGCCGATCTCCCCCGTTCGGAGTCACTCTTGCGACGCTTCCTCGCCCTACTCGTTCCGGTGCTTGCCCTCTCCCTGGTCTTCGCTGCCTGTAGCAGCAACGACAGCGATGGTGACAGCCCCACCCCGGAGGCGACCGCCGCCACCGACGACGACCCCGACGACGACGGCGGCAACGGCGGGGATGACCCCGACGATGACGGTGGCAACGGCGGCAACGGTGGCAACGGCGGGGATGACCCCGACGGCAACGGTGGCAACGGTGGCAACGGCGGCAGCGGTGTGGATGACCCCGACGATGACAGTGGCAACGGGATGGATGGTGGCAACGGCGGCGATCCCGATGACGACGGTGGCAGTAGCGGTGGCGGGGGTGACGGCGGACCTGCCGGGCTGAACGTTCTCGCCCAGACTGCGCAGAACCTGACCACTACCAGTTACCGCATCGTCTACAGCCTCATGGTCACGGAGCCGGGCGAGATGGATGTCGCTGGCACCTTCACGATCGCTTCCGACCCGCCCCGTTCCGCCTTCACGATCGAGGGCAACCTAGGCGGTGGGGAGACGACGCTGATGGTCATCACTGACGACGAGGTCGCCTACTTCTGTGGAGACCTCGGCGACGGTGCCCAGTGCCTCCAGTTCCCCTCGGGCGGCTCCTCACCCATCCCGCTGCCCAGCTTCTTCGATACCGACGTGATCCTCGATGGCGTGATCTCGGCCGACGGCGTCACCGTGACGTCTCTCCCGGGCGCGACCTACGCAAACATCGCTGCGGAGTGCTACGGCATCGATTCGCCCGATGGCACTGGCGTGGTCTGCGTCGGGTCCGCCGACGGGCAGCTGCTCTTCTTGCTCATCGATGGCGCCGATGGCACGGACTTCCAGCTCGAGGCTCTCGAGATCGGCGAGCCCACGGACGAGGACTTCGTGCCGCTCTATCCCATTATCTCGGTAGGGCAGTAGCGCGTCGCGCGCCTGCGCGCTGGCCCTTGAACGCGAGCACGCGCGCGACGCGGCGGCCGTCCATCGCCGTCACCTGGAACTCGTAGCCCGCCTCGCCGAAGTGATCGCCGACGATCGGAATGCGGCCGAGGCGGTCCATCACGAAACCACCGACCGTATCGAAGTCCTCGCCATCTCCGGCGATGTCGATTTCGGCGGCAGCCTCGAGGTCGGCGACGAGCGCCAGGCCATCGAGGAGCAGATGGCCGTCGGGCAGCTGGCGGACACGCTCGTCCGTCTGCTGGCGGGCGCCGCCGTGCCAATAGCCGAGTAAGCGCGCGAGCACATCGTCGCGGCTGAGGATGCCGCTCGTGCCTCCGTGCTCGTCGATCAGCACGACCATGCGCGCCCCCTGGGAGCGCATCTCCGTCACGGCCACCTCCACGCTCACCGACTCGGGGATGGCGACGGCGGGCCCCACGAGCGCTCGCCAATCCTCACCGCGGTCCCGGACCAAGCGCATCAGGTCCTTCGCATCGAGCAGGCCGACCACGTGGTCGAGGTCGCCTTCGTAGACCGGGTAGCGACCGTGCGTGTGCTCGGCCGTGGTCGTGAGCACCTCGTCCAAGGTCGCGTCAGCACGGATGGCGACGACCTCCGTGCGCGGGACCATGATCTGGTCCGCTTGGATCTCGCCGAATTCGAGCCCGCGCCGGGCGAGCAGCAGCTCCGCGGTCGAAAGGAGCCCGGCCCGGGCGCTGGCCTCCATCACCAGTTCGAGTTCCTCAGGGGCGAGGGTCGAGTCGATTTCCGCGGTCGGCTTTACGCCGACCAGGCGCACCGTTGCCAGACCCATGCCGTTCAGGGCCCAGATGAAGGGTCGGAAGATGCGCGTGAACAGCGCGATCGGCGCCGCCACCCAAAGGGCGGTCTTCTCCGCGCGCTCGAGCGCCACGGTCTTCGGGGCGAGCTCGCCGAAGACGATATGGAGCGCCGTGATCAGGACGAACGCGAGCGTCGCTGCGATCGTGTGTGCGGCGGCGGTGCCCGCCCAGTCCCCGGCCAGATCCTCGAGCGGCGGCTCCAACACGCCCGCGAGGACCGGCTCGCCCACCCAGCCCAAACCGAGGCTCGACATCGTGATGCCGAGCTGGGTCGCCGCGATGAACATGTCGAGCTGGGCCAACGAGCCCAGAAGCAGGCGCGCTCGCGCGTGGCCGCGATTGGCCAGTTGCTCGATTCGCGTACGCCGCACGGAGACATACGCGAATTCGGTGGCGACAAACAGGCCGTTCGCCGCGACGAGCGCGAGCACGGCGACGAGGCCGAGAATCAAGGTCAGATCGGACACGCATGGACCCCCTGGGCGTCGCTTCTATCGTACGACCAGCGTTCCTCCGCGCAGTTCGGGGGATGCCCTGGGCGGGTTCAGTGGAACATCGCGCGGTAGGCGCTGCTCGCGACGAACCTCGTCAGCAGCGACTGGGCCTCCGGGGTGAGGCCGGCCGATTCGACTTCGTCCGGCGCGATGTAGTGCAGGCTGCTCGCCTCGGCGGGCGTCAGATCCGAGAGGTCGAGATCTGGGTCGCAGTAGTAGATGTGATGGCCCTGCTCGCCATCCCGGAAGAGCTTGAGTTCGTCCAGGAGCGCGCCGGTCGCGGCCTCGAACACGCGTAGCGCGCCCGTGTCGGGGCTCTCAGTCTCGCTCAGCGCGGTGCTTGGCGGCGCCGCCCCAGCTGCGCCTTGCGCCACGAGCACGCTTCCCCAGCGGTCGAGCGCGAGGACGGTCACTCGGGACCGGGCCGCTAGCGGCTCCGGGCCGGTCACGCGAGCCCGTACCGGAGCAGTTCGCGCTCGAACGGCGCCATCGTGAGCGTTTCCGTCTCGGACTCCGCCCAGAAGCGGAACGCCAGTCCCTCGCGGGCCACGATCGTCGTGGAAAACGGCGCCACCTGCTCGGCCACGAACAGGTGCCAGACCTCCGGCAGCCCCGGGATCTCATCCGGGCCGAAACGGCCGGCGTGCCTGAGGCCGGCGAGGACCAGCCCCGTCTCCTCGCGAATCTCACGAGCGGCCGTTGCGAGCGGAGTCTCCCCATCTTCACGCCCCCCGCCGGGCACCACCCACTCGCGGAATCCGCTAGGTGTGTGGTTAGTACAGCTAGGCGGATCGTCGCGGAGCTGGAGGAGGGCGCGCCCCCCTTCGTCCTTGAGCACGAAGGCGCTGCCCACAAACTCGTCCGCCCCGCCGGCGTTCGCCACGCCGGCTAGCGCAGGAGCCTGCGCAGGCCCCGCAGGACGAGCCAGGTGGTGACCCCAGAGGCGAGGATGATCGGCCAGACCGCGCCGAGATCGCGGATCTCGTGGAAGCTCGCGCCCTCCTCCGAGATCTCGATATAGCCCAGGGGCGAGGCGGAGACCCCGCCACCGCCGCCACCACCCTCGCCGTGCTCCTTCGTGCCCTCGAGGCCGCCCGTGCCGCCCCCAGCGCCGAAGCCCCAGCGCACGCGCGCGACCGGGATCACCGTCACGCCGTCGCGCTCTACGGGCTCGCTGAAGACCGCGCGGGCGGCCGCGACCGCGCCCAGCCGCTCGGCTAGGGCCTCCACGGCTTGGTGAGCGGGCAGCGTCGCTGCCCGCTCCGCTTCCTGTTTGGCTGTATCGAGATCGCTCACGTTTGCGCTCCTCGTCGACGGCGATCCTGAAGCCGAAGCGCGTCCGTCGCTGCCCCGTATCCGCCGTGGCGATACCATACCGCCATGCCCGGCCGTCCCGTCGCTTCTGTGCTCACCCTCGGCTGCAAGCTCAACCTAGCCGATAGCGAGTCGATCGCCGGCCGCCTCGCGGCTGCGGGCTACGACGTGGTCGACCACCTGTGCGAGGCCGAAGCGGTCGTCGTAAACACGTGCTCCGTCACCCACGTCGCCGACCGCAAATCCCGCCGGCTCATCCGCGCTGCGCGACGGCTCTCGCCCTCGGCGCCGGTGGCGGTCACGGGCTGCTATCCGCGCTCAGCGGGGACGGCGGCGGTGGAGGCGCTGGGCGCCGACTTCGTGGCCGGCACGAATGAGAACGAGCAGGCCGAACTCGTTGCGAAGCTCGCAGCGGCCGCGCCCGCCCGCGGCCGTGCGGCGGCCGTTCCCCGGCCCGCCACGCTCCATACCCGCGCCTTCGTGAAGGCGCAGGAAGGCTGCAACGATGTCTGCGCCTTCTGTATCGTCCCGCGCACGCGCGGCCGTGAGGCCTCGCGCTCGATTGAGGCCGTATCCGGCGACATCGAGGCCGCGCTCGCCCGCGGGGCGCGCGAAGTCGTGATCACGGGCACGCAGCTGGGCGCGTGGGGCCGCGACCGCGAATCGCCGCTGGCGCCACCCGATCTGATCGCCGGCGTTCTCGCGCGCACGGACGTGCCCCGACTGCGCTTCAGCTCGCTCCAGCCCCAGGACATCACGTCCCGGCTGCTCGCGCTCTGGGGAGATCCGCGCCTTATGCCCCACTTCCACCTCGCCCTCCAGTCGGGCAGCGACGCCGTGCTTGCGCGCATGCGCCGCCGCTACGACAGCGCCGGCTACCGGTCCGCGGCCGCGCGCATCCGTGCGGCCGTCCCCGATGCGGCGATCACGACGGACGTTATCGCCGGCTTTCCCGGCGAGAGCGCAGCCGACTTCGATGCGACGATCGAGCTCTGCGAGGACGTCGGCTTCGCTCGCGTCCACGCCTTCCCCTACTCGCCGCGCGCCCGGACGGCCGCCGCCTCGATGACGGCGCAGGTTCCGGTGAGCACTCGCAAGGCGCGGATGGCGCGCCTCCTCGCACTCGCCGGCCGCTTGGGGGAAACCTTCGGCGCGGGCTTCGAAGGCACGGTGCGCCCGGTCCTCTGGGAAGCGCAACGGACGACGCCCGAAGGACCCCGGTGGCACGGCCTCACGGATAACTACCTGTCCGTGTATGCGCAGAGCCCCGAGCCGCTCGCAGGTCGGATCACCCCGGCGGCGCTGGGCGGCCCCTTCGAGGATGGCCTTCTTGGGTCGGTCGGAGGCTCGTGGTGAATCTTGCGAGGCGCGGCCTCCTCTTCCTCTTCGGGGCGTTTTGGATCGCCGCTGCGACCAGCCTGATCATCTTGGCCTGGAACAGCGACGAGATGATCGACGTCGACGTCAAGGACTTCACCCTCCAGGCGTTCGTCGAAGTTGGCGACGCTGAGCGTTGGGGCATGACCCTCGTCGTGGGAGCGTTGGCGCTCGTCGGTGTTGCGGCGCTCCTGGTCGCGGTTCTGCCGGGGCGAACGAGGGTCGGCCGCGGCCTTCTTCGCTTGCGTCAGTCCGACGGCGGCGTGGTCGAGGTTTCGAACGAGGCGCTCGAGGGGCTCCTCGTCGACGAGCTGGAGCAGCTCGCCGAAGTGCGGAACGCCTCGGCCGCGATCCGCGTGCGCAGCGGCGCTATCTCGACCGATCTCGACCTCGTCGTTGCCCCAGGCGCCCGGATCGCGGATGTCACGAGCGTTGTTGGGACGCGCCTCACCGAGGTGTTTCGCGATCAGGTCGGGGTGGCGAACGTGCACCGCCCACTCGTGCGCATTGCCTACGACTCCGGGGTCGCGGGTGCCTCCCCGCGGCCCGGAGCGGTGAGCGCTCCGGCTCCGCTCCCCCCGCCGCCGCAGCCACCTTCCGCCGAGGGCGACGATGACTGAGCCTCGCACCGTCCCCGAGCGCCCCTCGCTGGAGGAGCTGCCCTGGGTCCTCGAAGCGCTTCTGCTCGCGTCCGAGGAGCCACAGCCTGCGGGCGCGCTCGCGCGGGCCACGAGCGTGGGCGAGCGCTCGGTGCGGCGCGCCCTCGAGCGGCTCGCGGACGACTACGAGGCGCGGGGATTGCGGCTGCAAGAGGAGGGTGGGCGCTATCAGCTCGTGACGGCGCCTGACTACGCCCCCTATGTTGCCAGTCTGCTCGGCGACGTGGCCACGCAGCGCCTCTCGCGCGCGGCTCTCGAGACGCTCACGATCGTCGCCTACAAGCAGCCGTGCACGCGGGCCGAGATCGAAGCGATCCGCGGAGTGAGCTCCGATCGCCTCGTGGCTTCGCTCGAGCAGCGCGGATTACTGGAGAACGTAGGCACGGCGCACTCCCCGGGGCGGCCGAAGCTCTACCGGCCCGCCCGCCAGTTCTACGAGCACTTTGGCCTTCGCGGGCAGGCCGATCTGCCGGCCCTCCCGGAAGACGACCCGCCCGAAGGGTCCGTCGAGCTGTGAGGAAGATCGCGCCTGCCCGCCGATGACCATCGGGCTGCTCCGGATCCGGCTCCGCTTCGTCGCCCACTCGCGCAAAGAGAAACGGGCGCTCGTGAAGTCCGTGATCGAGCGCCTCCGGCACCGCTACAACGCTGCGGTCGCGGAGGCGGCCGATCTCGATGCGCTCGACCTCACGACGATCGCGGTCGCCTGCATCTCCAACGAAGCGGCGCACGCGGATACGCAACTCCAGACCATCGCGAAGGTCATCACCGGCTGGCGTCTCGATGCCGAAATCGTCGACATCGAGACCGAGCTGCTGACCGTGTGAGCGGGGCGACTCAGTTCCCGGCGATGATCCAGATCGCTGCGCCCGCGATCTTCGTCGCAACCCAGTAGGCGCGGCCCCGCTCGAAGGTCGTGAAGTCGTTCGCGCTCGGGATGTTGTCGGTGACCGCTTGGGTGAAGAAGCCCAACCAGATTTCCAGCGTCGCGTTCCAGGTGAAGAGGACGGAGACACGATCGAACACGTCGGTGGCGTCGGGGTGGCCTTGGCCTCGTAGGGCCGCCTCCACCGCCGCGCCATCCGCTCCGGCCCAGACGATCAGCACCCACCGGAAACTGAGCGTGTAGGTGACTGTTCCGCCGCCCTCGAGGTACTCGTAGTCGTTATTCGTTCCGGTGTCGGTGCTCGTGCCATCCGGGCCGATGACACGGACGTTGACGGTCCCTGGGGGCCGCGCCGGCGCCCTCACGGTGATGACGGTGTCGCTCATGACCGTGAGATCGGTTCCGAGGGCGCCTCCGAACGTGACGGCCGTGGCTCCGGTGAAGTTCTTCCCGGTGAGGGTGACCACCGTGTTGCCGTCAGTGGGCCCGATCGCTGGCTCGAGGCTGTCCACCTTTGGCGGTTCACCGAGGAACGTGAACCGGTCGAGCGCGCTATTCACGCTCGATCCCGAAGGCGTCGTCACCGTGATGTTGACGTCGCCCTCGTCGTGCTCCGGCGAGACGGCCGTGAGCGAAGTGGCGCTCGTGACGGTGAAGCTCGTCGCGGCAATGGTTCCGAATCTGACGGACTGGACGTCGACGAAACGGGTGCCCGTGAGCACCACCGTGGTGCCCCCGGCAGCCGGGCCCTCCGCGATGGAGAGGATGATGATGGCCGGCGGGTCGCCGTCGTCGTCGAGGATGTCGAGGATGATCGGGTTGCTGGTGCCGATACTCGTGCCCAGGGACGGCGCCGAGAGCGTGAGCGAGAGCCCTTCCTTCGTCTCGACGAGGGTGTCTTCGAGGATCGCCAACGTGAAGGTCTTCATCGCCTCGCCGTCGGAGAAAACGAGCACGTTCATCGTTGCGCCGAAGTCCACGCCCGAAGTCGCACCGCTCGCGATCTCGCCGGTCTGGTAGGTCACGGTCGCGGTGCCGTTGAGGTTGCCCGTGCGCGTCACCGTGATCTCGAAGGCGACTCCCTCCTCGACCACCTCGTAACCGTCGTGGAGGAAGTCGAAGACGTCGCCGATGTCGTTGTCGGTGATGGTGACGACGGTCGTCGTCTGTGTGCCGAGAACGGCGCCCCCGGTGGGGTTCCCGAGGGCGAGATTGACAGTCTCGTCAGCCTCGACCACCTCGTCGGGGAGGATTACCAGCGGGCAGATCTGGCTCGTGACCCCCTCGGCGAAGGTCAGGGTCGTCGGCGGTGTCGGCGGCAACGTCACGTAGTCGAAGGTTGGGGTGGCAGTGCCGCCGCCGGTCGCACAATCGACGGTGACCGTCCCGTTCGAGCCGTCCACTCGCTCGACCACGAGGTTCACCGTTCCGGAGTCCTCGTCGACGGTCGTCGTGGCCGCCGCGAATTGGAGCTTCCCGGGGCCGTCGTTGTCGTTGATCGTGAGCGTCGCCGTCGCGAGCAAGCCGATGGTTGCGCTCGCCCCCATGGGATTGCTGAGGGTCATCGCGAGGGACTCGTCCGCTTCGGGCGCCGTGTCGTTGACGATCGCTATTGCGACCATCTTGGTGAGTTCACCGACGCCGAACACGACCGTCGTCGTGAGGGCGCCCATTGGCCCCGGTCCGGTGTAGTCGCCGGGTTCCACGGCTGTGCCGTTGGTGAGGGTGAGGTCGACGCTATCGCCGCCCGCGCCCGCGCCCGAGCGCGTCACGGTCACGAGCGCCGGGCCGTCACCTTCGCCTACGGAATACGCGGCCGCACTGAACGCGAACGCGGAGGGCCCATCGTTGTCGATGATCAGGACCGTCGCGAGGACTAACGTCCCGAGGCCAGCCTTGCCACCGGTCGCGTCCAGCATGATGGTGAACAGCTCGTCGCCTTCGACGAGCGCGTCTTCAGTGGTGTCGATGGTCACGCTCACGTTGGACACCCCGTCTGGGAAGACGGCGAAACGCTGGCCTGCGCCCGCGAAGTCCACGCCGGCTTCAGCACCGGGAGCCCCATCGATGGTCGACCAACTGGCGAATACCTGCTCGTCGGCACCGCCGCTGCGCTCGACGCCGATCACGAGCCGTTCGCCTTCGACGACTGTGTAGCTGCTCTGCTCCCACTCGATGGTGCCAAACGTCTGAGCCTGTACCGGCGGTGCGCTGGCCCGAGCGGCGACGATCGCCGCGAGCAGGGCAACGAGTACCAGGATGGAACGCCGAAGCTGGCCGAACGTGAGCGCGCGCCTGCCCATGTCGCCCCTCCCCTCGAGGATCCGACACCCCGCTTGTGCGGAGTGTCACCACAATCGGGGTGGCTGTCCAGCCGGGCGTCACCGGCGTGCGTTGGTAGCGAGCGCTCCTAGAGTGGCAGTGTCGTGAGGATCTGGCCGGAGATCGCGATCGAGCAGTGGGGGCAGTTGAGCGTGACCACGATCGCCGCGGGGATCTCGTCCACGAGGTCCTCAGCCTTCATCCGGGCGATGCGCAGCCCCGTGAGCGCCTTGCCGCAGTAGGGGCAGAGGCTCGTTCTAGGTTCGCCGTCCATGGTGGGCTCCTTCGCGGCGATGGTACCGCTCACGACCCTCGCGGAGCCGCGGCTGCGTTCTTGAGCTGGCGCTCGCGCTTCCGCAGCAGCCGTTCGTGGCGATGTTCGAGCGCCGCCACGTCTACCCCCGCTGCTGAAGAGCCCGGGCGCAGCAGGCCGCGGCGGACGAGCGTGGTCGCCTCTTCGATCAGCGCCAACGCGCCCTCGATGTCGTGCTGGCGGTGCTCGAGGATCTTGGCGAGTTCCACGTAGGGAGTGAGTCGCCGCGCGCGCGGCTCTGCGATCAGCGCCCGCCAGAGTGTGGCCGCCGCTTCGTACTGCTTCAGCCGCTGATGGCAGCGAGCCGCCGCCTCCATCGCCTCGAGTCGCTCGGCGCGACTCGCGCCTTCGGCAACGACGGCCTCGTAACGTTCCGCAGCACGGGCGAGGTCGCCGGCGTAGGCGGCGGCGCGGGCCGCTTGCAGTGGCCCCGACTCGCCCGCGCAGGCAGCAGCGAGCTGCGCCGTGAGCGCCACGAGCGAGAGCACGTCCCAGGCGTTGTGCCGGAGGACGGGGCGGATGTGGGTGGGGTCGCCCGTACGCTGGAAGGCGATGTAGCGCAGTGGCACTTCGTGCGAAGGGCAGTCGTCCTCGCGTTCGAAGTCCAAGAGCGCGGTTTCGAGCTCGACCAGGCGGTGCGACGGCAAGGAACCGCGGAACAACCGCCGGTTCGGGTGCAGCAGATCGAGGTGGGGGATGTCGCGCAGGCGGGGTTCCAGGCGTGCGAGCACGTAGCGGGATTCGAGCATCGGGAGGTCAAACGATTTCCCGTTGTAGCTGACCAGCGCGCCTGCGCCCGCGATCTCGTCCGCGAGCTCTCCAAGGACGCCAACCTCGTACTCGGGCGAGGGGAGCAGGTATTGACGGAGGCGCAGGCACCCGCCGACGAACTGCGCGACCCCGGTGAGGAACACCATCGCGCCCGCCCCAGCGAGGCCGGTCGTCTCGGTGTCGATGAAGAGGAGGCGCCGCGGGTCGCAGGTCGCGAGCCGGGGCTCGCGGCACTGCTGGGCGATGGTGCCGAGGTTGAGGGTGAGGGCGCGATGGAGGGGCACGCTCCCGTGGAGGTGTCCGCTCTCGTACACACTCTCGATCACGTAAGCGGGACCGAGCCGTGTCTCGAACCAACGCCCACCGAGTCCGGCGAGGTCGTCGCGCTCGGTCACGCTTTCGCGCGGCAGGACAGGCCGATCGCGGACCGGCTGCTGCAGCGCTGTTTGCAGGCGTGCACGCAGCGTCATGGCTTGATCCTGTGCTGCCAACAGAACATGAGTTCTGATTCTGCCGGTGGATCGCTGCTACCGCAACCTCGATTCGCGGTGCGCCTATTAGCGCCGCAGCAGCGCGACGAAGCGGTGTCGCGCTTCGTCCAGCTCCTCCACCCGCAGAAGGATGGCCGCCGCGAGGTAGACGGCGAGGCCCGCTCCGGCCCCCGCGGCCACGGTCACGAGGGACGCGGCCATGCCCGGCTCGTCGAAGGCCGCGAGCGAGACTCCGAGGAAGAGCGCCATCGCCCCTGCTGCGGCCGCCACCCGCGAGATTCCCTGAAGCTCGCGCAGCGTGCCGATCGCGGAACCCGCGCGACGGGCGTACAGCCAGTAGAGGAGTAGCCACTCAAGCCAGGACGCGGTGGCGAGCGCGACGGCCAGTCCTTCGGTCTCGAAGCGCTTCCAGAGCAGCGCGCTCAGGACGATGTTGACCACCATCGCCACGAGCGTGAGCGCGACGGGCGTGCGCGTGTCGCCGAGCGCGTAGAAGCCGCGACTGTGAATCTCGATCCCTGCTTGGGGCACCACGCCGATGCAGAGGAAGCCCAGGGCCGCGGCCGTGATCGCGGTGTCGCTCGCGTTGAACGCGCCCCGCTCCAGGAGGAGCGTCGTGACCGGCTCGCGTAAGAGCGCGAGGCCGATCGCGGCGGGGATCGTGAAGAACATGATCGTCCGCAGGACCCGCGAGATCGTTGCGGCGAGCTTGTCCAGTTCCGCCGCCGCGACGTGTTCGGCCAGCCGCGGGAAGGCCGCTGTCGACAGCGCCATCCCGAAGAGGGCGACCGGCAGGTTGGCGATGAGCCAGGCGAACGTGAGGCTCGAGATGGCCGAACTGCCCACCTTCGAGGCGAAGAACGTGGTCGTCACGAGGAAGTTCGCCTGCGCCGCCGCGAGCCCGATCACGCGCGGGCCCATGAGACGCCCGACTTCGCGAGTGGGCCCGTCGCGGAGATTGATGCGCCAGCGGTAGCGCATGCCCTCCCGCGCCAAGCCGGGCAGCTGTACCAACAGATGCGCCGCCGAACCAACCACGACCCCGATCGCTAGCCCTTCGACCCCCCAGCGCCCGGCGAGCGCAAGCGCCCCAAAAATGATCCCGAGGTTGTAGAGCATCGGCGCGAGGGCGGGGAGGAAGAACTGCTGACGCGCGTTGAGGATCCCCGTGATCATTCCGCTCACCGAGAGCAGGAGCGGTGAGAGGAGCATGATCCGCGTGAGCTTCACGGCCTCGGCCGTGAGCTCGTCTTCGCGGCCGATATCCTCGCCGAGGCCGGGCGCGAAGAGGGGGACGATCCAGGGGGTAATCGCCAGCGCGATCAGACATAACACCGCCGTGGCCGCCATCACCGTCGTCAGGACGTTGCTCGCCATCGCCCATGCGGCCGCCGCGGTTTCGCGACGATAGAGGCGCGTGAAGACGGGGATGAAGGCGCTGCCGAGCGTCGCTCCCGCGAGGACCTGAAATATCAGGTCCGGGACGCGGAAGGCCACCCAGTAGGCGTCCAGTTCGGGGCTCGCCCCGAACGTCTCGGCGATTGCGGCGGTGCGGACGACCCCGAGGAGACGGGATCCGAGGAAGCCGAAACCGACGATCGCGGCGGCGATGGCGAGGCCGCTGTTGCGGGCGGAGCCAACCCCGCCCACGTGCCGACGTCCGGACGCCATGGCCGCATCGTACGGGCTCGCCGATCTGCGGTCGCCAGAGACCCCTCATTGTCAGGCGGCAGAGCGCTCACCATAATGTTGCTAGCTGACGTAAAGGCTGGAGGCTCCAGGAGGGGTGGTGTTCCGGCTCTTCGCTAACCTCGATCGCCGCGTGTGGCTTGCGAGCTTCGGGCTGCTCGCGGCGGGCGGCGTCGTGGTTGCGCTCTCGTTCCTGTCCTTCTCCGGAGAGCGGGAACCCGGCTCCGGAGAGCGGCCACCCGGCCCTGCGAACTCGCCCCTGGCCGCCGAACTCGAGGGCGGCCCCGTGTTCGCGGTGGCGCCCGTCTCGCTCGCGCCCCCCGCCGTCGATCTCCTCCCGCCGCTCGCCGGCTGGCGTCTGCCCCTGGTCGCCGCCGATGGGGCGCCGCCCGGGCCCCCCGCGGCCGACCTCCTCCCGCCGCTTACCGGCCCGCGTCTCCTCCTGGTTGCCGCCGATCGGGCGCCGCCCGCGCCCGATCCGTTAGCGCTGGTCTCGGCCGCGGCCCCGGAGCCGTTTCCGGTCCTTCACGTGCCGATGGTGGTGCGGGAACACGACCCCGAGTTCCTGCTGCTCCGGGATCAGCTCGCCGTGGCGATCGACGCCTACCAGCTGCCCGGCAGCTATGCGGTCGCGGTGACAGACCTCCAGACCGGTCACACCATCTCCGTGAACGGAGAGCGGCCCCAGTACTCCGGCTGCGTCGCCAACTATTTCGTGCTCGTCTCCGCCCTCCGGGATGTGGAGGCAGGGGAGTACGAGCTGTCACGTGTCGAGTCGCTCATTGCGCGGACGACCTGGAGCAGCAACGCCACGACCGCGCGCGCGATCTACGAGATTACCGGTGGTGGCGATTCGCGCGAAGGGGTGCGCAAGGTCAACGCGATCGCGGCCGAGCTGGGCCTCGAGAACGTCCAGCTCGACCACCCGCCGGCCTACCCCGCGCAGTCGCTCGGCCTCGATGTCAGTAACTGGCTGACGGCGGAGGACATGAACGGCGCGTTGGGCGCGCTCTACCATGGCGATCTCCTCGGCGAGGAGATGCGCGCCCATCTGCTGGGCGCGCTCTCGCAAGTAACGCCCGGACTGAACTACCTGACCGCCTCCACGCCCGATGCCATCGTGAGCCACAAAAACGGCTTCTTCCCCATCCCCGGCGGCGGCTGGGTCGATAACGACGCGGGCATCGTGCGCTTCGAGCGGAACGGGCAGGAGTACGCCTACGCGGTCACTTTCCTCTCGCAGGATGTGCCTGTGCGCCTGGGCGATATCACCCTGGGGCAGAACCTGATGGCGCTCACCTGGGACTACTTCAGCGCGCGCTACCCGTAGCGCCAGCCCCCCGCGCCGCTACCATGGAGCGCATGCGCTACAAGCGCGTCGTGGCGAAATTCGGCACGAGCTTGCTGACCGCAGGCTCGGACCGCCTGGACCTCGAGGCGATGTCCCGGCTGGTCGGTCAGGTCGTGCGTTTGCGCGCGGCTGGCTGCGAGGTCGCTGTGGTTTCCAGCGGTGCGCAGGCGGCCGGCCGCCACGTCCTCGCCCATCGCCCCGCTGGCGCCCCCGAACCCAGCCGCCAAGCGCTCGCGAGCGTTGGGCAGAGTCACCTGATGCAGAGCTGGGACGAGCTCTTCGAATGGCACGACGCCGTAATTGCGCAGGTGCTGCTGACACGGCGCGACCTCAGCGATCGCCTGGGCTACCTCAACGCCCGCACCACGCTCCGCGATCTGCTCGATTGCGGCGTCGTCCCCATCGTGAACGAGAACGACGCCGTTGCCCTCGACGAGGTCCTGGCTTCGCGCATCGGTGAGAACGACAGCCTCTCCGCTTTCGTCGCGAACCTGATCGACGCCGACCTCCTCGTCATCCTCACGGATGTCGACGGCCTCTACACCAGCGACCCCACCCTCGACCCGACGGCCGAACTGATCCGTGAGGTGACGGAGATCGACGAGCGCCTTGAAGCTGGCGCTGGGGATGGGCCGGGGCGGGGGGGCATGGCGACGAAGCTCTCGGCGGCACGGGTGGCCACCCAGGGCGGAGCCGCGGTCATCATCGCCAACGGCCGCACGCCAGATGCGCTCGTGACCGCTGCCAGGGGTGAGGCCATGGGCACGCGTTTCGAGCCGGCCGCCAACCGCCTCGAGGGGCGTAAGCGCTGGATCCTCGGCAACGCCGGCGCCGGCGGGCACCTCGTCGTGGACGGAGGCGCGGTGGCCGCGCTCCGTGAACGCGGCCGCAGTCTTCTGCCCGCGGGCGTGCAAACGGTCGAAGGCGTCTTCGATCGCGGCGAGGCGATCGAGGTGCGCGATCTCGCGGGCAAGCGCGTCGCCGCGGGGATCACGAACTACGCGAGCGCGGAGGTGTTGCGCATCCGCGGCCTTCGCAGCGACCTCATCACGGATACCCTCGGCTACGCATACGGCGACGAGGTCATCCACCGCGATAACCTCGTCCTTCTCTGAGCACCATCTTCGGGAGGCAGCAATGGCCAACTACGTTCGTTTCGCACGCCCCGACGGCAGCACCGGCGCCGGCCTCCTCGAAGGCGACCGCCTCGCCGTCATTTCTGAGCCGTTCTGGGAGACGATCGAGCGCACCGGCGAGGACTTCGCCCTTGCCGATGTGCGCCTCCTGCCCCCGGCCCAGCCCCGTTCGATCGTCTGCGTCGGGCTCAACTACAGCAGCCACCTGGGCGGGCAGCCGGCCCCGGATCCGCCGACACTCTTCCTCAAGCCGCTCTCCTCGATCGCCGGACCGGGGGACGAGATCCGCCTCCCCGCCGCCTCCGCCAAGGTCGACCCCGAGGGCGAAATCGTGATCGTGATCGGCCG
Organism: Dehalococcoidia bacterium; assembly: GCA_963577065.1. GTDB lineage: Bacteria > Chloroflexota > Dehalococcoidia > Tepidiformales > Tepidiformaceae > CAUYXJ01. The sequence continues at coordinate 37,643 of CAUYXJ010000003.1, read as the reverse complement.
TGAGCTCTTCGCGCCTACCCGCGAAGAGGCGCTCGCCGGCATCTTCGGCTACACCGCGGGGAACGATGTGAGCGCGCGCGACTGGCAGAACAGCGACGGCCAGTGGTGGCGGGCGAAGGGCTCCGACACGTTCGGCGTGTTCGGGCCCAGCATCGCGACCGGCCTCGACTACAACGCCATCGAGGTGCGCACGCGCGTGAACGGCGAGGAGAAGCAGCACGGCCGCGCGGACGAGCTCATCCTCGACATCCCCGAGATCGTTCGCTACGTGGCCGCTGTCATGACGCTGCTCCCCGGCGACATCATTTTCACGGGCACGCCGGGCCAGCCCGAGGCGATCACGCCCGGCGACGTTGTGGAGGTCGAGGTCACCGGTGCCGGCATCCTTCGCAATCCGGTGGTTGCCGGCAGCTGAGCTTCGCACGCGAAAAGCACCTATCCTTCGCAGAGCTTTTGGCGAGGTGCGCACATGAAGAAAGTCGTGGTCGACCAGTCGATCTGCTTGAAGGCAGGACAGTGCTATTACCTGCAGCCGACGGTCTTCAAGGCGGATTCGCAGGGCTGGCCGGAGATCCTGATCCTGCACCCCGAAGGCGACGACCTCGAAACGGCTGAGGATGCGGCCGAGATCTGTCCGAGCGGCGCGATCGAGATCGTCGACGTCGACGGCTAGCGCGTCAGGCTTGCGGGCGGCCCCGCTTCCGCACCAGGCCGCGTGCCCCCAGACAAAGTGCGCTCGCACCGGACAGGGCGGCGAGGGGCACGAACATGAACAGCAGCATCGGCAGGAACAGCCCGCGCGCCTCTCCAGTAGGGCCGAAATAAGCCGCTGAGAGCGCCACCGCCACCGACCAGCCGGCCGACGTGCAAACGAGGTTCGCAACGACGAGCCGCGCGCGAATCCCCGGCAGCGCGCAGGCGACGGCAAGCACCGCAGGCAGCGCCAGCCAGAGGAACACCCCTACTGCCGCGCAAACGTTGGCGTTCCCGGGGCAGCGGCTGAGCACCGCCAGAACGGCCAGCGAGACCAGGAACGAAAGGCCGAGCGCCGCCATCCCGCGCACGAGATAGCGCGTAGGCGCCGCCTGGCGCGCCGCCGCCCCCCAGGGCTTCGAAGCCTGCATACCTAAAGATTCGTCGCGTCAGGGCCACGCGAGTAGGCGGGGCGGAAGTGGGCTGCGCTCAGCGCGAGGTGATCACTAGCCGTGGAGAGCGAAAGAGCCGAGCGCTTTGCCGGCGACGCTGACCGCAGTCCAGCTCATCCAAATCCCCCCAACCTGGCCGGGGGCCGATTGGTGAGTGACTTTGGGCGAGCGAATGAATCCGATCGCCGACACCGGTCAGATGCGCTCAGGGACCCCGAGTCGTGGCGGATCGATCGGCTCCGCAGCCACTATCTCTGCAGCACGGTCTTCAGTTCCCCGACAGTCTGGCGATCGGCGTTCAACCAGGTGATCAGAAGATTGGCAGTGGCGGGTGGGTACTCGGCTAGGCTTGTCTTCCTCATCTCCTCGATCTGGGTAGGCGGACCCTCTATCAGCGACAGTAGATTCTCGGCACGGTCCTTGTCCGTGGCACCCGGGTGCATCTCGTCCGCGCTGATGTTTTCGTAGGGTTCAATCCCGGGCGATTCCCCAAGGTCTTCGAGCGCCCGATCAATCAGGCGAGCGTTAGCTCGCTCGCGGAGAGACCATTGAACCAGCCAAGCCCAAAAACCCGGCATCATGGTCCTGACGCTATTAGCCCAATTTGCAAAGCGGACCGAACCCTGGAGTTCGATCCGCTTCCATTCGCGCAGCTGCTCGACGCGCCGAACCCGCTCGCGGGCTGGCAGATCGTCGTCCCAGGCAGCCCTCATCGCTCCCCCCTCCCTCTGGGAGATCAGAGCCGAATAAGCCGCTCGGGTCTCCGCTGCGGCGTTCGTGGTGACGTCTTCGAGTTCGTTCGTGACTGCCGCGAGGCGACTGGCCGAGTTTGCCAACGCATTGGTCCCGAAGTCGCCATATCGCCAAAAGTACACCACCGCTCCGACGAGGGTGACGCCAAAGACCGCTCCCGAGACAATGAGGGCGATCACGTCAAGACCTGTGGACCACGCCAAGTTCCTCGTGGAGCCATGCGTAGTGACCTTGGATCTCAGGAATCAAAGTGTCCTCTAGGCGATCCGCCAGGTCGCTGATTCGAGTATTAGTCTCTCCGACGGTTCGTTCAATCCTGTGCTTCGCCACGGAGGCCGTGATGATCGCGACGATGACGCTGAATGAGCCTGACACCATCGTCGCCACCGCAAGGACAACGCTCTCGTCCACTACAGGGCGATCTCGGCTGCGGGTTGCATCAGAGCGATCCCTACCTCGGCGCGATTCTGCATACGATTTTGAAGCGCGCCAGCCAAGAAACAGCGGAGTTTCGTTCCGCCTCAGCACCGAGTGCTCAGCCGTGTGGGCCAGATAGGTGCACATCGAGAGTCCTCCGTCCCTTTCTCCAACCTCAGTGTAGTAATGGGCCAGTCGAGCTGAGGCAGGCGCTGCCTCAGCATCAGTTCCGAAGTCGCGCGAAGCGAGCCCACTCGGCCGCCGGCGTACCGCGAGGGCCAGCGTTGAGCGTGGCGCCCTCAGAAGGAATTAATCGAAGCGGGTGGGGAGATCGAGGTGTTCGAGGGCGTCGGTGCTGACGCGCTCGACGATCGCTTCCCACTCGTTGAACTCCCATTCGCTCACGAACGTGATGGCGGAGCCTTCCTTGCCGGCGCGAGCCGTGCGCCCGACGCGGTGGATGTACTCCTCCGCGTTCTGGGGCACGTCGTAATTGACCACGTGGGCGATGTCGGGAATGTCGAGTCCGCGGGCGGCGACGTTCGTGGCGATGAGCCATTCGAGCTTGCCCGCACGGAAGTCGCGCATCACGTGGTCGCGCTCGCTCTGGCGCAGATCGCCGTGGATGGCGCGGGCCTGGATGCCCTTGCGTTGGAGGTCCTGGGTGAGGCGATCGACGCCGATCTTCGTGCGCCGGAAGATCAGCGAGCGGCCGAGGTCCATCGAGTCGTGGAGGTAGTTGAGCGCGCGGAACTTGTCGCGTCCGGCCACTTCGCAGTAGAGCTGGCGGACGGTATCCACCGGCTGCAGCTGCGCGGGCACGGCTTCGATCCGCTCGGAGTCGCGCATGTAGCGCCAAACGAGCTTGCTGATGCTCATGGGCATGGTCGCGCTGAAGAGCGCCGTCTGTCGTTCCAGCGGCACCTCGCGCAGGATCTGGTCGATGTCCTTGGCGAACCCGATATCGAGCATCTCGTCCGCCTCGTCGAGGACGACGAAGTGGGTGCGGGAGAGCGAGAGCGTGCGCCGGCGGAGGTGGTCGATCGTGCGGCCGGGCGTACCCACGATCACCTGAGCGCCGCGTTCCAGCGCTTCGAGGTCCCGTTGGATCGGTTTGCCGCCTACGAGGCGGATAGTCCCGAAACCGTAGAACCGTCCGAGGTGATCGATGACGTCGTTGACCTGGTCGGCGAGTTCACGGGTGGGGACGAGAATCAGCGCTTGGACGTAATTGCGATCGGGATCGATCGAGGCGGCGAGTGGGTCGCCAAAGGCGAGCGTCTTGCCGGTGCCGGTCTGCGCCAGCCCGACCACGTCGCGGCCTTCATAGAGGAGCGGCATCGACTGCTCTTGAATCGGCGTCGGCTCTTCGAAGCCTAGTTCGGCCACGGCCCGAAGCCCGGGCCCGCGCAGGCCGATTGCGCGGAAGGCCTCGGGGAGCGGGGGGCCGTCGTAGTTGTCGTCGCTGGGGTGCTGGCGGTTATCCCCGCGATCGTCACGTTCGTCGTAGCGATCGTCCTGGGGTTCCTGTCGCTCCCGGCGGTTGCTGAGAACCTGCGGGGCGTTCTGCTGGCTACGGCCGCCGCTGCCATTGCGCGGCCGGTCGCGCTCGCTGCGGCCGCCGTTCCGTGCTTGGGGCTCATCGCGATCGTCGCGGCGATCGTCACGAGATCGGGGCGCCTCGCGTTCGCTCGCGCGATCGTCGTCGTGATCACGCCTGGCCTCGGGGCGATCGTTCGTTGCGGTCGCAGCCTCTCGCGGGGCGCTGCCGTTGCGTCCCCGGCCGCCGCGTGAGCGGCGCCGGCGGCGGCGTGGGGCCGCGTCCGGATCGCTGGTGCGGGCCTCGCCCACGGCGGCCGTTCGGCGATCGTCGTTCTTCTCTCGGGGTTCCGCTACGGCTACTGGGCTGGAGGCTTGGGGTTGGTCGTCTTCATGGGTTTTCGCTCGTCGGAATATTCGCAAGGGTAGGGGCGGGTCCTCTCGTCGTCGCTGACGGGTCTGGTATAGGGGCTGGGCGGGGCCGTTACGCCAATCTGGGCGGCTCCGTTCTCGACTTCCTGCGCCCACGTGCGGCGAGCCGCGGCTTTCGCTCCAGCGCCTCGTTACAACCTTAACACAGGGGCCCGATAACCCAGGACAGCCGCCCCCAGCCGCGGCTGGGGGCGGGCGCTAGAATGACGAGCATTCACCATCGCATCACCGCGCCACCGGAGGCCCGCCTTGGACTACGAAACCATCATCTACGAAGTCGAGCGCGGGCGCGCGCGCATCACCTTGAATCGACCCGAGAAGCTCAACGCGCTCTCGATTCAGGTGCAGGAAGAGCTCAACCACGCCCTCTGGGAGGCGGACAACGACAGCCGCGTCCATGCAGTGATCCTTCGCGGTGCGGGTCGCGCCTTCAGTGCCGGTTACGACCTCACCCCGCGTGTGCCGGTTGAGCGCGCGAAGGATGACACGACCCGCGATGGGAGCACCTTCGACGACGATGCCTGGCGTATGGAGCAGGGCCAGCGCCTGCGCATGGCGATCTTCGACATGCACAAGCCCGTGATCGCCCAGATCCACGGCTATTGCGTGGCCGGCGGTACGGACGTGGCACTGCTCTGCGACATGATCATCGCTGCCGACGACACACTCATCGGCTTCCCTCCGGCCCGTGCCCAAGGCGCCCTTCCCAACAACATGTGGCTGTACAACGTCGGTCCCCAGTGGGCGAAGCGCTTGATGCTCACCGGTGACTTCGTCTCTGGCACCGATGCGGCCGCCATTGGTCTCGTGATGAAGGCGGTGCCCGGCGATCTGCTCGAGCAGGAAGTCGAAGGGCTCGTCGATCGGCTCGCGATGATCGATACGGAACTCCTTTCCGCGAACAAGCGCATCATCAACCTCGGTCTCGAGCTGATGGGCGCCCGTACGCTTCAGCGGCTGGCGACTGAAAACGACGCGCGTGCCCATCTCGCCCCCAGCGTGAGCGAGTTCAGCATGCGCGCGCGCGAAGAGGGGCTGAAGGCCGCGCTCCAGTGGCGGGACAGCAAGTTCGGCGATCAGCGGGCCCTTGTTAACAGTCCCGAGATCCGCGATGAGAACGGTTTCTTCCGTGACGATTAAGGCGACCTCGCTCCTCTCGGTCGCGGTCATCTGGGGCGCCTCCATCGGCGCGGTCGTGGTCCAGCCCGGGGCTTGGTGGGCGCTCCTCTTCGCCGCCCTCGCGAGCGGCGCGGTGGGTATCGGATTCGGGCGGCGCCTGGGCCCGTCGCGCCTCCTCGCGATCGCCGGCATCTGGGCGGGCGCGGCCGCGATCTTTGCCACCGATGCGAGCCACACCTGGGTCTCCATCTTTGCGTTCATGGCGACCGCTGCGGTCGTCTACGGCTTCATGCGGCGCGATGCCTTGGTCGTCGGCGCTGGCGTCGCCGTCACCTGGGTGGCCACCGCGGTCGTGGTCGTCGTGACCGAGGGCGGCGTCTGGATCAGCGTGTTCGCGTTCCTGACGGCAGCGATCGTGGCGAACTCCTTCGGCCGGGTGGGCCGGGGGGCGATCGCAATCCTCTGGTGGGGCCTCGCGGCGGCGCTGATGGTCTTCCTCGACGGCGCCTATTGGCTCGCCGTGATCGCCTTCGTCCTGAGCGCCCTGCGTTTCGGCATGCCGGTGATGCGCATGCCCAGGCGGGTCGAGTGGGACTTCCACTCCGACGACGACAGCGCCCCCGCTCGCTAGCATGGTTCGCGTGCCCGAGCCCGACGAGTACGAGATCTCCGACGACGACGAGTTCGACGAGGACGAAGTTGACCTCGGTCCGGACGAGCGCGACGCAGACCTCCTCGATGGCTCCTGGGAGGAGGACTACTACGCCGGCCGCCTTCGCCGCCGCGATTGGAGCAGCATCGGCGTTGCCGTAGCGCTGCTGTTCCTCCTCGGCCTGCTCCTCCCGAGCCTCCTGGTCCTTCTCAATTGAACCTGCGCAGCCCATCGCCGCGCGTCGTGCCTGCGTCCCATGACCACGCCCTCGCTTGAAGGGCAGGTCGTCGCCACGATCGGCGGCGGCGACGCCCACCACCGCGCCGTGGCCGTCGCCTGCGCCGAGGCGGGGGCTGCGATCGCGCTCGCGACCTTCAATCCCTCGTCCGAGCAGGAGTACGCGGTCAACTCGATCGCGAACGAGGTCTGGGCGCTCGGCCCCGAGCATTTCGTGGCGGTGCTCGAAGCCTCGGACGTCGAGCAGCTGGGTGGCTTCGCGCAGAAGTCCTGGAGCCAGCTCGGCCGCTGCGACGCGATCGTCGTCGTTTCTTCGTTGCCGCGCCCTGAACTCACGGCGCCAGAAGAGGATCGCCGCGCCTACGCGGGCCGCCATCGCGCGCCCCTGCTTGCGGCGCAGGCGTTCGGCCAGCTCATGCGCGATCAGGGATCGGGCGTGGTCGTGTTCGTCGCGCCGGAACGAGATCCCGCCGATGCGAAGGCGCTCAGCTCTGCCCTTGCCGCGCACCTCGGTGCAGGCGGGCCGCGGATCGTGGTCGTCGGCGAGGACGCGCCCACGCCCGAAGAGGCGGCCGCCGCGCTGCTCGCGATCCTCGCTCCCGCCTCCGCCTGAGCCCCGGCGCGAAGGCCCACATGGCGCGCGTTCGGTAAGCTCCGGCGCGAGCATTGCCCTTGACCTCCCCTCCGGCCGCCCCGACCGCCCCCCCGCTCGACGACATCGTTGTGCTCGAGTTGGCGACGGGCGTGGCCGGGCCCTACTGCGGCCGGCTGCTGGCGGATCTCGGTGCCCAGGTCGTGAAGCTCGAACCCGCCGGTGGTGACCCCGCTCGCTCAGAGCTTCCCCTCGTCGGCGGGGAGAGCGCGTTCTTCGCGTGGCTCAACGCGGGCAAGCACAGCGTCGTCCTCCCGCTCGAAGATCCACGCCTGAGCACGCTGCTGACGCAGGCCGACATCGTGCTCCACAGTGAACGCGGCGCGGACGCGGATCGACTCGAGGTGGCGATCGCGGCGGCGAACGAGCGCGCCGTCGTGCTCTCGCTCTCGCCTTATGGGCGTAACGGCCCACGCGCGGACTGGCAGGCGAGCTCGTTCACTGAGTACGCCACGAGTGGCTTCCACTACTTCGGGGGCGACCCCGTGCGGGAGCCCCTCGCCCTGCCCGGACATCAGGTTTCCTTTCACGCTGGGGTGCACGCTGCCGTCGCCGCACTGGCCGGCCTCTGGGAGGCGCGGGAGCACGGGCGTGGGCAGCGCGTCGAGATCTCGCACCAAGAAGCAGTGCTGAGCGATCACGCCTGGCTGACGACGATCTGGACCCACCAGGGAACGGTGCAGCAGCGCAAGGGCAGCAGCTTCATCCCCTGCGCCGACGGCTTCGTCTACCTGTTCGATCTCGCACCCTACCCGAACCTCTTCGTCCTAATTGAGCGCTTCGATCTCCTCGAAGATGAGTCGTGGGCGCAACCGCTGGTTTGGACCGAGCGCTTCAGCGAGGTCGCCGCGGCCTTCGCGGAATGGGCGAAGACGCGGACGAAGCAGGAGATCTATCACGCCGCCCAGGAGCTGCGGATCGCGATCACGCCGGTGAATACGATGGCCGATGTGGCCGCCAGCGAGCAGCTCGCGGCGCGTGACTGGTTCGGGGCGATCCAGGCCGGCGGGCGCGAACTGGAGGCGCCGGGCCTGCCCTACAAGCTGAGCGAGACCGCCCTTCCCGGCGCGACCGCCGCACCCGCCCTCGGCGAGCACACCAAAACGGTGCTCGCCGCCGGCTTCGTCTGGGCGAACGCTGCAGTCGCACCCGTGACGGCGGCGGGGCCAGCCTCCGGCGGCCCCCTCTCCGGGCTGCGCCTCATCGAGGTCACGGCCAACTGGGCGGGGCCGATCGCGGGCCGCCACCTCGCCGACCTCGGGGCGGATGTGATCAAGATCGAGCTCCACACGAAGCCCGCGACGCGGGCGCTCATCTACGTCCCCGCCGACCTCTGGCCCGACCACTACCACCGCTCTGGCTACTTCAACAAGCTGAACCGGAACAAGCGTGCGATCTGCCTCAACCTCGCCACGGACGAAGGTCGCGCGATCCTGTTCAAGCTGGTGGAGAAGGCTGATGGCCTGCTCGAGAACAACGCCGCCCGCGTGATGACCCAGCTCGGAATCGGCTACGACGTGCTGCGGGCGGTGAATCCGGGGCTCGTCATGTGCTCGATGGCGGGCTTCGGGGCGACTGGTCCCGAGCGGGACTACTCGGCCTACGGAAGCAACATCGAGACGATGAGCGGCCTCGCGAGTGTGCTCGGCTACGGTCCCGGCGAGTATTTCGGGACCGGCAGCTTCTATGCGGATCCGGTCACGGGGAACCACGGCGCCGTCGCCGTCCTCGCCGCTCTGCACGCGCGGCGAGCGAGCGGTCGCGGTCGCTGGCTCGACATGTCCCTGTTCGAGGCGGTCCTGCCCTTCTTCGCCCAAGAGTTCCTCACCTATTCCGTCACGGGCGAGGCGCCCGAGCCCATCGGCAACGCTTCGCGAGTGCACGCGCCCCAGGGGGTCTATCGCTGCGTGGGTGAGGACAACTGGCTCGCGCTCACGGTCCGCGACGAGCGTGACTTCGCCGCCCTCGCCCGGGAGATAGGCCGTCCCGAGCTCGCGACCGACCCGGCGCTGGCGTCGCTCGAGGGCCGCCGCGGCCGCTCCGCTGAGATCGATGGGGCCATCGGCGCGTGGTCAGCTTCGCGGACGACGGTGGCCGCAGCGGAAGCGTTGCAAGCCGTGGGCGTGCCCGCTGCCCCCGTCATGCCAAACTGGCAGCTCGTGAGCGATAACCACCTCAACGATCGTGGCTACTTCGTGCCGGTTCGGCACGCGGTCGCGGGGACGCACCCCTTCCCCGGCTTCCCCTGGCTCTTCGAGGCGACCCCTGCTGCGATCAGCCGCGCGGCGCCGCGCTTCGCCGAGCACAACGAGGAGGTCTTCGCGGATCTCCTGGGCCTCGGCGAGGCCGAGATCGATGCGCTCTATGCCGCCGGTGCGACTGCGGACGAGCCGATCTACGCCTCGGGACCGAGCCTCTGATGCCCAACATCCTTGTGCTTTGGCCAGCCCCCCTCCCGGCCCCGCCGCTCGATGGGTGCGAACTGCGGGGCTATGCAACCGCCGCCGAAGTCGTTGCTGCCCTGGGCGAGGCGGCGGGCAGCGTCGTGCTCTGTAGCGATGGCCTCGCCATTGACGATCTCGGTGTCGTCGCGGAGGCGCTGGCAGCGGTCGACGACGGCACGACCACGATTGTTGAAGTGCAGCACGAGCGCTGGGACGGCGAGACCCAGTCGCCCGTTAGCGCCGCCTGCGCGGGCGTCATCGCCGGCTTTGGCCCTGCCGGGGTGGCGGCGGCGGTGGCGCTCCTCACGCAAGAGGGCTAGCCAGTTTCGAGGAGCGCCCCCACCGCGGCGTCGCTTTGGCCGAGCGCGCGACCGCGCTCGGCGAGCCCTTTGATCGTGCTGCGGTTGCGGCCGCCCAGAAGCGCGCCGATCTCGCCGTAGCTGCGCCCCCGGGCTTGGAGCGCGGCAGCCGCAATCGCGCGGGCCTGGGTGGCCGTTCCGGCGCGGCTCCTCCCCACCACCTCTGCGGTGTTGATCGCATAGTGCGTCGCCACCCGCTCGAGCACGGCCTCGACGGTGTCCTCGTCGCGCGCGCTTAGTTCGATCGCTCCGAGTTCGGCGGCGAGGCGGATCTCATCCAGGAGTCCGCGCCGCTGCAGTCCGATAGCGGCGTGTACCGCGGCCAGGGTGGACCGAACGGAGCTGGCGGGGGGTAGCGCGATCTGCTCCACGCACCAGTTCGGGAGCCCGGCGCGGAGCTCGCTCGCACGTTGCGCGACGAACGCCTGTCGTTCGCCTGGCGCGAACGGCTCGATGCGGGCAACGACGCCGGCTTCGAGCCGCGAGCGGAGCCGCTCCGGCAAGCCGAGCTCACGCGGCCGGATCTCGCTCCCGAGGGCGGCTACGCCACCGGCGTGCGTGACGGCATCGAGGGTGTGCAGGAGCTCGCGCTGCGTGGCGCGTTTGCCCGCCAGATCCTGGAGGTCGTCGACGATGAGCAGGCGCACGCCTCGAATCGCGTCCTGAAAGGCCTCACTGCTGCCGTCGCGGAGGGAGCGCTGGTAGCGCGAGAGGAACCCCTCCCCAGTCAGGCAGGCGACGCGCCAGCCGCGCTCTCTGGCGCAACTCGCGAGCCCGTGCAGGAGGTGGGTCTTCCCGAGCCCGGGCGCACCGTGGACGAGGACCGGGCTGATCGCGGTCTCCGGCGCATCGATGAGGTTGAGGCAGCTGAGGATGGCGAGCGCATTCCCGTCCGCCCGAAAGTAGCGTGCGAGGGTGAGCGCGCGGTCGACCTTCCCGATCGTTTCGGGTGCCGTCGATGCGGTTTCCACGGCGGTGCTCTCGGGGCGGTGTCCGGCCTCGTTCGTGCCCGGGGCCACGAAGCGCACCGAGATCCCCTCGCCGGCGATCGTGGCCGCCGAGCGGTCGACGATCGTGAGCAGGTTGTCGTTCAGCCAGTCCGCACGGAAGGAAGAGCTCGCCTCGACGACGAGCTCGGCCCCGGAGCACGAAAGCGCGCGTGTATCGGCCAGCCAGGTCTCGAAATTCGGGCCGCTCACCTCGAGCTCCAGGCGGCCGAGAACGGCACGCCAGGTACGCGCGAGCTCTCGCGATTGGGGCAAGCTGTGGCCGAGCATGCGTGGGCAAGTTCCCGCTACGGGACGTGCGCTCGCGGGCAAGCGACGCCTCGGTTGGCTTCGAGTTAGGGGCGCTGAGGTGGCCGCCCACTGAGCGGAGCGACCTCCAGAACAGTAGCGCCGATCGGCCTTGGGCGGCAATGGTTCGTCCGCCTCCTCGGCACCTTCGTTCACAGACTCTTCACGGCCTAGGGAGCTTATGTGGGAGTTCGCGGCGATGGCGGTAGCGGTGGCGATCCGCGGGTCGGTTCGCCCAGGGAGGGGCTCGTTGCGGGCATGTTCGCTGAATGAGTATTGCAAGTTGACGTGCGCGTGAGCGTTGCTAGACTGGCTGAGAAGCGATGGAGAACGGCTCGCACGGCTACCTCCAGATCGGCGAAGCAGCCGAGCGCTCGGGCTTGACTCAGCGCACCCTCCGCTACTACGAGGAGCGGGAGCTGCTCCCGGCGCCCTCGCGCATGGAGGGTGGCTTCCGCCTCTACTCCGCCGAGGACATGGAGCGCGTCGAGCGGGTGAAGGAGCTCAAGGAGCTCCTTGGCTTCTCCCTCGCCGATATCAAGCAGATGCTCGATGCCGAAGACGTGCGCATGCAGATTCGCGCCGAGTGGCGCAAGGACGCCGACGCCGAGGAGAAGGCGGAGAAGGTCCGGATCGCACGCGAGGTGACGCTGCGGCAGATCTCTCTTCTCGACCAGAAGGTCGAGAAGATGGAGAAGATGCGAGCTCAGCTCGCCGAGCGCCTGGCCAAGCACGACGAGATGCTGCGCCAGTACGCAGAGGCCCAGACGACCGCCGCGGTGCGCGAGTAGTTTTGAGCGCGAGGGTCATTGTGTCCCTGGCCGCGGTTTGCGCCGGGCACCAGGGGCGAATCCCATCCCCGCGGAATCTGCTACCTGCCGTTGAGGAGCCGTCGAGCGGGGGTTATGGGGCTCGTCTCTCTGAACTCTGAACTTTGAACGCTGAACTCATCCGCGCGCGATATGCTGGGGTGGACACATCGGGGCAGCGAACCCCGTAAGCTAGCCGTGATGCACGTCCGTGATACGTTCGACCGCCCCCTCCGCGATCTTCGCGTCTCCGTGACCGACCGCTGCAACTTCCGCTGCATCTATTGCATGCCGAAGGAGGTCTTCGGACCTTCCTTTCAGTTCCTGCACCGTGATGAGCTGCTCACCTACGAGGAGATCGAGCGGCTCACGCGGCTCTTCGTTGCGCATGGCGTCGAGAAGATCCGGATCACCGGCGGGGAGCCGCTCGTGCGCCGCGATCTGCCCCGCCTGATCGGGAAGCTCGCCGCGATCGATGACCTCCTCGACCTCACCCTCACGACGAATGGCGCCCTCCTCCCCACGCAGGCCCAGCCCCTCCGGGAGGCGGGGCTGCGCCGCATCACCATCAGCCTCGATTCGCTCGATGACGAGGTCTTCCGCGCGATGAACGACGTGGACGTGGGCGTCGAGGTCGTCTTAGCCGGCATCGATGCCGCTCGCGCCGCCGGCCTCGACCCGATCAAGGTGAACGCGGTCGTGAAGCGTGGCGTCAACGACCACACCATCGTTGACCTCGCGCGCCACTTCCACGGGAGCGGCGCGATCGTGCGCTTCATCGAGTACATGGACGTGGGCACGACGAACGGCTGGGTCCTGGACCACGTCGTGCCCGCGGCCGAAATCGTCGAGCGTATCGATGCCGCTTTGCCCCTCGAAGCGATCGATGCCAACTACCCGGGTGAGGTCGCACAACGCTACCGCTACGCGGACGGAGGGGGCGAGATCGGCGTGATCTCGTCGATCAGCGAGCCCTTCTGCGGCGCTTGCACCCGCGCTCGGCTCTCGCCTGAAGGTGCGCTCTTCACCTGCTTGTTCGGGGCCGAGGGCTTCGACCTGCGCACGCCGCTTCGGGCTGACGCTAACGATGCCGAACTCGCCGCCGCGATCGAGCGGGTCTGGCGAGTACGCGCTGATCGCTATTCGGAGGTTCGCACCGAAGCGACGACGGATCTCGAGCGCGTCGAGATGTCGCATATCGGCGGCTGATCGCCCGCGCGCTACTCCACGGGAACGATGAGCAGGCTGCGGTGGAGCGAGTGCATCACCCGGTCCGTGGTGCTCCCGAGAGCGACGCGCGTCGCCAGGCCCTTCCCGTGTGACGTCATGACGACGAGGTCTGCGTCCGTGCGCTCAGCAGCGGTACTGATTGCGTTCGATGCCGACGACTGCACCGCCATGGTCGTCTCTCCCTCTTGCGCGAGCTGGCCGACGTAGCTCTGGCTCGCTTCTTCGAGCGTCTCGAAGACGTTTGCGGAGTAGGAGGCGGCGCCGAACTCGAAGCCCACGGCGGACGGCACGCTGTACGCCTGCACGAGCGTGATCTCGCCGCCGCTACGCGCGGCGAGATCACGCGCGGCCGCGAGCCCGCCCTCGGCTTCGGGCGAGCCGTCCACTGCCACCACAATGCGCTGATAACGAGGCCGGGTTGGATCGCCCACGCTTGGGACGAACAGCACGGGCGCTTGCGAGGAGCGCACGACTTTGTCCGCCACGGAGCCCACGAACGTCGCGTGGAAGCCACTGCGGCCGTGGCTCGCGATGGCGATGAATCGCGCCTCCGCGGCGGCCTTGACGATCATCTCCGCGGGTGTGCCCAGCAGGAGCTCCGAGTCGTAGGCAATCCCGCCGGCGCCGTCCTCCATGAGGTCGCGCACGTAGTTCGCAAACACCTCGCTCGCTTCCGTGAGGCTCGAATCGCGAACCTCGCCCTCGTCTGCCACGTGGATGATGCGTAAGGAGGCTTCGTGCAGCTCGGCGAGCCGGAGGGCGTGTGGGAGAGCCCGCTCCGAGTTCTTCGAGCCGTCGAGTGGAACCAGGATCGGGCCGCTGTCGTTCGCCATGCGTTTCCTCTGTGTGTTGGGTAGCGCAAGCCTCTGGACCCGTTCGCGGCCCGTCAACCGCCCCGTATGCTCGCGGCTGTGCTGAACCGACCCAATTTTGCGGTTGCGACAGGTGACTTTGCTGGGCGGGAGCGATGACGGAACCGTCTACGCCCGCGCCCGCGCCCGCGCCCGCTCGCATCGTTGGCTATGACTTCGCGCGGGCGCTCGCGGTGTTCGGCATGGTCATCGTCAACTTCAACGTGGTCATGGCTTACGACGACCATGGACCGGCCTGGCTCGAAGTGTTCGTCGGCGCCCTCGAAGGACGGGCGGCCGCGACGTTCGTGATCCTCGCCGGCGTGGGCACGTCGCTGCTGACCCGGCGCGAACGCGCCAACGCCGACCGAGCCGGGGCGCGCCGGCGGCAGCGCACCCTCTTGCGGCGCGCGCTCTTCCTGCTCGTGCTCGGCTACGCGTTCATGCCCCTCTGGCCCGGCGACATCCTCCACTACTACGCGTTCTACATGGCGATCGGTTCGTTCTTCCTGCTCGCCCGCGACCGCGCGCTCTGGCTGGCCGCGATCGTGAGCAGCCTCGGCTTCGTCGTGCTGCTCGCGATTTTCGACTTCGAGAGCGGCTGGGACTTCGACACGCTCGAGTACACCGACCTCTGGACCGTCGAGGGTGCGCTCCGCAACCTCCTCTACAACGGACTCCATCCGGTCGTGCCCTGGGCCGCCTTCTTCCTTGCCGGGATGTGGCTGGGGCGGCTCGACCTTCGCGACGATTGGCTCCGCCAGCGGCTTCTGTACTCGGCTCTCGGCGTCGCGATCGGGATCGAGTTGCTCTCGATCGCGATCGTCGGTGGGCTGACCGCCGACTATCCGCAGAACAGCGATGAGGTCGAAGACATCCAGGCGGTCTTCGGCACGGGCCCCATCCCGCCAATGCCCCAGTACCTGCTTGCTGGAGGCGCGACCGCGATTGTCGTGATCTGCACGAGTGTTGCCGCAACTGTGCGCAGGCCGCGAGCGCGCTGGGCAACGCCTTTCATCGCCACCGGGCAGATGGCGCTCACCCTGTACCTGGCGCATGTCCTCTTGGGGATGGGGCCGCTCGCGCTCGCCGGGCGCCTCGAAGACCAGACGGCGGAGTTCTCACTGCTGGCCGCGGGCATCTTTTTCGTGGCCGCCGTCGCGTTTTGCTGGTGGTGGCGTTCGCGCTTCGCGCGCGGCCCGATCGAGTGGGTCATGCGCAGAGCTGCGGGCTGACGGCCCGGCGACCATGACGGACCGGCCTGGTTCGAGGCGTTCGTCGGTCGCCCGATGCCTTGGGGGCCGACGGAACGAATACCGGGGCGGCTTGCGGGAGTCTATGAGCGGCGGAAAGCGCTAGGACCTACTGCTCGTTCAACCTGAACCAGCGCCGCTGGGGATCTTGAAAGTCCCACTGCTCGACGAAGAGGAGCAGGCTGCCCACGTCCGTCTCGAGGACCGCCCAGCAGAGGTTGCCGCTTATGGAATCGCCCGGATCGAGCTCGACGCCCGGCGGGAGCGCGACGAAATCGTCAAGTCGATCCGGGATCACGCCGCAGCTCTCGCGGAAGTCGGCGTAGGGCAGCCCCGCCGGCCCGAGCGCCCGATACGTGAGCTCGACCACGATCTGGCGGGCCCCGTCCTCGCCGTCGTACGTCAGCGTGACGTTAGCGATGAAGAACTGACTGTCCTCGGGTGGCGGGTCGTTGAAGCGGTTCTCGTCGAGCACGTCCCCGGTCGCGTCGGGCTGGATGCTGTTCACTCGGACGAGCCAGTCGCCGATCTGCAGGGCCGTCCCGATCGTGATCGCCGTCTCCCGGCTCATCCCCGGCCCTGAGGCGTTCGCGACCGGCGTCGCCGTGTTAGTGGCGGAGGGGAGCGTCGGCTCCGCGGCCGGCTCGGCCGTCGGCGTCGCCGAGGGTGTTGTGGCAGGCGCCGTCGGCTCCGGAGCGGCGGTCGCATCGTCGATCCTGAGCGCATTCACGAACGCGAGGAAGTCCGCGATCGGGGAGTCGTCACCCGGCCGCGTTGAGAGCGTCGCCACCGTCCGGCAGCTGCCCGACACCAACGGGACCTGATACGTGTCGTTCGTCGAAGGGAACTCGACGCGCACGAGCGGCCACATGCGGTCGTTGAAGAAGACCGAGCCGATCACCTCGGCGACGATCCCGTTCTCGGCGTAGAACTCGACGAACGCCTCGCCAGTTGGCTCGACCGGGAGCGCGTCGAGGCCGCAGCCGAGCACGTTGATGTTCGTCGCGAAGGTTCGGTTGAAGTCGAGATAGACGAGGAGCGTGCCATCGAGACCGCCCCCAGCAAGCGCCTCGTTGAACGCACGCCGGACCCGCGTGGGCAGCCGCGAGAACAGCGGGTGATCGTCCTCGATCTCGTCGCCCGCGCGGAGCAGAGCGAAGCTCCAGTCGTTACGGACCTGCCCTTCGAAGTCGCCCTCGGTGTCCGCCGTTCCGCCCTGAAGGCCGGCCGCGATATCGGCGGTCGCCTCATCCGCGCGGGGGTTCAGACGATTCTCTTCGCCCCGAGCCGGATGCGCGTCGAGCGGCTGCTCACCCTCCTCCGCGACGGCCTGCGCGGCAAGCCCGGCGACCCTGAACGGATCGCGGGCTACCGCGGTGGCTACCTGCCACTGGAGCGCCGTCGCATCGAGCGGGGCTTGCGTGATGGCAGCGTGCGCGGCGTGGTCGCGACCAACGCGCTCGAGCTTGGGATCGATATCGGTGGCCTGGGCGCGAGCGTGGTGGTCGGCTACCCCGGCTCCCGCGCGAGCCTCTGGCAGCAGTTCGGGCGCGCTGGTCGTGGCGAGGAGGTCGCGCTCTCGGTGCTGATCGGCACCTCGAACCCGCTCGATCAGTATGTGCTCGCCAACCCGGAGTTCGTCTTCGAGCAGCCCGCGGAGCACGGCCTGATCGATCCCGACAACCTCTACGTCCTCGCCAGCCACCTCAAGTGCGCCGCCTTCGAACTGCCTTTCGCCGACGGCGAGGCGTTCGGTGCGCATACCGAAGAGTTCCTCGCGCTGTTGGTCGAGGAGGGCGTGCTCCAGCACGCCCGTGGCCGCTACTACTGGATGACCGAGTCCTACCCGGCAGAGCAGGTGAGCCTACGCACGGCGAGCACGAACAACGTCGTCATCATCGAGCAGGGCCCCGAGCCACGCGTGGTCGGCGAAGTCGACCGCGCGAGCGCGCCCCTGCTCGTGCACGAGCAGGCGATCTACATCCACGCGGGCCAGCAGTACCAGGTCGAGCACCTCGACTGGGAGAACGCGAAGGCCTACATCACTCCGGTGTCGGTCGACTACTACACGGATGCCCACTTGGCGGTGGACCTGAAAGTGCTCGAAGGCTTCGAGCAGGTGGCCGCCCCCGCGGCCCTGCACGAGGTCAGTGAGGTCGCCGTCACCTCCCTCGCGACGATCTTCAAGAAGGTGCGGATGGAGACCGGGGAGAACGTCGGCTGGGGCAAGATCGCGCTCCCCGAGGAGAGCCTGCACACATCGGCCTACTGGCTCGCGTTCGAGGAGGCCGCGACCGTGGGCTTGCGCCGCGACGAGCTCGCCGCTGGTCTCGCCGGGATCGCGCACCTCGGCCGCAACCTCGCGCCCATCTTCTGCCTCTGTGATCCGCGCGACATCGAGGCAGCCACGCAGGTGCGCTCGCCCTACAACCTCCGCCCCACGGTGTTTCTGTACGACCACGCGCCAGGCGGGACGGGCCTGTCCGAGCGCATCTTCGAGATCCGCGACGATCTCATCGCCGCGTGTGCCGAGCTCGTCGCCACCTGCCCCTGCAGCAACGGCTGCCCGTCCTGCGTAGGCCCGCAGATCGAGCCGCGCAGCCCGGCGAAGGCGGCGGCGGCGACCCTCCTCGAGCGCGTGAGCGCCTGACGCGCTCGAGGAGGTCACATCGAAGCCCGTTCGCCCCTCGACGACGGGCTCCTCGAACTCCTCGTACTCGGAGACGAGCGCGTTCGGTAGGCCCTCAGCGTTTCGCGGAAGAATCCCTCCCTGACACACAATCCGCTGGAATCCCAACCGGAACTCGACAAGCGAGCGCGAAGGTGGAGCAGCCCCTAGGGCGCGAAGCCCCAGCAGATGAGCGCGGGGGAGGTGGGCTGGGGGGCCCGAGCGCTAGCGAGCTTTCTCGCGGTGGTCGAGGACTGCCGGCTCAGCCTGGGCGAGCGCCTCGAGCGAACGCCCGTCGGGGAGGTTGCGCACCCAGCCGGCGATGCCAAGGCTGTTTGCCCGCCGCCGGACCCAGTAGCGAAAGCCGACACCCTGCACGCGCCCGCGCACGACGACGCGCCGGCAGACCGCACCGCTCACGCTTCCTCGGGCCAGATCGACTCCCAGCCAGGTCCGCCTTCCACGGCCTCGCGAATCGTCTCCCGCTCGAGCTGCTCGAGGCGGTCGAGGGCCTTGGTCATCGCCATGTCGGCTTCGTTCGAGACTGCGGCCATGCGCACGCTCATCGCCCTGAGGACATCGCCCTCGCGCATCAGCGCGATCGAGTGGGGCCAGAGCGCGAAGGCGAAGTCCTCGGGCATGCCGAAGGCGCTGCGGTGCTCTCCCAGCCAGGCGTAGCGCTCCTGGAGGTTGGCGACAGGCGCCACGACGGCGACGAGTGGCCCTTCGCCGGGGGTGTGGCGGGCATCGAGCAGCAAGCGCTCCGCGAAGGTTTGGAAGCCGATCACCATCAGGTCGGCGTTGGCGAGCCGTTCGTTCAGCGCCTCGAGATCAATCTGCAGGCCGTTCTCGGAGTGCACCACCGTAGGACCCCCGGACGCCAAGCGAGGGGACCGGCCTTGGCCGTGCCCCCTCGCTGGTTCTGCGTTCGCATCGCCCCGCCGTCACGAGCTGGCGGCGCGGAGCGCGACTAGTACATCGGCGCCGCCGGAGCAGCGGCCATCGGCGTGTCGTCCTTCTTCTCGGTGACGAGGCAGTTCGTCGTCAGCACCATGGCGGCGATGGAGACGGCGTTCTCGATCGCCGCGCGGGTGACCTTCGCCGGATCGATGATGCCCTTCTGGACCATGTCGCCGAACTCGTTTGCCTGCGCGTCGTAGCCGAGGCCCTTCTTGAGGTCCTTGACTTCGCCGACGACGACCGAGCCGTCCTCGCCCGCATTGATCGCGATCCGCCGCAGCGGCTCTTCGAGGGCGCGGCGGAGGATGCGGGCGCCGGTCTCCTCGTCGCCCTCGAGGTCAAGCTTGTCGAGCGCAGAAATGGCGTTCAGCAGAGCCACTCCGCCGCCCGGCACGATGCCCTCTTCGACAGCCGCACGGGTCGCGCTGAGCGCGTCCTCGACGCGGTGCTTCTTCTCCTTCAGCTCAACCTCGGTGGCTGCGCCAACGGCGATGACGGCGACGCTCCCGGCGAGCTTGCCGAGGCGTTCCTGCGACTTCTCGCGGTCCCAGTCGCTCTTCGAGTCTTCGAGCATCGCGCGCACCTGGCCGACGCGTGCGTCGATATCCTTTTTCTTGCCCTTGCCCTCGATGATCGTCGTGTCTTCTTTGGTCGAAAGCACGCGGCGGGCGCTGCCGAGGTCCTCAACGGTGACGCTATCGAGCGTGCGGCCGATCTCCTCGGAGATGACCTGCGCGCCGGTGAGCGTGGCGAGATCGCCGAGGTTGTCCTTCTGGCGGTCGCCGAAGCCCGGCGCCTTGACCGCGAGCACGTTCATGGTGCCGCGCAGCTTGTTCACCGCCAGCGTGGCGAGCGCTTCGCCGTCCACGTCAGAGGCGATGATCAGGAGGTTCTTCGACTGCGAGACGATCTTCTCGAGGAGCGGCAGAAGCTCTTGGATCGAGGAGAGCTTCTTGTCGGTGATGAGGATCAGCGGATCCTCGATCTCCGCTTCCATGCGGTCCGGGTTCGTCACGAAGTAGGGGCTGATGAAGCCACGGTCGAAGGCCATGCCGTCGACGTACTCGACCTCGGTGTGGATGCCCTTCGACTCCTCCACCGTGATGACGCCGTCTTTGCCGACCTTCTCCATCGTCTCGCCGATGAGCTCGCCGATGGTCGGGTCGTTATTCGCCGAGATGCTGGCGACCTGCGCCATCTGTTCGCGTGCGTTCACCTTGATCGAGTTGCGGCTGACGCGCTCGACGACGACCTCGGCGCCCTTCTCGAGGCCGCGCTTCAGCGACATCGGGTTCGCGCCGGCGGCCACGTTCTTGAGGCCTTCCTGGACGATCGCCTGGCCGATGACGGTAGCGGTCGTGGTGCCGTCGCCAGCGATGTCGTTGGTCTTCGAGGCGATCTCCTTGGCGAGCTGGGCGCCGATGTTCTCGAACGGCTCCTCGAGCTCGATGTCCTTGGCGATCGTGACGCCGTCGTTGGTGATGGTCGGGGCGCCGAACTTCTTGTCGAGCACCACGTTGCGGCCCTTCGGGCCAAGCGTGATCTTGACTGCGTCGGCGAGGGCATCGATGCCACGCTTCATGGCGTGGCGGGCTTCTTCATCGAACAGCAACTGCTTGGGCATGTTGGCGGTCTTACCTCTCTTGGAGTGCGATGGCCGGTATGTTAGCACTCTCTTGCAAAGAGTGCTAACAGAAATTTCCTACCCCGAGCGGCTGGCCGCTCGGCGGCGTTTGCTGAGCCACACGAGGGCAGACCGTGAGGCGAGTTACCGCCGGAGCAGCCCCTTCAATCGTCGCCTGAGCCCCTCGCCCGTGCCCCGCCGTGTGAGTGCTCGGGCCCTGCGTTTTGCGGCTTCCTCGGCTGTGTCGTCGAGCGGCGCAATCTCCGCGTTCTCGCCATAACGACGTCTAAGTGCAGTCCCGAGCAGGAAGTCCGCAATCGCGGGGTTCTTGGGGAGGAGGCTCCCGTGCAGGTAGGTCCCGATCGCGTGCTTGCGGCGCGCCCCCTCGGAGCGATCCTCGGCGTTGTTCCCGCGGCCCTCGACCACCTCGCCGAAGCGCCCCTGCCCGTCGCCCAGGTAGGTGCGACCGCCGTGGTTCTCGAAGCCGACGACCTCCCCGAATTCAGTGCGCAAGAGGACGTTGCCAGTAGCGCGCTCGGCGCCGGCGCCGGGGTGCCGCGTCTCCATGTCGAAAACGCCGATGCCGGGGATACTGCCGCCGTCCGCATCGACATAACGCTTGCCGAAGAGTTGGAAGCCTCCGCAGACCGCGAGCGTTGGTAGCCCCTCGTCTACTGCCTCACGGATCGCCGGGCCCTTGGCCACGAGGTCGGCGGCGATTCGGCGTTGCTCGCGGTCCTGGCCGCCGCCGATCATGAGGATGTCGTACGCGGCCGGGTCGAGGTCGTCCCCAACCTCGATCGCTCCCACCTCGAACTCGATCCCCCGCGCGTCACAGCGGTAGCGCAGCGCGATCGCGTTGCCGCGGTCGCCGTAGATGTTCATGACATCGGGGTACAGGTGCGCAAGTTTTATCTTTAGGCCAGGCATGTCGATCTCGGGATCATCGTAGCCCGTGCGGCTCGTCAGTGGCTGGCGTGCGGCTAGCCGATCGCCGGCCGCGGGGGCGAGCGTTCCGATGCGGTCCCGCTCAGTCCGCCGCCGGGTCGCTGGCGAGCCAGTCGGCGATCAACTGGGCGGTGGCGGCGGCCTCCAGCCGCGTGGTGTCGATCGTGAGATGGGGGAAATCGAAGGGGAATTCGCCCGGCGTGCTGACGTGCTTGTGCTCGGCGTCCAGCGCTCGCAGGACTTCGTCAGTCGCCCAGACGACATTCTTGTGCGCCCGCCGATTCTCGGTGAGGTTCCTGGCCAGGCGCACATCTAGCGGGGCCGCCAGTTCGACCATGTAAACCGACCCGCCTCCGGTCCGATAGGCGTCCGCGTACCGGTTGACGATTTCGTGGTCCGACTGAAGCTCGAAGTAGACGCCGATCGTCAAATTGATGGACAGATTTACGGCGGCAGCCTCCGCCAGGAATGCCACGCGGATGAGGTCCGCGAGCCTCCAGAAGGGGTCGCTACCGAACTCGAAATACCCGCTGAGAAGGTCGATGATCTGGTGGTTGAAGAGGAGCTTCGTGCCGGTCAGGCGCTCGAGCTCTTGGCCAACGGTCATCTTCCCAACGGCCGGCGCTCCGGCGACGAATACGAGCCGAGCAGGGTTGGGCAAGCGCGCCTCCTAGCGTGAGCCCGAGCAGCCCGACGGGCGGCGTCCACGCCTCAATTCTCGATCTTCCGTGCGGAAGCGCCCAGGCGCCAGGACCGCTCTGGCATTTCCCATGCCGTCGCCGTCCATCGTGGGGTGACACGAGCGATCTTCCGGATCGAGCGGTGGTTCGCTCGGCCCGAAGGCGACGGAAGGTCCGGGTTCGACGGCGAGCGCTTGTGGAACGGCCCGATCTTCGACGCCTACGTGGGAGCGCTGGGCAAGCGTGTTCCCGCGGTCCGCAGGGGCCAGAATCCGATCAGGTACTGGCCACGGCGCTAACTACCTGCTGCCTACCGCCGTTCGCTCAAATGTTCTAGACTTCGTCAGCGATGACCGCTTCTGAGACGGCCCTCGCTCCCGAACACGACCCCCGCGCGCTCGCGCCCGCCCGCGGCCTCCTGCGTGAGGTCTTCGGCTACGGCGAGTTCCTGCCCGGGCAGGCCGAGGTCCTCACCTCCGTGCTGGCGGGACGGGACACGCTCGCGGTCCTGCCCACGGGTGGCGGTAAGAGTGTCTGCTTCCAACTCCCGGCGCTCCTCCTCGATGGCCTGACGATCGTCGTCTCGCCGCTGCTGGCGCTGATGAAGGACCAGGTGGACGCGCTCACGCAGAACGGCGTGCCCGCCGCGGCCGTGAACTCGACCGTCCCCCGCGAGGAGCAGGCCGAGATCCTGCGCCAGGCTGCTGCTGGCGAGTTGCGCCTGATCTACGTCGCCCCCGAGCGCTTTGCCGACGGCCGCTTCCTGGCGGCCCTGCGGGGGGTACGCATCGCCCTCCTCGCGATCGACGAGGCGCACTGCATTTCCCAGTGGGGCCACGACTTCCGCCCCAGCTACCGTGATCTCGGCGGGGCGCGCGCGCTCCTTGGCGGGCCGCCGATTGTGGCGCTCACGGCCACGGCCGATCCGCGGGTTCGCGACGATATCGTCGAGCGCCTCCAGCTCCGCGACCCGGACGTGAGCGTTGCCGGCTTCGATCGGCCGAACTTGCGTTTCCACGCCATCCGCGTGCGCAGTCAGAAGGAGAAGCTCGATCAGATCGCGGAGCTGCTGGGCGCCCTCGGCGAGTCGTCGGCGATCGTCTACTGCGCGACGCGCAAACGCGTCGAGTCGCTCACCGCAGGCCTCCAGGCACGGCGCATCCGCTGCGCGCGCTACCACGCCGGCCTCCCCGACGAGGACCGGGCGCGCGCCCAGAACGCCTTCGCGCGGGACAGCCTCCGCATCATTGTCGCGACGAACGCGTTCGGCCTCGGCATCGACAAGCCCGACGTTCGCCTCGTGGTCCACCACGACCTGCCGGAGTCGATCGAGGCCTACTACCAGGAGGCGGGCCGCGCCGGCCGTGACGGGGCCCCCGCCGAATGCGTGCTCTATTTCGCCCCTCGTGATCGCGGCCTCCGCGAGTTCTTCATTGATCGCGGGCACCCGCCGCCAGCCACGGTCCTCGAGGTCTACAAGGCCCTCGTCCGTCATCGAGGCGATCGTGCGCTCGTCCGCGACCTCCTCGACGAGGAAGAGGCGATCGGCGTGCACGCCGCCGTTCAGGCGCTCGTCGATTCCGACATCGTCGCGCGCCAGGGACCGTTCGCCTGGGCGCTCCGCCCCGACGGCGAGGACGACATCGATCTGGCCGGCCTCGAAGCGCATCGCGCGCATGCGACCGCGAAGCTCGATGCGATGCAGGCCTTCGCCCAATCCGCCACCTGCCTGCGGGCGCGCGTGCTCGACTACTTCGGCGAAGCCGGCTACCCCCGCGCCTGCGGCAACTGCGGCCCCTGCCTCGCCCCCAGCCAAAGTCGCGCCGCCGATGCCGAGGACCCCCTCTTCGTCGCGCTGCGCGCGCTTCGACGGCGCCTCGCCGAGGAGGAGGGCGTACCGCCCTTCGTGATCTTCAGCGATGCGACCCTGCACGACATGGTCGAGCGGCGCCCGACGACACAGACCGGTTTCCTGGCGGTCGCCGGCGTGGGCCGCGTGAAGGCCGAGCGCTACGGCGAAGCCTTCCTCGAGGTCGTCCGGGCAGATCCGCGCTCCGGTCCGCGGACGGAGGTATCGCCCGACGACCTGCTGGCGAAGCTTCGCGCACTGCGCGATGAGCTGGCCGACGAGGAGGGGATCCCCGACAGCGAGGTAGCGAACGACGCGACGCTGGAAGCGATGGCGCGGATTCCCGCAGCGGAACTCGCCTTCCTTACCGCCGCACCCGGCCTCGGGCCCAGGAAGGCGGAGCGCTACGGGGCTCGGTTCGTCGCGCTGCTCCGAGCCGCCCCAGCGCGATCGGAGGGCGCACCGGCCTCGGATCAGGCGGAGCCGGTGGAGCGCGAGCCGGGCTACCGCCGTCTCGTGAAGCCAGCCACGGGCGCGGGCCTCGCGCCCACGGCCCGTCGCACGCTCGAGCTTCACGGCGAGGGTCTGACGATGGACGAGATCGCGACCCGCCGCGGCCTCGCCAGCCGCACCGTCGCGCAGCATCTCGCGCAGCTCGTCGAGGCCGGAGAGATCGCGGACGTCACCGCCTGGGTCAGCGAAGCCGAGCTGGCGAGCGTGCGGCGCCACGCGGACGGCCGGCCTCTGGGCGCCCTCAAACCTCTCCGCGAGGCGATCGACAACACCCTCTCCTACGACCAGCTCCAGCTCGTGCGCGCCTACCTCAACCGTGAGCTCGCGGCCGTGGAGGCGCCGTAAAGCATCGCTAGGGCGGCGGTGGCAGGACGAAGTCCAGCGGCCCGAGGAACTGCAGGCGATTTCCCGGTTCCTGGCCGCAGCCGAAGTTCGCACCGATGAGCTTCCCCGAATTGTCGAGATGGAGGGTATGCGCGATGGCGTCGAGATCGCCCACGTCGGTCGACGCTGAGAACAGCACGTCGTAGCCGGCAGGTAGGTAGCCGGGGCTCACGTCCCGGCGCCAGGCGGCGTACAGGCGCCGAGGTTGGGTGCTGAGATTCGCGACCCTGCGGTCGACGAAGTCCCCCGCTCGGAAGTAGTGGCCGACGCAGTCACTCGAGGTCCAGACCTCGACGGGCGTACCCACCTCGACTCCCTCGTCGCAAAGGGCTGCCGCGCCGATACCATCCGCCTTGGTGACGCAGCCGACCTCGAAGTACCGGACGAGTGCGCCAAGCCGTGCTTCGTCGCCTGAGAGCGCCGCCTCGATTGCGGCATCCACGACCGGGACTCCCGTCCGCTTCTCCAGACCCCACCCGGGGAGGCGGAAGCGGGCGTCGACGGGGCTGCTGATCGGCAAGACCGGGAAGTAGAACGTGCTCGACCCGTTTCCGAACTCGATCGGAAGGAAGTGCGGCCCTCCGCTCACGAGCTCTGGATTGAGTTCGACCAGCCCGGTGACGAGCGCCGTGAGCGCGTAGCCGGATGCGCTTGGCTGGAGCACCAGGATCGAAGCCAGCCTGATTGGGGGCTTCGACGACGAACTGGGCGGCCCTCCGGCGGCGACGAGGCTCAGACCGACAGCAAAGGTCCGAGAGCAGTCTGGCTGCTTGCCGGGGAGCTGAGGGCAGGCCAGGGTCACGGAGGTGAGCTCCGGTCCTCCGTAGTCGTCACCTGCTTCCGCGATCGAGGGATCCATAGGTGCTCTCGCAGCAGGCCGGGCAGCGCTGACGGCGAGACGATCATCCCTTCGGAGTTCAGGGGCAGCCAGGCGAAGCCGTCGAGAGTCGCTCCCCCCTCTACGCCTTCGCAGAGAGGGAATGGCCCGCGGTCGACCGGGAGTTCGGCGTCGCGGCACACATATTCGGAGAACTCGGCGAGCGCCACGAGCGCATCGATGTCGCCGTCCAGCGCCCAGGCCACGACCTGCTCCGCGAACTCGCAGGCGTCTGCTGAGAGCGGACACGGCCCAGGCGAGACCGGCGTGGAGCTGGGGCTGGCCGTGGCCGTGGACGTTGGTAGGGCCGTGATCGTGGGCGAGGCCACAGGTTGGGTCGGAGCGTCCGAGGTGGCCTTCGCCGTGGGTGGTCCCGCTTTTGCGGTTGGTGCGGGATCCTCGCCTCCGCCACAGGCGACCGCGAGCGCGGCGAGCACGATCGCGTTGGTGGCCGCTGCCACCAGCCATCGGCGGGGCAGCCACGCGGTACGCCGCGGCTGTCTCTTCGCTGCCGGTCCGGTCATCGCGCCTCGCGGGCCCATCGTCGCAGACGCGTCCAACTGATCCGCGGTCGGTCGGGAAGCCGGTGGCCCTCGTACCGCCCTGACCTCGCATTCAGCGCATAGCGGAAGCCCCGACGGCGCGCTCGTCAGTCCTTCGCCCCGGGTCGGCTGGCGAGCCAATCCGGTCGCAGGATCGCCATCATCGCGTCGTCGAAGCGTTCGCCGTCGACGAGCGCGCTCTCGCGCTCGACGCCTTCGTGGCGGAAGCCGCACTTCACGTAGCAGCGGATCGCGCGTTCGTTGTACGTGAGGACACGCAGATCGACCCGGTGCAGCGCGAGTGTCTCGAAGGCGTGGGCGAGCACCAGCTGCGTGACCGCCGTGCCGAGGCCTTGGCCCAGCAGCTCCGGGTCGTGAATCCCGACCGCGAACCGCGCGCGTTGGTCCCGCGGATCGATCGCGTGCAATCGGGCCACACCCACGGCGCGTCCTTCGTGCTCGATGATCCAACCGTGATTTGGCGGTGCGAGCCGCGCATGTTCGCGCTCGATCTCGTCGATCGTGAGCGGCGTCAGGTCTGTAGCGCCGCCGCCGAACATGCGCACGATCTGGGGGTCACGACCGAGCCGCAGGCGGTCTTCGATGTCGGCGGATCGCGGCGGTCTGAGCGTAACGCGCGCGCCTTCGAGGACCGGTACAGCCATCGCTCCAGCCTACGAGGCGAGCGCGGCCAGCGTGCGCAGGAGTTCGCGGGGCGGCGGTAGGCGGTCGCGGTTGCGGACGCAGAGGATCGTCGCCGGGACGGCGATTGCGACCAGGATCAGGCCGGCGGCGACGAACCGGGCGGCCCAGGAGTGGTTGAAGGAGTCCCCGAATCCGACCACCACCGCCGTCGGCACGATCGAGCCGAGGAGGACGAGCGTGAGGAAGAGCCGGAACGACATCGCCGTGAGCCCCGCGGCGTAGGCGGCGAAGTCGAAGGTGATCGGCATCATTCGCCACCAGAAGACGAGCTGCGGCCCCATCTCCTTCGCGAGTCTGTCGATTCGCTCCGCCCCCGCTTCGCCCACGAGGCGAGGGATGAAGCGGCGCCCGAAGCGTCGTGAAATCCAAAAGATGATGGCGGCGCCAATGAGCTGGCCGATGACGGCGTACACGACCCCGAGGGTCACGCCCCAGATCAACCCCGCGGCGATCATGAAGGGCGGATTGGGAATTGGCGCGAAGACCATCGCGGCCGCGAGCACGGCGATCAGGAGGATCGGGCCCCAGGGACCGAGGTCCTCGCCCCAGTCCCGGATGTCGCTGGTCTCGAGGTCGCCGAGGGCGAAGTCCGCGACGATCAGCCCGGCTGCTCCGAGGAAGGCGATCGCGCCGATGAGGCGCCGCCGGCGCACGGGGTCGAGGAGGAGGGGCCCGTCCCCCGCCTTGCGACCGCGCGAGCGACCGAAGCGGTCGCTCAGCTCACCCCACAGGAAATAGGTCGCCACCAGCGCGACGCCGAGAGCGACGCCGGCACTGTCGAAGGCGAGGTAGATCGCGGCCGCAAGGGCGACCCCAACCGCGAGCGCAACCGTCAGGATCGCCGTCGCGCGCATCGCCCTCGATGGTACGAGATGCTCGGTTAGGCGTAGTGCGAGGCCGGGCTCAGGCCTGAAGCCCGTTCACCAACTGCTGGTACTCCGCGAGGTGGCGGATGCCGAGGAATTGCTCGCGGACGCGCTCACGTGCGTTCGTGCCGAGCGAGGCCGCGTAATCGGCGTCGCCAAGGAGGCAGTTGAGCGCCGCTTCGAGCGCGTCTACGTCCGTGGGGTCGTCCAGCAGGTAGCCGTGCACGCCGTGCACGATCTGGTCCTGCAGGCCGCCGACCCGACTGGCGACGACGGGCCGGCTCTTCCACATGGCCTCCGTGACGGTCAGCCCGAAGCCCTCGTGCAGGCTCTTCTGGACGATCACGCGCGAATGGCGTTGGAGCGCGTTGACGATCGCGGCGTTCTCTTCCACGTCATCCATCGGGAGCGTGGCGAGGTGCATGCGGGCACGCATTGTCTCGGGGAAGGCGGCCCACTCCGCCTTCAGCTCCTCCAGGACGACCGCGCCCTCGGGGTCGTCGGTGACGCCCGCGACATCTGGCCCGGCGAGCACGAGCTGGGTGCGGCCGCCGGGGTCGCCGCGCTCGGCGTAGGCGGCGAAGCCGCGCATCACGCCGCCGTGATCCTTGAGCGGATCCCAGCGCGAAACCTGGACGACGAGTGGGTCGTCCCAGGCGGGGGGTGCGCCGAGCCGGAGCACGGCCGCTTGCCGCTCGACCCGCTCGGGCGAGCCGTCTTCCCTCGTGAAGAGCGGTGCCACGCCATCGGGCGAGTCGGCGATCAGGTTCGCTTGCGCGAGGATCGCGCGGATCACGGGCTCGCTCAGCTCTTCGTTCTTCGCCGAGAACGCGTCGATGGAGGGGTGGACGACGACGCTACGGCCGTCGTCGAGGGCGGGGGGGATGTACTCCTGCCGGGAGAAGATGCGCAGGGGCACGTCTCGAAGGTGAGGGACGAGGAACTCCCAGCCCCGCTCCACTTCTTCGTCGAACTCATCCGCGCCGATGTGGCAGCGCCAGATGACGATCGCGCCGTGCTCCATCAGCGGGGGCGCCAGCCCCGCTGTCTGGGGGTCGTGCAGAAACACGACATCGCCTGAGCGCACCTGCTCGAGAAGGGCGTCCGCGTTCGGGGCGAGAACGTCGCGGTAGACCTGAGCGGCATCAGGGCCCAGTGAGGAGCCATCGCCGTGCGATCCGTGCAGGGCGTGGTGCAACCGCTTGGTGATGCGGAAGAATTCGGGCTCGCCCTCGATCACGGCCCAACGAGCATCGATCCCGGACCCCCGCGCGTACGCCAGGAGCGACCGCAGCATCTCCGCGACGCCGCCTCCCTCGGCGGTCGAGTTCACGTGCCAGACGACGCGGCCGGCGAGACGATCGCGGCTCTCGTCGAGGATCGTGCGCGCCCGTTCGTAGGCGCCAAGATCGACCACGTTGATGAAGCGGTCGAGCGGATAGGAATGCAGTTCGACTTGGCCCAGCGGCGTCATGGCGCCCCCACCCCGCGCGGTCGTTATTCCAGAGTTGTCGTCGTCGATGGAGCCTAGCGCAGTCCCTCATTACGCGAACGGCCGGCCTGGCAGTCTCCGCGCGGCAGAGAATCGGGGCTACGCCTGTCCTCCCCTTCCCTTAGTCGTCCGCGGGAGGTCCTGGATAGGCGCACCCCCTAGCGAGTTGGGTACGATGCGGGCACGACCCACGCCTAGGAGGTCCTGCTGTGCCTGGCGCCCTCGACGGAGTTCGGATCCTCGACTTCACCCGCTACCAGCAGGGCCCCTTCGCCACGGTCCTGCTCTCGGATCTCGGCGCCGACGTGATCAAGGTCGAAGAGCCCACGAACGGCGATCTCGGCCGCAGCCTTGGACTGCAGCCCGATGGCTGGTGCGCCTACTTCCAGGCTCTGAATCGCAACAAGCGCTCGCTGACTATCGATACGCGGACGCCCGAGGGGCGCGAGATCATCTACAAGCTCGTCCCGGACACCGACGTCGTTGCCGACAACTTCCGCCCCGGCACGATGGAGCGCTTCGGGCTCGATCACGACTCCCTCGCCGCGATCAATCCCCGCATCATCACCGCCAGCGCGACGGGGTTCGGGCCCGAGGGCCCGCACGCGCACGAGCCCTCGTTCGACTCGATCGGCCAGGCGATGGGCGGGATCATGGTCGCCCAGGGGGGTGGTCCCGGGGCCGTCCCCGCCAGCGTCATCGGGGGCATGGCCGACCAGGTCGGGGCGATGATCTTCGCGCTCGGGATCTCGTCCGCGCTGGTGGCGCGCGAACTCCACGGCGTCGGCCAGCACGTCGACACCTCGCTGCTCGGCAGCCAGCTCGCGCTCCAGGGACTGGGCCTGACGGGGTTCTTGCGAACTCGCGCCCAGGGGCCGAGCGCCCCCCGCTGGAACCCGCTCTTCACCTTCTACCCTTGTAGCGATGGCCTCTACCTCAGCGTGGGCCTGCTCGACCCGAAGTGGTGGCCGCCGTTCTGCGTCGCCCTCGGCCGCGAGGACCTCATGGTCGACGAGCGCTTCGAGGCGCCCCAGGGCCGTATCGGCAACCGCGACGAGCTCATCGCCGAGCTCGAAGCGACGTTCGGGTCGAAGCCGCGGGGCGAGTGGCTCGCCATCCTCAAGGGGGCGGATCTGCCCTGCGGGCCGGTGAACGACTACGCCGCCGTGGCCGAAGACGCCCAGGTGATCGCGAACGAGTACCTCACGACGCTCGAGGACGCGTCGCTGGGCACCGTCGGCGTCGTGGGCACACCGATCCAGATGACGAAAACGCGAGCCGGTCCGCGATCGACCGCCCCCGACCTCGGCCAGCACACCGAAGAGATCCTGCTGACCCTGGACTACACCTGGGACGACATCGAGCGCTTCAAGGCCGCGAAGGTCATTTAGCGCTGGCGAAGGCGCGGTAGTCGTCGAACACCGCGTTGAGGGGCCAGGTGGGCGGCCAGTCGGGGAGGGCGTCGAGCGGAAACCAGCGTGCGTCCGCCAGCTCCTCTTGCTGAAGGCGGAACTCGCCACCGACGATCGTCGCCAGGCAGGCGACCAGCACCTGGTTCTGCCCCACAGGCTCGCAGGAGTAGGTCCCTAGCACGTGCTTCACGCGTACGTCGAAGCCGACTTCCTCCGCCGCTTCGCGTACAGCCGCGTCCTCGATGCGCTCGTAGGGATGCGGGATTCCGGTAACGAGTGCGAACTGGGGAGAGCCGTGGGCTCGGGCAAGCAGCACTTCCCTGTCACGAACGATGACCGCGCCCGCGATCGGGGAAGGCGCGTCGGAGTGGATATAGGCGCAATCCGCACACGCGGGCAAGAGCTCGGCCTCGGGGACGGTGCGCCCCTGAATCGGCTCGCGCCGCAGGTTCTGCCCGCAGTACGGGCAGAAGCGTGCTTCGCGGAGGGTCACCCTGTCCCGGCTAAGCCCGCGGCAGGCCTAGCCCGCGCGTGGCGATGATGTTGCGCTGGATCTCGCTCGTCCCGCCGGCGATCGTGGCCGAGACCGCGGACACATAGCCGGCTCCGAGGCGGCCGCTGAAGGGCGTGTCCTCGCCGCCGTTGAGCTGGCCGGCCGTGCCCAGCATCTTGATCGCGGTGCCCGCGATCCGCTGAGAGAGCTCGGTGCTGAACATCTTCGCGATCGAGGCCTCGGAGTTTGGGATCTCGCCCGCCGCTTGCATTCCGATCACGCGGTAGCTGAGCATTTTCGCGGTCGACGCCTCGATCCAGCGCTCGGTGAGGGCCTCGCGCACGCCGTCGGGGTTCCCCGAGCTCGCGCGATGCTCGCGCCACCAGGCGTTGTAGCGCTCGAGCGTCTGGCGGTGCGCGACCGCGCTCCCGATCGAGCTGCGCTCGAAGTCGAGCGTGGTGGCGCCGACGTACCAGCCGCGGTTCGTCTCGCCCACGATGTTCTTCGCCGGGACGCGCACGTCCTCGAAGAAGACCTCGTTGAAGTTATGCATGTTGCCCATGTTCACCAGCGGGCGAACGGTGATCCCGGGCGTCTTCATGTCGAGCAGGAAGTAGCTGATGCCGCGGTGCTTCGGGGCGTCGGGGTCGGTGCGCGCGAGCATGAAGATCCAGTCCGAGCGGTGTGCGCCGGAGGTCCATATCTTCTGGCCGTTGATGAGGTAATCGTCGCCGTCGCGGATGGCGCGCGTCTGCAGCGAGGCGAGATCCGACCCGGAGCCGGGCTCGCTGTAGCCCTGGCACCAGATGACCTCGCCCTTGAGCATGCGGCCAAGGTGCTCGGCCTGCTGCTCCTCCGTGCCGTGGGCGATGATCGTCGGGCCGAGCATGGAGACGCCGTTGCCCATGCTCCCCGGGGGCACGCGGGCCTCGGCGAACTCCTCGTTCATGATGAACTGCTCCATCACGCCGAGGCCGGCGCCGCCGTATTCCTCCGGCCAGGCGGGGGCGATCCAGCCGCGCTCCGAGAGCTTCTCGCGCCAGCCCACGTACCAGGGCGCATCACGCGCGGGGCCGCCTTCGCCGGCCATGCGGTCGGCGTCGTATTCGGCGGGCCGCTCGTTCTCGATGAAGGCGCGAACCTCGGTTCGCCAGGTGGCTTGCTGAGGGGTGTCTTGGAAGTCCATCGCGGCCTCTCCGGGCCCCGTCGCGGGGCTGATGCACGCTACCAGACCGCCGCAGGGGCCGTAAACGTGCGAGTGCGAAGACGAAGCAGCCCGCTAGGGCCGCGGAGATGCAGCAGACGAGCGCGGGTGGGGAGGTGTGGGGTCCGAGCGTAGCGAGCATAGAAGCTACTGCCTGTTGGCGGCGATCTCGGCCCGCCCCGCGTGCTCCCCGTGGAGTTCGCGATGCATGTGCGTAACGTAGATCGCGGCGCTGCCCAGGGCGACGGGGCCGAAGCTGAGCCAGCCGAACTCGATCCAGAACACGGTCAACCCTGCGAGCGAACAGAGGAAGAGGGCGAAGCTTGCGGGGCAGGGCCGCGGCAGCGAGCACACTCGGCGCCCAGATGGCAGGGATCGCCCACCAGGTCCAGGTGTAGTAGTCGATCTCGAGGCGGAGGGCGCCGTTCAGCATCATCACCAGCGGTAGGCCCACCCCGACCGAGACGAGGAACACGGCGCACATCGCCACCCGGATCAGTTGCTCCCGCCCCAGTGTTCGCAGCACCACTCCGGAGCGTACACGCATCCGCCGAGTCGGTTGGGCTCGTGGTGCCCGCCCAACTCGGGCACGGCGCTGGCACCGTAGGATGCGCTCTCATGCGCCCCACCCGGCCGGCCGCCTGCTGGCGCCGCGGCCTCGTCCTGCTCATAGCCGCGGGCGTCGCGCTCGCCAGCGTCTCAGCGTTCGCCTCGCGATCGATCAGCCCCGAGGCGGAGCAGTTGCCCGTGTCCGTGCCCCAGCCTGCTATTGTCCCGCGCGCCGTCATCCCCGCGCTCACCCGCGATCTCCAGGCGTGGTCGCACGGCCGTGCGCAGAGTCCCGCTTCGGCCACGTTCGGGGAGTCCGTCGAGGGACGTCCGCTGACCGTGCTGCGCCTGGGCGATGGTCCCCTCCGCGTCATCCTCGTGAGCGGCCTGCACGCCGGGTCCGAGCCCGAGGCGGTCAGGCTCGCGACGGATCTCTTCGACCATTACGGCGCGGATCCCGGGCGCCTGGCGCCCGAGCTCACCCTTTATCTCATCCCTTCCCTGAACGCCGATGGGCAGATTACCCACCGGCGCACGAACGCGAACGGCGTCGATCTGAACCGCAACTGGCCCGCGGAGAATTGGTCGAGCGAGGCCGTCCACGGGTTCGAAGCGGTGGATGGGGGCTCGGCGCCCCTTTCCGAGCCGGAGACGCGAGCGCTTCACGGGTTCCTGCAAGATCATGCGCCCCACCTCGTGATCAGCTGGCACACCTACGCCGGCATCGTCGAGGGGAACGATCTTGGGACGGCCGAGGCGCTGGCGGCGACCTACGCGGCTGCGGGCGACCTCGAGCTCATTGCGACCTGGGAGTTCTACAAGATCACCGGGGACCTCCTCGCTTCGACCAACGAGGCCGGCATCCCTGCGTTCGACGTCGAACTGATCGCCGGTGACGCCGATCCGTTCGCGCGGCACCTCGGTGCCCTCGAAGCCACGCTGGCGGGGCTGATCGCCCGTCATCCCGTGGTGACGGCGCTGATCCGGGATGGGCTCGTCGGCGGGCCCCGCTGAGGCGACCCCAGGACGTGCGCCGAAGCGAGGGCTGCGTGAGCAGCCCGAATGAGGCAGAAGAGCCCGCCGCCGCCGATCGTCATCCACGCGGGCGCGCCGGCCCCGGCAACGAGCGACCCCGTCGGCCCAGCCCCTGGAAACCGAGCGTATGGATGCCAACGACGCGGCCCATGAGCTGGCGGGTGTTACCCGTCCCCATCCCCGTCCCCGTTCCAGCAGCAGCCAGACGAGGGCGAAGCGCTGCGCGGCCTGCACGAGGGCGAAGCCGAAGGTGTCGATCCAGGGATAGGTAGAGGGCCGCGACCTAAACGCCGAGAACGCCTCGAGCGTCGTCGGCGAAGGCTCCGCTGACCGCCGCGCGGATGTCGCCGGCGTGGTCAGGGCCGAGTCGCCCACGGCGGCATCGCAGAGCGGCAAGGCCGGCACCGTGCTCGGAGTCGTTCGCCTATAGTCCCGGCACTCTCGGCATTCGGAGGCCCTTGATGGCAGGCAAGCTCGAAGGCGAAGTCGCGGTGATCACCGGCGGCGCCAGTGGCATCGGCCGCGCCACCGCCGAGCTCTTCGCTGACGAAGGGGCGGACATCGTGATCGCCGACCTCCAGGACGGCGCTGAGACCGTGGCGGCGGTCCGCGCTCGCGGCCGCGAGGCGACCTTCGTCGAGACCGACACGAGCAAGGAAGCTCCCTGCGAGGCGCTCGCGGAAGCGGCGATCGAAGCCTTCGGCAAGATCGACGTACTGGTGGCAGCGGCCGGCATCAGCAACTGGCGCTATCTGAGTCCAGAGGTCGTTCCCGATGCTCCCCCCGACCCGACCGCCACTTTCCTGATGAACGCCCCGGTGGAGTCGTGGGAGAAGGTGATCGACGTCAACCTCACGGGCGTGATGCTTTCTGACCGGGCGGTGGCGCGGCGCATGGTGGTGGCCGGGAACGGTGGCGCGATCATCAACATCGCCTCGATTATGGCCAAGGTCCCGCAGTCGGGGGTTGGGCCCTACTGCGTCTCGAAGGCCGGCGTCTGGATGCTCACGAAGGTTTTGGCGATGGAGCTCGCGGCCTACGATATCCGCGTCAACGCGATCGGCCCCGGCTTCATCGATACGCCGATGACGGCGGGCCTCACGGACACCGAGCTCGGCCAATCGTGGGCGATGCAGATCACGCCGATGGGGCGTATGGGACTTCCCGAAGAGGTCGCGAAGACCGCACTCTTCCTCGCCTGCGACGACTCCAGCTTCTACACGGGCGCCCTCCTCCACCCGCACGGCGGCGTCTTCACCGACTGAGCGGCCGCTGCCGCGGGCTCAGCGCAGAAGCGAGCCCGCCTCGTGGTCCAGGATCGCGGCGCAGTTGCGCGGTAGCGAGTAGTCGATCACCTGCTGCTTCTGCGCCGCCGTGAAAGGCATCACCGCGACTGTCGAAACGATCGAACGGAAGCGCTGCAGGATCGCGTAGTGGAAGTCCTCGTAGCAGTCGGCGAAGGCGTACCCGCGCACGCCCTCCTCCTCGAGAATCGCGTGATACTCGCGCAGCAGGTCCATATCGATCGCGCGGCGCACATCCGGCTGGAGGCACTCGCTCAGGAACCAGCCGATGTCGTGGGTTCCGCGGCCGAGCCCCATGCTCGCCCAGTCGATGATCGCGGGCGGGCCGCCCCGCGGGTCGAAGAGGATGTTTCCGGGGCCGAAATCGTTGTGCTTCAGCGTGAGCGGTGGGGTGCACCAGAGGCGTCGCTCGATCGCGCCACGGTGCGGTCCGAAGGCCTCGCCGACCTCGTGCATCCCGCTCGGCAGCCGGTCGCCGAGCTTGGCGACGAACGCCGCCCACCAGAGCTCGTACTCTGCTTCCAAGGCGGCGTCGGCCCCGAGCTCCCGCCAATCGAGCCACTCGATTGCGGAGAGCTCCGGGGTCCTCCCACCAGCGGCCGTGCATGCGCGCGATCGCTTGTACTGCCTGGCGCGCCTGCTCGGGCGTGCAGCCGTCGGCGCGTGGTACGGGCAGCGCGGGCGAGAGGTCTTCGAGCAGCAGCACGTGCACACCCGTCGCGATGTCGGCATCGCCGTAGTAGCACGCGGGCGTGCGCACTCCGACCCGCTCCGCCAGCTCACGGTAGAAGCGCACCTCCTTCGCATACGCGAGAGCCGTCCGCTCTCGCAGCACCGGTGCGGCGGCGGAGAGCTTGGCGACGAGCGAGGCCGGCCCCCGTGGCGCTTCCGCGCTGTAGGTCAGCGCGACCCTTACGACCTGGCCCAAGAAGCCCTCGCCGCCGGGCGGCTTCGCCGTCCGGAATGCCGTTACGCGCCCAGTCGCCCCCAAAGCGCCCCCGAGCCGCAGCGCCTCGGTGAGCCATGCGGCGCTCAGCTCCTCTAGTCCTCGCGGGATCAGCACCGGCGTCGAAAGGGAGCGCAGCGCCCGCGAACGCTACGTGGAAAGCGCACGCTGCTCGCGCCAGAGCGACTGCATCTCTCGTTCCGCGATGCGCCAGCCGTCCGCTGTCCGCGCGAGCGCGTCGCGGTAGATCCCGCCGCTCACGAGCACCCCACCGCTCGCCTCCTCCCCCTGGATCAGCGTGGCATGAACGTAGGTCGAGGTCGCCGCGCGGTCGCTGTCGAGGGGGATTTAGTGCTTCCCGAGCAGGTGTTGCAGCGCGGTCGACCCCACCGTCGCGCCCTTCACGAACTCGACCGCGGCGGCGCCACCCCGGCCGCCTCGCTGCCCTAGCGCACCCTCGCTTCAGGGGTGAAGCAGTCCGCCAGCCCCTCCCAATTCGGCCGCATCGATCGCGATCCCGTAGCCACTGATGACATCGATGATCGCGAGCCGATCGTTCTGCTCGCGTAACGCTTCGTCGATGGCGGGTCCCTCCTGGGGGGGCGACGAGTGTTGCACGCGATCGAGGGTCCGGTGCCTCTCTGCGGGTCGCTGACTCGCTAGCCCGCCATCGGTGGCTGAGATCGGCGGTCGTTGACGACGGTGCGCGTTGGGCGTACGTCTACGGGCATGGCGATCACGTTCGAACTGCCCGACCCAGCCTACGAGCAGTACACCTGGGTGTACGAGAACGAGCACGGGCCCGCCTCGCAGCCGCCGCTCATGCGCGGGGGCGCCTTCGGCGAACGGCCTGGCGGCGATGGCCCCCCGCGCCGCCTCGTGATCAACGGCTACGGTTTCTTCCGCAGCGATCCCTCCGGTGAGATGCCGATGCCCTTCGCTGTCCCCGACCTGGCGGGCGCGAGCGCCCTCGGACGGTGGCGCGAGCACTGGCAGCCGCAGGTCGAGGCCCTCTTCGAACAGCTCATGGCGTTCGACCCGCGCTCGGTCGCGCCCGGTGCGTGGCAGCAGTCCTTGAAGGTGCAGAGCGACGAGTTCAGTCGCGTCTTCGCCGGGGTCCACGGCGAGAGCGTGGTGACCTCAGGCCGGCTCGCGGATGAATTCGTCACGGCTTACGCCGCGCACTTCGGCGAAGCCCAGCGCGCCGACGCGCTGGCGCTGCTCCAGGGCTTCGAGAACCGCACGCTCGATCGGGCGCTCGCGCTTTGGGACTTGAGCCGTACGGTGCGGGAGGACGTCGCACTGCGCGCGGCTCTCGAAGGTGGCGAGCGGCCCAGCGAGGGGGAGTTCGCGGAGGACTTCGCCGCCTTCCTGGACGAGTTCGGCTACACCATCGATACCGGCG
>CAUYXJ010000002.1:0-64403 GCA_963577065.1 Dehalococcoidia bacterium | reverse complement strand
AAGCTGGGGATGGCGATAATGATCACGCTCACGATGCGAATGGTGTGGTCCACGAACCCGTTCTGCCGCGCGCCCGCGATCACCCCGAGGGGAATGGCGATCACCGCCTGGAGGAGCAGAGTCAGGACCACGAGCTCGAGCGTGACGGGAAACCTCCGCTTGAGCTCCTCAGAGATGGGGATGTCGGTCACGAACGAATTGCCGAAATCCCCCTGCGCCAAGTTCCACGTCCAGTCCCACCACGCCTGGAGCGCGGGCTTGTTCAGCCCCAGCTGCTCGCGCAGCGCGTCCGCACGCTCGGGCGTGTAGCCGTCCTGTAGGCGGGCGTCGACGACGTCGCCGGGCGTTGCCCGCATGATCATTGCGGTGCCGAACGAGAGGATGAACAGGGTTACCGGGATGAGCAGCAGCCGGCGGATGATGTAAACGGTCACACAGTGCCAGCCCGCTCGTTCAGGAAGGCGGTGACAACCTCAGTCGTGCGGTCGAGCTGCTCGGCCTGGGGGATATGTCCCGCTCCAGCGATCATCTCCACATGCGCGTCCGCCAGCGCCTCCGAGAACAGCCCAGCATAAACGGGGGGCACGAGGCCGTCCTGCTCGCCCCAAACGAGCAGAGTTGGGGCCTTGATGCGGTGGAGGCGCTTCTTGAGGCCCTTGTCGGGGATGGGCCAGACGAACTTGCCGGTGCACGCCAGCGACCAGGTCGTCCGTAGCGCCGCCTGGATCGCGGTCTCTTCGTCGGCGGGCGGCGCGGCCATCAGCTGCGCGGCCGGCCCTTCCGGGTCGGCCCAGAGCAGCGGGCCCAGCGCCTGGGGAGAGGTGATCATCCAGTTCTTCACCGGCGTCTCGTCAATCCAGAGACCGACGGGATCGATGAGGACGAGCTGGCTGACGCGTGCAGGATTCGAGGCGGCCACCTCGGCCGCGACCATTCCCCCGAACGAGTGCCCGACGACAGCCGGGCTCTCGAGCCCGAGCTCGTCGAGGACCTCGTAGTAGGAAAGGACAAGATCCCAGAGGTTGTCGATCGGCTTGATCGCATCCGGCAGCCCCGGGCTCGTGCCGGGGTGCTCGGGCGCGTAGACGGTGAAGGACTCCGCCAGCCGATCGAGGAACGGATCCCAGACCAGTCCCGTCGCTCCGTGGAAGAACACGAGGGGCGGGCCGTCGCCGGCCACGAGGGCACGCGACTGGACCTTTCCCTGCCACACGCGCGTCTCGCGTTCGCTCACGGCCGCGGGCACTATGAGCCGCCCGCTACCGCGACGGCGTCGCCGGCCGGCAGCTCACGCTTACCGCGCAGCTTCTTCGGCCACCAGCGGTTCTCCCACTCGTCGTCCCAGTGATCCCGCACATAGGGAAGTACGTCCCGCGCGGTTATCTCGATGTTCTTCATGGTCAACTCGTGGGGCATCGAACCGATCTGCAGGAGGAGCATGAGGTTGCCCACGCGCAGGCTTTTGATC
This sequence comes from Dehalococcoidia bacterium, assembly GCA_963577065.1. Lineage (GTDB taxonomy): Bacteria > Chloroflexota > Dehalococcoidia > Tepidiformales > Tepidiformaceae > CAUYXJ01. The sequence goes on along the minus strand of CAUYXJ010000002.1, from coordinate 62,935 downwards.
AGCTCCTCGAGCTGATCGCGAACCGTGGCCGGCCCGCCCGAGATCACGAACTGATTCTCGACGTAGTCCTTATAGGTCCAGTCCTCGGTCTGCCTCCGGACCGCGTCTTGCGGCGAGATACGCCGTTTGAGGGCGTTTTCGAGGCTGCGGTAGTCCTGGTGGCCCGGCGGGGTGAACTCCGGCGCGATGTGCAGGGACTTCTCGAAGAAATACTTGATGTGCTTCTCGTAGTCCTTCTCCGCTTGCGCATCCGTCTCGGAGACGGCAACGAGCTGGAGGAAGCCGGCGCGGTAGGGGTTGAGCTCAGCGCCCCGCTCGTCCAGGAACTCCCAGAAGGTGTCCATCACGGCCTTGCCCCGAGCGTGACCGAAGTAGCTCAGGAAGCAGTAGCAGTGCTCGTTCTTGGCGGCGAACTCCCAGGTGCTGAGGCTGCCCATCCCCGGCACCCACACGGGGGGGTGGGGTTCCTGAATGGGCCGCGGCCAGAGGTTGACCATCGGCAGCTGCGTGTACTTGCCGTTGAAGGCGAACGGCTCCCGCGACTGCCAAGCCTTCAAGATCAGGTCGTGCGCCTCGTAGTAGCGCTCGCGTTGCTCGATGGGGGTGATGCCGTAGCCCACGTTCGCGTCCATCGCCGTGCCCAGCGGCATCCCCGCTACGAGCCGCCCGCCGGTGATGCAGTCCAGCATGGCGTACTCCTCGGCGATGCGGATGGGAGGGTTCGTGGTGGGGAGCGTCGCGCCCATCTGTACCAGCGCCACGTCCTGGCCTCGCGTCGCGCGCGCCAGCGCTCCGCCCATCACGTTCGGGCCGGGCATGAAGCCGTAGGCGTTCTGGTGGTGCTCGTTCACGCAAATGCCGTCGAAGCCGAGGTCGGCCGCGTGCTTGAGCTCGTCGAGCGTCCAGTTGTAGTAGTCGCCCACGCGCTCCGGCGTGGCCAGCTCGTGGAACGGGGGGTCGACCCACACCGAGTGGTACTTCTTCTCGAAGTCGTCCGGCAGCTCCCGGTGGGGCATGAGATGGAACATCGAGATCTTCATGAGTCCTCCAGGACCGTGGGCCGGGATCAAGCGTTTTCGGCGGGATCAACGCCGAGGTTCGCACGGACAGCGGGATTCGTACCCGGCTCGAGTCTCGCTGAACCACCTAGGACCGAAGGGCTCCAGGCGTCTCGGTGCTCACGCTAGGACCGCGTTCCGGAGGTGTCAATACGAGCCGAAGGCCACCCAGACGGAACGGGACAATTCTGGCCGGACCGGCCTCAGTCCCGCGCCCGCCGGGCCTCAACCAGCGTGTAGGGAAGACCGCCACGATCGCTCGCCGGTTCGCTAGACCCGTCCACGCCGGCGTTCACGAACCCGCGGCCCTCGGTCACAGTCGGCGAACCGCGCGCGCAGCCACGACCTACTGAGCCTATCCCCGCGGGGTAGGCCGACCTCTCGTCACGATCTTGAGAGAACGTCGGACGGTGAGCCGGTGGAGCTTGGCCGCGCGGTGAGGCACCGGGGGACAGCACGCGGAGCCACGTCCGCTTCGCATTGCCCGTTGCCACCCAGCCGGAGCTGAGCAGTCGCGCTGCAGCGGCTGCCGATTCCACCCCTGAGACCGGTGGTATTTCAAAACTCCATCCGCACCAACCCGATTGGGCTTGAAACACGACAACCGCCCAGTTGGACGCCTCTGGGCCACGAAAACCCCGTCCGCATTTATGCGGATCGGGTTTTGAAACACCACAGCCTGGTCTCGGCGGCGCTACTCGCGGTTCCGGGAGCGTCGGCGTACTACCGTGGTGGAGCCGTGACCTACACAGGGGTCGCGCGGGACACCTTCCTCGACCTCGACATGGCCGAGCACCCAGGGGTGCGGTCAAGCAGCGAGCCATATGCGCAGCTGATCGCCGCGACGATTCGGGGGCGGCTCGGCGCAACCTGGGGGATCGGCGAGACGGGCGCGGCCGGGCCTAGGGGGAATCCGTACGGTGACGCAGCAGGGCACACATGCATCGCCGTGGATGGGCCAACCGCCTACAGCGAGACGCTGGAGACGGGCGAGTCCGACCGGGAGGCAAACATGTGCCGCTTCGCGCGACGGACGCTAGAAGCCTTCGCGGAGGTATTGCGGGCGGGGGCATCGCCGGGCGCCGCGTAAGTGATCGTCCCGGCAGAGTCAGTGTTGCTCGCCAGTGGTCATCCAATGTCCACACGATGAAATGATCGTGTTGAATTTGGCTGGCTTGGAGCGACGGGCAGCCATTTGCGACCCTGTGGGCGCGCAGTCAGCCGGAAACGATGGCCTTCCAACGCCGGAGCAGCGCCTGGGAGGGGATCGGCCCAGCGATCTGGACAGGGACATGCGCCCGGCGCGCCCGGCATTGGGCCTCGCCTATGGTCACCGACAGCCGAGTCGAGCGCCCGGAAAGGGATCGTCCGAGCCAAGATTCGAACTCCGACCATAGGCTCCAAAGGCTACCGCTCGGCGGTAGCGCTTCGACTTGTCTCTCTGAATCTGGCAGGCAATCCCGTCAGACGGTCGTCGTCGGCAGTCCCATGGTCGGCACCCTCCGAGGAAGACCATAGGACTATATCGGTGGTGTTGACCGGGGGGCAACCCACGACCAAAGTCGACCGAACACGCGACAATGGGATTAGAAAGCTCCAGGTCGGCCGGACTCTCGCCACTCGGGCCGCGGCCCAATGACTGTTGTCCTAGGAGGCTCCGTTCAATCATCTGCCGGCGCTCGTGGTTGGACACATCCGGGTGCGGGTCTGGGGAGGGTAGGCCGTCGATCACGACGATCTTGCTCATTCTCCGCGGCAGCGCAGTGGCGAGCTGGAGCATCATGCCGCCGCCCTTGGAGTGGGCTATCACCGGAACGGGGTCGGGCGTCGTCGCATCGAGGACTGACAGCGCGTCTCGGACGTCGGCGTGCGAGGAATACAACGCTGCGTGCTGGGAGTCTCCGTGACCGCGATGGTCCCAGGCGACGACCCGCCAGCCCGCGTCCGCTAACAAAGGCGCGAACGCATCGAATTCCTGCAAAGTCTGAGCCGCCATGGACGAGGAGTACGGGAGGGGCTTCCGCATCGCCCCATTCACAGACGGCGAGAGTCCGGCCGTAGGAGCTGAGCCACCGGTGCCGGTCAGGCCGGCGTGCTCCGGGGTATGTAACCGTGAGTGCTAATTCAGATTCCAATGTTGCTCCAGGATGCGGTAACCGTGTGGTGTCGCAACGTTCGACGTAACGAGCGGTGCGTAGTTCGGTCTAGCGGACGGCTAATCGTCGAGCACATGGGCAGCGGGTACGTGGAGATGCACTGCCTCGCCCTCGGGCGGAAGAGCGAGCTTGCCGTGAAGCTCGAACTCCATGTCTCCGGCCGGCGTATCGACGTTGATTCGGGTCAAGGCGCCCTGGAAGAACTTGGAGCGCAGAGTGCCCGTCACGACTTGCGGTCCAGACGCGGCCACGATGGTGGCTTGCTCCGTACGCAGGAGCAGCTGCGCCGTGGATCGCTCGGTGTCTTCAGCTGGCCAATTGCCGACGGGTGTTTGCCACCAAGCACCATCAGGCCGAGGAATCGTGCTACGAACTCGGTTCGAGGGTCTTCGAAGATCCCTTGTGGTGTGCCGGTGAGGACGATTCTGCCCTCGTTCATCACGACGACATGGTCGGCGATGGCGAAGGCTTCGCCTTGATCGTGCGTCACGAAAATGGTCGGGACGGCAAGTCGGCCGAGGATCTCTCGCAGTTCAACCAGGAGCCGTTCGCGGAGGACTCGGTCCAGCGACCCGAGTGGTTCATCCAGCATCAGCACGGAAGGATTGGGCGCGAGTGTCCGTGCCAGCGCTACCCGTTGCCGCTCCCCGCCGGAGAGATTTTCCACGGAGCGCGACTCGTAGCCATCGAGCCCTACCAGCGCCAGAATCGCGGCGACGCGGGCGCCTCGTTCGCGCTTCGGGACGCCTGCGTGACGTAATCCAAACGCGACGTTTCCGGCCACGTCCATGTGCGGAAACAAGGCAAAGTCCTGGAACATCAACCCGATGCCGCGCTTGTGGGTGGGCGTCCCGGCTAGATCATGTCCGCTGAGTAGGATTGTGCTCGCGCCGGGGTTCTCAATACCGGCTATGAGGCGCAGAAGCGTCGTCTTGCCGCAGCCGCTCGGCCCTAGAATCGCCGTAGTTGCCCCTTGGGTGACGTCGAAGGAGATGCCGGTCACCAGCTCGCTGCCGTCGACGCTGAAACCCACATCACGGAGGGAGAGTGCCGCTTCAGACATCAAAACGTCCCCAGGTCGCGGAATCGCATCCTCTCAAGGACGAGGAATCCGGCGCTTGTGACCAGCATGAGGATCGTTGACATCGCCATCGCCTGCCCAAAGTGCAGGCTGCCCGGCTGTCCGAGGAGGCGGAAGACGGCGACGGGAATCGTGGCCCACTCCGCGCGGGAGATCAGAAGCGTCGCGCCGAATTCGCCCATGGAGACGGCGAACGCGAATACGGAGCCAACTATTATTGAGCGCCAGAGCAGCGGAAGTTCAACTTCGAAGAACACGCGGACGGGGTGGGCGCCGAGCGTCAAGGCCGCTTGGCGGAGGCGTGGGTCGAGGCCTCGCAGGCGGGCAGCAACGGCTCTGGCGACGAATGGGAAGGCAACGAGGCTGTGCGCGATGACTAGGATGATGGACTCGCCGCGCAGGTTCAGTGGCCGCGCGTCGAGCGTGACTAGCATGCCCAAGCCCAGGGTGATTGCCGAGACGCCGAGCGGGATGAGGAAGAAGGCCTCGACCGCCGCCCTTCCGCGCGCGATGCGGGAGGCGCCGTAGGCAGCGACCACCCCGAGTGGGACCGAGACCACCAACGTGCCGGCGGCGAACTTCAGCGAATTCCAGATGGCGGTTGCGGGCGCAATGAAGGTAACTTGCCCGCGGACGTTGTCATTCAGCGAGCGGTAGAACTCGAGCGTGTAGCCGTCCGCGCCGTGGACGGAACGCTCCGCCAGGGCAGCCATCGGCGCGAGCGTTGCCGCCAACATGAACACCGCCACACCGGCTACCAGGATCCATGCGCGCCCCTGAGGGCGGCGGGCGGCTTGTGCTGTTAGTCCTCCGGGGGCTGATTTGCTCTGCGCCCATGTGTAACTGGTTGTTACGACGAACGTGAACAGGATTTGAACGACGGCGAGGGCGGCGGCGACGGGCAAGTTGAACAGGAATGCCGTCTCCCGGTAGATGACGACTTCGAGGGTATCGAACGAGGGGCCGCCGAGGACGAGGACGACGCCGAAGCTGGTGAACGAGAAAAGGAACACGATCGATGCCGCGGCAAGAATTGGCGAGCGCAGCAGGGGCAGCGTTACGGTCATGAACGTCTGCAGCGGGCTTGCGCCCAAGGTGGCTGCGGCGTCACCGAAACGGCTGTCCAGGTTGGCCCAGTAGGAGGCGATGACTCGGGTGGCGAGTGCGAAGTTGTAGAAGACGTGAGCGGCCAGCACGATCCAGATGGTGTTCATCAGCTGGATCGGCGGCTCATCGAGGTGCAGGATGCTTTCGAGGCTGTCGTTGATGAGGCCGTTTGGGCCAAGAAGTGCTGTAAACGCGGCCGCAACGACGATGGTTGGCAGGACGAAAGGGACCGTCGCGATGGCTATCAATAGCGACTTTCCCGGGAACGTGAATCTGGACAGTACAAAGGCGCAGGGGAGGGCGACGGCCACGGTTAGGACCGTCGAGACTCCGGCTTGCCAGGTTGTGAACCAGAGCCGTTCGAGGTAATAGCGGTTTTCTATTAGCGGACGAAGGCCCTCGAGGTTGCTGCCGGAGCGCTCGAATGACTCTCTCAGGATGCCTTGAAGCGGGTAGAACAGGAACAACGCCAAGAACAGTGTCGGCGCTGCAAGGAGCAACGCTGTCGCCGTTCGGCCGGATGGATTGAGAGCCCTATTCACCTTTGTCCGTGGTCAGCGCAGGACCGCGTTCGTCCAGTCACTGATCCACTCGTCCCGATGCTTGGCTATCTCGTCATCGCTGATTTCCGCGACATCCACATTGACGCTGCCGAACTTCGTGAACGCTTCGGTGACGGTTGCCTTGCTATTTACCGGGAACACGCCCATGAAGTCTGGGAAGGCTGCTTGCGTTTCCGGCGAGAGCAGGAAGTCGATGAACTTCCCTGCGAGATTTGGGTTGTCTGCGTTCTTGAGAACACCGGCGTATTCAATCTGACGAAACACTGCGCCGTCCGGGGTGATGTTGCCACTTGGTGCGTCGTCACGAGGGGGCTCGGCGTAGAGCTGCTCGAACGCGGGGCTCGTGGAGTAGCTGAGGACGATCGGCTGGCTGCCCCCGTAGAGACTGAAATTCGTGTAGTACGCGGTCTCCCAGCCATCCGTGACCTGGATGTCGTTGTCCCGCATGGCCTTCCACCAGTCGAGGTAATTGTCCTCGCCGAAGTAGGCGACGGTGGTCAGCAAAAACGCAAGCCCAGGCGTTGACGAGGCGGGATTTTGGACGACGACCAGGCCCTTCCACTTCGGGTCCGTGAGGTCTTCCAGCTTTTGCGGAGGGTCAAGGTTGGCGGCCCCGAGGGCTGCAATGTCGTAGTTGAAATTGACGAAGCCGAAGTCCATCGGCGTGACGAGATTGCCCTTTACGCGGAACTCTTCGGGCACGTCATCAAGGAGGGCAGACTCGTAGCGTTGGAAGATGTCGTTGTCCAGGGCGCGGGACAAGAAGGTGTTGTCGACCCCGAAGACGAGGTCGCCTTCGGGGTTGTCTTTGGTAAGGATGACGCTCGTGAGCATGGTACCGCCGTCGCCCTTGGCGAGGATTGTCACGGTTGCGCCATTGTCGGCTTCAAACTGTTCGATGAGCTCTTCGGGGAGGCTGAACGAATCGTGGGTGATCAGCACGAGGTCTGAGTTGGCATCTTCGTTCGTACTGGAACCGTTGTCGTCTCCGCAGGCTGTAGCTAGGAGGCCTAGGAGCCCCATTGCAAGGAGCAGCAAAAAAGTGGATTTTTTCATACTTCCACCGCGTCCGGGACTTGATTTCTGGGAGCTCCGGGCACAAAAAAGAGCCCGGAAAAGCCGGACTCTTCGCACAAGGCGAAAACCATAGTCCGATCACTTTCCTACGCACGCATAAACGTGGTCAGGTTCAAGGGGTCTTTTCTCAGCCCTACGAGGGCACCCCCAGCGATCCCGAACGATCTCTCCCGCGAGACTACACCTTCGGCCCCTGAAGGGGCAAGACACCACTCTGTCACGCGCGACTACCCCGATTGCTTCCGCTGAGCTGTCCAGGCGTTCGCATACTGTGGACAGGGACTGGAGAGAAAGTTGTGGGCAGAGGGCAACCAACGTCGCATTTGACCTCCTCGATAGACGAGACGGGTGTGCCGCGCCGTACATACCTGCAGCTGATGTTGCTCGGGGCGATGATCCCGGCGGAGCTGGCCACGATGGTGAAGTGGTCCGCTCCCGCAGGAGCCTTGCTCCTTGGCGGGACCGTTGCGGCCGGTGTCAGCTCTGAGTTTGCGCCGCGCACATGGGCTCGGCTTCGCAGCACTGATTCGAATTTCGTGCCAGTGAGCAAGGAGGGCGAATCGCACAGTGTAGCCAGCCTCACCATGCGCTTCTCGGCTCCTGGCCGGGCTGGGCTAACGGCGTTCGCGCGTGACCACGGGCCTGGGAGTCCCTTGGTCATGAGGATCTTGGCTCCTCGCACCGGCACTGCGAGCGCGGCCAGATGGGCGCCCCTTTTCTTCTACTGAAGGCTGGGTGCGTGAGTCCGAGCGAAGCTTCGGGCGTGTTCATCGACCCACACGATGGCCGGATCGTGTGGGTGCGAGGAGCGGAGCGAGTGGCGGCTCGTGCGATCGTCCAGGCGGTGGCCCCTCACGACGAGCACGTCATGTAGGCCATCTCGTGTAGCTGGGATTCTCGTTCGCGATCGTGAGCGCGTGGGTCATTGCGAGCGAGCTCGCGCTCGACCCATATCGCGACAGGTTGTGTCGTGTTTCCGGCTTTCGCTTGCGTCACTGATGGGCGCACCCGTAGACCAGTCACGTGGAGGGATCGGCGTGGTCAGGGCTATGTGCGAGGAGTGCGGCAGCGCGGACGAAGACGCCATCTCTGGGGCCGACCTCACGTCCTGGATGATGGATGAGGAAGTCCGATCAGACGCCGGATGGAAGCTCACGGTCGACGAGGTCCTTTGCCCTACCTGTGCGCCTGGCCCACCGGCCTTGCGCGAGTTCGACCTGACGGAGATCCAGAACAGCATCGGGGGCGCGCTCGTTTCGCTTGCGGCGGAGGAAGCCGACCGGCGGCTTGAGGAGTCCTTCGGCAAGAGTGACGGCTAGTCCTTCCCAGGCAGGAACGTTTGTTCTAAAGTCCGCGTCCCATGACGCTACAACCGAGCCGCCCATCCTCGATCGTTGCCGCCACCGTGAGCTGGTGCTCACACCCCCCTCCTGACCAGCTGCGCGTCTTCGAGGCCGCCGGTAAGCCCCTGCCCGACCGGCGCTTGTGCGCGCTCTGCGGCGAGCTCCTGTACGTCCTGCGCGGCTAGGTGGACTTCGACCACCGTCACAAGATCCGGCGGCTGTACGTGTTGGGGTGCTACCTCCAGCGCGATGGCACCGTCCATTGGAAAGAGCGACGTCCGGGCGACGGGAGCGGACTCCGGCCCGGAGAGATCCGCTACGAGATCACGTTCGAGGCGCCGCTCTACTGGCGCACCTGGAAGGAGATCAGCGAGCGGCGGGGGTGGGGGAGCTAAGAGGTTCGCCTGTTAGAAGGAGTCGATGTCGTCCGTCGTCACGATCTCGTCCTCGAAGTCAGGGCCTATCGCGTAGTCCCATTCAGTTACCCTCCGCCTGGTCGCTCGACACTAGCACGGCCGCCTAGTGCCCCTCCAACTTAGATTGTGGGTAACGCAGTGCTCCCCCTGTCCCAGGCTTCCTAGAGAAGCACGAGCGGCTCCGAAGGGACGAGTTTTGTGAATGCCCTGGAACTAAGTTGGGGGGGCACTAGCCCCAGCGGGTGATAGGTCGGTCGCGCAACCTGGACCGAGATCATCTCACAGCGGGGGTCCTCACCGACGCGATCCACTCCTCTTCGGCCGCCTCGAGCGCATCCCGCTGGTTCTCCGGCAACCGTGAGCGGTCCCGGGACCCTTCCGGGCGAGCGACGACCTCAAGCTGATCCCAGTCAATTCGGCCGCGGAGCAGCACCAGGTGTTCCTGCTCCGGTTCGGGGAGCTTAAATACTCCGGTGTACGGCTGCGCTTCCTCGTGGAGGAAGAGGAGCTTGGCGCGCAGCCGATCGAATCCTTGACGGACATCAGGATGAACGAGCGCCTCGCCTAGCCACTCCCCCAGCTCCTTGAGCGCTCGCTCCGCCGCCTCAAGCTCCTGCCATCGGGACTCGATGGCAGTGCGCACCCTGACGCGGAGCCATTTGTGGAGCTCGGCCCAGGTTGCGGGCGGGTCCCCGTCCTCCCCGGTGTAGCTTCCCCACATCAACGGCAGGTCTCGTCGATGACCGATGTCCGGAGGCTTCCTGGTCGGTAACTCGATCGTTTCGTTCTTGCCGTGGCGCCGCCCGGCACCCTCCTCACGCACGCTCACCTTCCTTGCTCTGAGCGCCTTCGTCAGAACGTCGACGCGCCCCTTCAAGCCAGAGACGCTCTCCAGCCAGGCGAGCTCGACCTCGGCGAGCCGCACCCATTCTGTCCAGACGAGGGCGCACTCGTAGAACCCCGATGTCGCCTGCTCCAGGACCGCGATGATCTGATCGAACTCTTTGGCCTGGCTGCCCGGCATGTGCTCCCGCAACAGTTCGTTTGGCGTCTCGCTCGTGCACCACCAGCGGTACCAGATACGCGCCCGCTCCTTCGCGGTCAGGCCACTGACGGCCGAGTCCAGCCGCCGCTCGGCCACAGTGCTCACGCGAGCACTCCCTTCTTCGTGCTCCTGTCTGGGGTGGTCAAGGTCGCACACCGACGCTCCTGGCAGCACGTGCTCCCAGAACGCTTTCGATCGCCTCCAGTCGCTCCTCGAACTCCCGTACCTCGAGCAGCTTCGTCGCCGTCTGCGCGAGGTAGGCGAGGGTGCGCGCCCGCGCGACCGAGTTCTCGAGGCTGAGCGTGTCCGCGGCCGCGACCTCGACGAGCCGCCGAATCTGCTCGACTGAGCCAAGCCCCTCGAAGTCGTACGCGCCTCCAACGGTGTGCTCACGCCGGCGACGGAGGCCGCCCAACCTCCGCGCCTCAGAGGCTTCCTGCGCGTGCTCGGGGTCGTGCCAGAAGCAGTGCTCCCTCTCCCGGAGCGGCGCGGAACGGCAGGGAGTGCGGTCATCCTTCACGGCCGCGCACTGACGGGCGAGGACTACCATTCAGTACCTCTGCTTGTTCGGGGGCTAGGTACGGGGACGGCAGCAGCGGGCCGTGGGGCCCGCTGCTGCGCCGTCGTGGCTCCTGTCGGGTGGGTCAGCCAACCGGGACGAGCTCGTCCTCGACCTCGCGCGCATGCCCCTCGGGGCACAGGTCCGGCTCGGTCCCGGCGTCCACGAGGAACCCCTCCTGGCAGGCGGCGCAGTAGTACCTCACCTGCCCTTCGGGGACGCCGCGCTGATTCGGGAGCTTCCGCACCTGGCGCACGAGCTTGCCCTCGCCCTTCTCCTTCCGGGGCGCGGCCCTCCGACGGTCGGTCGGTTCGCCGTCTTCGCCCGCCAGGCTCCAGAAGCGCCAGCCGTTTACGGCCCCGCCCGTGATCGCCTTCGCCGCGGCCGAGGGGCTCTTGAACTCCCGGCCATCCTCGATCCGATAGCGGACGCCCTCGTCCGTCTCCACGACCTCGGCGCTGTAGAGCGTCTTCTTGTGGCGGGCGACCAGCTTGGTGCCCTTGGCGAGATTCCGGTCTTCGATGGCCATTCTTGCCAACCTCCGCTTGAAGCTGGCACGCATAGCTCACTCCACTCGCCGGCGAAGTCAACTCGCCAAGGGCCGGGCGGTTCACGCCTGCGCTCCCGCGTCGACCTTCACGGCCTTCTCGCCGGTGAAGGACTCCCAGCGCGCGACCACGATGTCGCAATAGTGTGGGTCCAGCTCCACGCCGTAGGAGACCCGTCCCGTGCGCTCCGAGCTGAGAAGTGTGGTCCCCGAACCGAGGAACAGATCGAGGACGATGTCGCCCGGCTGGCTGCTGTTCGCGATCGCCCGTTCCACCAGGGCGAGGGGCTTCATTGTCGGGTGCAGATCGGACTCGGCGGGGCGCTCGATTTCCCAGACATCGCCCTGGGCGCGGTCGCCGCACCAATGGTGGTTCTCGCCCTCGCGCCAGCCGTACCAGATCGGTTCGTACTGGCGCTGGTAGTCAGCGCGGCCCATGACGAAGCGGTCCTTCGCCCAGATGATGGTGTCGCTCCAGTGCCCGCCGACCTCCGCCAAGATGCGCGAAACGGAGGGCCACTCCTTCGTCGACATGCAGACGTAGAGCGCGCCGTCGACGTGGGCGAGGAGATTCGTCGCCCAGCCGTGGACGAACGCTTCCCACTGCTCGGGGCCCATCGCGTCGTTCGCGATCTTGCGGCGCTTCTTGCCGGCTCCACCGTGGTTGCCGTAGTCGACGTTGTAGGGCGGGTCCGTGAATGCGATCGCCGCCTTGGTGTCGCCCATCAGGCCAGCGACCTGGGCCGAGTCGGTCGAGTCGCCGCAGAGGAGCCGGTGGTCGCGGAGCTCCCAGATGTCTCCCGCCTTCGTCGTGGCGGCTGTTTTCTGCGCGTCTTCGATCGCCTTGCTCAGGCCGAAGCTCTCGGGCTGCTCCTTTCGTTCGCGTGCGTCCAGGCTGCGCAGGAGCTGTTTGAGCTCGCCTTCATCGAACCCAGCGAGCGTGACGTCAATGTCGGGGGCGGACTCGAGGTCAGCCAGCAGTCGGGCGAGCAGCTCCTGGTCCCACTCGCCGGAGATGCGATTCAGGGCCAGGTTGAGGAGGCGCGCCTGTTCCAGCGACAGGTCGACGAAGACCACCGGAACGGTGTCGAGGCCCAGCCGCCGCGCCGCGAGGAGACGTTGGTGGCCACCGATCACGCGACCGTCCTCGCGCCGGGCCACGATGGGGTCGACCAGGCCAAACTCCCGAATCGAGCGCGTGAGCGCCTCCAGCTCCGCCTCGCTGATGCGACGCGGGTTGGCGGGGTCGGAGTGCAGCACGTCAACCAGGACGTGCTCGATGGTGATCGGCAGGCTAGCGATCGCCTCGGCTGTCATGCGCTGGGCCTCCTAGAAAGAAGCGCCGCCTCAAAGGGGCGGCGCTCGGAGGCGCTCTCTGCGCTATCGACTCGGTGAATCCAGCCTATCACGGCCTTGCGGCGCTAGCTGCTAGGTTTCCAGCACACAGGTGTGCTTACACCCACGACGCCTCGCACTTGCTGAAGACTAGTCAAGAGCGTCTCTTGGTGGTCGGCATCGAGGTCAGGAAGACTGAACCAGGCGTAATACTCAGTCACATTAGACCGAGCCCCCCCGGCCGCCCGGATGTCGAGCCCAAGCCGTTCCGCGATGACCGTTGAGAGATCGCGTATCAGCCCCACCCGGTCCTGGGCCTGCACGATCACTGTCGAAAATGAGGGCTCGCAGTGGAGGCGCTTCGGACCCAAGCTATACCTCCTAGCCTGGTCCGGGCCCGTCTCGACAGAGAGTCGGTGCGGACCGTCCGTCGCTTCGCCCCGGCCTGAAAATCACCCTCCCGGCCCGTTACGGCGGCCAGGGGTCTCCGACCTCCACCCTCGTCTCGGGGGGAGCGGTGATCACGAGGACCCACCCAGGGGGTTCTGACCGTAATCAGGAGGTGATGGTTAGCGATGTAGTTCCCGCCGCATCCATCCCCGCGGCCCATAGCGCACCGGCCGCGACCCACGGGCCAACCGTTGCTAGCGCAGTGGCCAGCCGGGGGCACCTTCTGCGGTTGCCTCGGTCGGCGGCGGCTCTATGAGTTCCAGGACTAGGTATACAGTCTGCGCGACATCCTGAGGGACACCGTCGAGTCTCGGCTCAATCCAGATCCGAGTCATGGAGGGCAAGCTGAGCTTTGACAACTCCCGAGCCCGTGAGGCCCGCCACCTTCTGGACGCTACGCTCTACCACGTGATCGGCAGTGGCTCTCTCCCATTGGCCGACACACAAGTTGTTGCAGGATGACCCCAGCCCAATGGGCGGGCCTCGCCATCGCCTGCTCATTGATCATCGCCGTCGGCCTGCTCGGCGGTGCCTTCATCCTCGCGGACGACGACTCGGCGCCAACGGCCGACCAGCCCGTTTCCCTAGCGACAGTGACCTCGACCGCCACAGCTACGTCCACCACCCCCCCGACCAGCACGGCTGTCGTCACTACAGGTCATGGAGAGGGCTCGACGGCCACCACTGCTGCTATCGCCCCCACTCCGACCTCGACCGCGGCTGCCACAGCGGCGTCAACGCCGGTTCCCCCAACCTCAACACCTTTGCCCGCCACGGCAACCCAGATTCCTCCTATCGCGACCCCAACACCATCGCCGGGGGTCTCTTGCGACGTGATTGTCGGCCTCACCCACAACTGCGGCTTGCAGTACATGAAACCGCCTGACTTCGTTTGCAGGGCTCCGGTCGGAACGCTGTTCAGCCTCACCCTTCAAGTGCGCAATAGCGCCACCGGCCAGATTTACGAAGTTACAACCGGCGCCGTCTGTGAGGTGAAACCGGATTCGACGGAAGGTACGTGCCAGGCTCCTGAGCCGTACTTCGCAGGAAGCGTTTGGCCACCAGGGTGCGGCTCATGATTTCGCCCTAGGCTTCGTGCTTCGGGTACATCGGGTTGACCGCAGCGCAGGGCACTGCACATCAACGAGCTAGGGCGTCGTCTTCTACGCGCAGCCCTCGCGGAGCGGGACTAGAAGTAGATCAGCGGGCGAGCCCTCGCCCCACCCTGAACTCCTCGGAGCACACGATCAGGGTTGCTGGGGGAGCTGCTGTGGCTCTACCTCTTTGAAACCACCCGAGTCATGCAGTTCGGAGGAGCGGCGTTCCATTACGCTGAAGCCCGCACCAAGGAGGAGGGCGCTTCGCCATCCTCCTGGACCTCGCGCACGGCCGCCTGGGCCGCTCGCGGGCGTCGTAGCCGGCCTCTTCCGCCAACCTCGCCACGAACGGCACGAACGCGCCGGCGGCGATGACGCGCCCGGTGGCGAGTTGCTCCTTGAGGTGTTTTCCGGCGGAGGTCTTCGTCGGCGTCAAACAACCCCCGATGGAGTTTTGTAACACCACAGGTGTCGTGGGGCGGCAAAACCCTGTGCGCATTAGGCCGGATGGAATATTCGTGCCCCACAGGTGTCCCACACGATGAGGTCATCGTGTGGGCGACGGCTCGGCCTAGCGACCGAGGTCGGTCTCGAACAGCGCCCCACACCTCGCGCACTTCACCTCGAGTCTTGCTCCCGGAGACGCCTTGGCAGCGAGGCGGTGGCAATACGGGCAGCGCACTACCAGGAGCTCTGTGGTCGAGCTAGAGCTCATGTGCCTGGGACCCCGCGTGCACGGCGACGACCACGCGACCGGTGCGTTCTCCACTCCCGCACTGCCGCTGTCGCACAGTCAGCGCACTTCCCGCCACCCGGAACCGATAGCCCACACCCGCCGCGGCACAGGCCCCGGCCCGCTCGGCCGTTGATTGCCGACTTGCCCGGCTCATCCAGTGGGTCTTCCGACGGAAACAGCGGGGTGACGGCCTTCGCCTGGGGACAGTTCTCCCCCTTCTTAGATCTACTACTAGGCACCACAATTTCTTTCCCCAGACCCTCGCCTTGAGTCTGGCTCCGAGGGGTCCCCGCCCCGCGTCCAATTCGCTCACCTATAGGCGCCTCTGAAATGTTCCCCAGAGGCGCTCCGTCTATAGGCAGCTCGTTTTCTTTCCCCAGAACCAGGTCCAGCCCCTTCGGAAGCACAAGCTCGTCGACGCGCAGACCCGGGATCGGGTGGCTTGTGTGCAGCACGAGCCTCACGCGTCGACGCTCCTCGCTCCCATCGAAAGCAGCCTGTGGATCGAGGGCCAGCAGCCTTGCACGATGAATGACCTGGGTCAGCTCGTCGTCACGGCCAGCTCGGAGCAAAGTGGACGCGCGCTCGTCGCAGAAGTCCACGACATCCACCGCTGCGCGCTGTCCTCCGAAGGGCTGCGTGCGCAGTACCATCTCGGGGGATACCACCCGATCGTCGTGGTGAATGACCTGCGCGAGGTAGACGAGCTCATCTCCGGGGGGCATCGGCCGCCCGATGACCTGCAGGCGCTCGACACCGACGAGGGCGTTGGTGCCGCGCAGGCCGCCGTAGGTCAGGACGCGCGACGAATCGAAACCGACGCCCAGTAGCCGGGGCCGGTGGCTCTTGAAGACGACTGCTGCTTCGCGGTCCGGCGATGACACCGGGTGCCGGAGGCGCTCCCGCTGAACCTCAGCGAGCAAGGCGCCCAGCACTTCCTCGCTGCGCAGGCTCGAATGCCCGTTCATTCCCGTCGCGTACTGCACGACACGCACGTTCCCCGGTAGGGGCACGTCGCCCGCGAGGTCTGGAAGCCGGTGGTGGAGCTTGGCGACGTGGTCCACCAGTGGGTCCACGGGGGTCGCGTCGAGGATGAGCATCGCCATCGCTGCAACTGGCGGGCCGTCCCGGCCGGCAATGTGTTCACGTAGCTCGCGCACCTCGATCCCGCGCACTGTGAGCCGCAGTCGACAATTGAAGTCGCCTCCCTGCTGGAAGTGCGGGAGCTCCTCCCGGAGGGCATCCAAGATCCGCAGGATGCTGGCTGGCGGCACGGCTTCGACCGTGGCCACGCTGAGATACCCGCTCGCGTCCTCAGCGGGCTCAGGAAGCGTCCCGTGGGCCGGTAGGTCCTCGATCAACGCCGACAGGTCGAGGTGGTAGCGCGTGGCCGTCCGGGCCAAGTGATCCCACACCGCTGCCCCCATCAGCGGTCTGTCAGGGGCGTCCACCAGCGCGTGCTGCAGGAGCTTCAGCAGGGCGGTCCCTCGTGCCCGCCGCTTGCCTCGGAGCTGGGCGACCGCCGATGCGATCGCCTCAGTTGAGACCTGAAACCGTGTGAGCACGCTTCGGACGAGATCCGCGTCATCGAGAACCAGCAGGTTGCCGCCCTGCAAGTAGTGGAGGTTGTAGAGCTGCTCGGCTGATGCCACCCGCGGCCCCACGGCGTGGAACTGCTCCCAGTAACCACAGGACCCGCGGTACTCGCACCGCGGCTCGTCCGACTTCCCACAGGCGAGGCGTTCTACGTCGTGACCGTTGTCGCCGAGGGCCTTGACCACGTCGTGCCGTCGGCAATTCGACGGATTGCGCCCCTCGATGAGCACGTAGTTGTGCTTATCCGCGAGCTCTTGGGCGAGCTTCTTCGTGCCCGCTAGAACACGCGCCTGGACGCCCCGCGTGCGAACGGCCTCCCCAACCGCGGTCGTCTTGCCCGCGCCCGGAGGCGTCCGCACCAGCAGCGCCCGACCCGCGTTCGTGCCGGGCTTGCAGAAGTCCTTGATAGCTTTCTGCGTCTCCTCGCGGACGATTCCGAGAGCGACGCCCGAATCGACCTCCCCAGGCTCGCTGACCGCATACGGCAGCCGCCGATGGTTGAGACCCTTGGGCCCCAAGTGCACTGGGCGGAGGCGCGGCCGCCCGCCCGTCTGGAACAGATCATCGAGGCCCTTGGCGCCACCGACGTCCTCGCCCTCCCACACCGCTCGCGCGACCGTTAGCCCCGCCTCCCAGAGCGACCGCTCAATCCGCTCCCGCGCTCGGTTAGTGCCTGCGTTCTCCTCCTGGTCGAGGGCAACGACTACGCGGCCGGGCTTCAGCCGCCGCAGCGCTTGGACATGGCCCTCCTGGAGAGACTGGCCAGCAAGGCCGAAGCACCCGATTCCGCCGAGCGACGCCGCGACGGTCGCTTTCAGCCCACCCTCGGTGAGATACAGGTCAGCCCCTGCCTGGCCGTCCCCAGAGACGTGGTAGACGGAGTCGAGGCTGGCCCCACGGGCGGTCAGGTACTTGCCGTCCAGGAATCGGGCCTGCAGGCCGGTGATGCGCCCTTGCTCGTCAAGGTAGGGCACGACATACCCGTCGCGCTTGCCAACGGCTGCCCAGAAGGTCAGGCGCCCGTTCTTGTCGGTGAACCCTGGGCAACGCCGTAATGTCGCTTCACCGAACTCGGCGACCAGTCGATCGCGGAACTGCGCGAGTTCGGAGCCCTTCTTCGGGATGGACCGAAAGCGGCCCGCTTCGATCGCCTCTTTACTCAGCCCGCGGCGCATGAGGTCCGCGAGGCCCTCAGGGCGCAGCGTCAGAAGCTCGAGCGCCCGGCTGTAGATCGCGTCTCGGGTCTCAATCGCCATCCCATCGAACGCCGCGTTCCCCCCCGCTGGCGGTGACAGGGGTGCTAGCGGACCCGCGCCGTGCTCCTGCCCGCAGCGGCACCCCCCACGGAGCAGGTGCTTGAACGCCGGGGGCGAAGTCGTTAGCTCCAGCTCAAGGCGGCCGGCAAGCTCCTCGCGAGTGCAGTACGCGACCGTGTCGAGCGTGAACCCAGCGCAGCGCACACCCCGACCACGAGGCATCGATGCGTGCCCACCGCAGATCGCGCAGGGGGAATTCGCGCTGTGGCGTTCGCGGCCCCCCGCGTGACCCACTACAGCACCAACACCCGCCGGACGACGTTGGAGTCCTGACCTGCACGGGTGCCCCTGCGGCTATCGCGGCGACCCCACGCGGGAGTGCACCTGCCCGCCGTCGGCGGCGTCTCGGTACCAACGCCGGATCTCGGGACCGGTGCTCGACCGCATCGACCTCTTTGTCGACGTGCCCCGCGTCGATTACGAGAAGCTTGCCACGCTGTCGAGCGAGGAGCCTTCGGCCGTCGTCGCCGCCCGCGTTCGGGACGTGCGTGCGATCCAGCGCGACCGCTTCGCGGGCACCGGGATCCAACTGAACGCGGAAATGGGGCCGGCCGAAGTGCGCGAGCACGCGCAGGCGCGGCTGGCCGGTGATGCCGAAGAGCTCCTGCGCGCTGCCGTCCGCCAGCTCGCGCTCTCTGCCCGCGCCTTTCACCGCGTTCTCAAGGTCGCCCGCACGATCGCCGACTTCGACACCAGCGAGGTGCTCAGCGCCGCGCACGTCGGCGAGGCCATCCAGTACCGCGAGCGAGTCGAGTAAGCCCCTCAGAACATATGTGTTGACATCCGAACAGACGTTCGGTACGGTCCCCTGACCACTCGAACGGATGTACTAGCAATGGTGAACCCCGCTCTTACGATCATCTTCGACGCCCTGTTGGTCGGGGCGGCGCTGATCCTCTTCGGGGCGGTGGTTCGCTCGGCGCTCGCCGATAGCGGCGGGGCGGGTTGGCTGGGTGCCCGCCTGCGACCGAGCTCTCCCTCACACCGGCAGCTGGCATCTGCGCGTCCGGGTGGCCGACATCCGGAGGGCCTGCGTCGCGCGGGTGCTAGCGCCGCGCGGCGCTAGGCCCGACCGGCTTCCCGCGGCCGTCGCTGGGGCGCCGAGGCGGCCCCGACCGCATTCTGGCTAGGGCAGGCCGGATCGCGAGGCTAGGAAGACTTGCGGGCGCAGTTGCGAACGCCGCGAATCGTCTCCATCCGCGTGAGCAGACGTGAGATCTGGGCGATGCCGCTCGTTTCCAGCGTCGCGAGCACCGTGACGGTGCCGTCGCCGTTCTCGGTCGTGCTCACGCCGACCATGTTCACGTGCTCTTCGGCCACGAGCGTGCTGATATCGCGCAGGAGCCCGACCCGGTCCCAGGCCTCGACGTGGATCGATGCGGGGTAGCGCCGCTCATCGGTCGTGCCCCACTCGACATCGACGAGTCGGTCCCGCTCCCGCTCATGCAGCACGTTATGGCAATCCGCACGGTGGACGGTGACACCGCGGCTGCGCGTCACGTAGCCGCGGACGCTGTCGCCGGGGACAGGATTGCAGCACCGCGCGAGGGTGATTTCGAGGTCGCTCAGACCTGACACCCGCAGCCCCGTGCCGTCACTGGCCCCGCGCGAGGGGGGGCTGACCGGGATGTCGTCCGGCGACCGCGCACTCTCCTCGCGCTCCTGAAGGAGCCCGCTCGCCTTGTGCGTGAACGACTCGATGCCGATATCGCCGTAGCCGATCCCCGCAAGGAGATCGTCCCAGCTCTTCCCCGGGAAGAGCGCGAGCACTTCGTCTTGGTGGTCGGCGAGCTTGATCGCGAGACGGCGCATTTCGCGCTCGACCATCTCCCGACCACGCTCGACGCTCTCCTCGCGCTGCTGCTTGCGAAACCACTGCCGCACCTTTTGGCGAGCGTTGGTAGTACGCAGGTAGCCGAGGCTCTCACTCAGCCAGTCCCGTGAAGGGCCATTGCGCGCGCGGCTGCGCATGATTTCGACAACGTCGCCGTTGTGAAGCGCGGTATTGAGCGCCACCATCCTCCCGTTCACCTTGGCCCCGATCGTCTGATGCCCGAGGTCGGTGTGGATGCGGTAGGCGAAATCGAGGGGCGTCGCCTCGGCGGGCAGGTCCAGCACATCGCCCTTTGGCGAGAGCACAAAGACCTGGTCGTTGAACACGTCGGTCTTGACCGTCTCGACGAACTCTTCCGCCCCGGCAAGCTCGCGCTGCCACTCCAGGAGCTGGCGAAGCCAGGAGATGCGCTCTTCGTCCTGCGATGAGCGCTGGCCTCCATCCTTGTAGCGCCAGTGGGCGGCGACGCCGTACTCGGCGATGCGATGCATCTCATAGGTCCGAATCTGGACCTCGACCGGTCGTGCCCCAACGCCAACGACCGTGGTGTGGAGCGACTGGTACATGCTGTCCTTGGGGCTGGCGATGTAGTCGTCGAACTGGCCTGGGAGCGGACGCCAGGTCGAATGCACGACCCCCAGGGCGGCGTAGCAATCGGCAACGGTGCGCACGAGGACACGGAGCGCAAGGAGGTCGTGGATCTCATCGAACGACTTGGCCTCGCGGCCGTAGCGTTTGAGCTTGTCGTGAATGGAGTAGATGTGCTTCGCCCGGCCGGTGACGTCGGCTGACACGCCTGCGGTCGCGAGATCCGTCCGCAGCACCGCGGCCGCGTCCTCGATGTAGCGTTCGCGCGCGGGGCGCGTGGCATCGAGGCGGGCGGCGATCTCCTGGTAGCGCTCGGGCTCGAGGTAGCGGAAGGCGAGATCTTCGAGTTCCCACTTGATCTGCCAAATGCCAAGGCGGTTCGCAAGCGGCGCGAAAATCTCCATCGTTTCGTGGGCGATCCGGCGTTGCTTGTCGGGCGGGAGCGCCCAAAGCGTGCGCATGTTATGGAGGCGGTCGCAGAGCTTGATCAGGACGACGCGAACATCTTCGGCCATGGCGAGGAACATCTTGCGAAGGTTCTGCGCCTGGACGCCCGCACCGGGACCGTCCTCTTCGCCGACGTGGAGGGGCAGCCTGTCGAGCTTGGTGAGGCCCTCGACGAGCTGGGCGACATCGTCACCAAAGCGTTCGGCGATGACCGCATTGGGAACGCCGCAGTCCTCCTGGACATCGTGGAGGAGCGCCGCCGCCAGGGCCGCCTGGTCGAGTTCGAGGTCGGTAACGAGCTCGGTCACCCCGATGGGGTGAGTGATGTACGGATCGCCGGTCAGACGCACCTGCCCCTGGTGGCTCTGCGCGGCGAAGACGTAGGCGTCGCTGATTAGCGCGACGCGTTCGGCGGGCAGGTAGCTCCTTGCTCGCTCGAGAACGGCGGCGATGGCCGGGGGGTCTTGAGGACTCGTTAGGGCGGTCAGGCGCTTTCTCGTTGGGGCGTTATGCCGCTATTTTACCATCGGGTCCAAGCTCACCGGATAGGCAGAGCCTAGAAGGTAGAGCCGAGAACGTAGAGCCGAGAACGTAGAGCTGAGAAAGCAAAGCCGAGAGGGTACATATGAGTGGCCGCTTCCAGACACCACGCGGGACCGAGGACATCCTCCCCGAGGATCAGCCCTACTGGCAGGCGATCCACGACGCAATCGCCGAGATCACGCGCCTCTTCGGCTACGCCCGCATCGACACGCCCACGTTCGAGGACGCCGCGCTCTTCGAGAAAGGCACGGGCGACACCACCGACATCGTCGAGAAGGAGATGTACGTCTTCGAGGACCGCGGCGGCGAACCCCTCGCCCTCAAGCCCGAAGCGACGCCCGCCATCTGCCGCGCCTACCTCGAACACGGCCTGGGCAGCCGCCCGCAACCCGTTCGCCTGTTCACGAGCGATCGCATGTTCCGCTACGACCGGCCCCAGAAGGGGCGCTACCGCCAGTTCGTGCAGTTCGACTGCGAGGCGATCGGCTCGGCCGATCCTTCCGTCGATGCGGAACTGATCGAGCTGCAGTGGCGGCTCTACGAACGGCTCGGCCTGACCGGCATCGTCGTGCGGCTCGCCTCGATCGACGATCCGGGACCGCGGAGCGACTACGTCGAGCGCCTGAAGGCCCACTACCGCCCGGTCGCCGACCAGCTTTCCGCCGAGAGCCAGCTCCGGCTCGAACGCAATCCGCTGCGCCTCCTCGATAGCAAGGAGGAGCGCGATCAGCCATTCAAGGCGTCCGCGCCCAAACTCCTCGACGACCTCAGCGACGAGGCGGCCGCCCACCTCACGTCCGTCCAGGAAGCCCTCAGCGCCGTGGAGATTCCGTACGAGCTCGACCCCTTGCTGGTGCGCGGCCTCGACTACTACAACCGAACCGTCTGGGAGCTCGTTCCAGCAGGCGACGAGCGGGCCCAGGCGGTGATGGGCGGGGGCGGACGCTACGACGGGCTGTTCGAAGTGATCGGAGGCCCACCTACGCCTGGCGTCGGCTTCGCTACCGGCCTCGAACGCATCATCCTCGAGATGAAGCGCCAGGAGGTGGGCGTCCCGGAGCCTGCGGCCCTCGATGTGTTCGTCGTCCACGCCGGGGCGGAGGCCGGCCGCGCCGCGATCCGCGCCGCCAGCGGTCTGCGGGCAGTGGGCCTGGCCACGCTCGTCGGCGAGTCGGGACGGTCCTTCAAGGCGCAGATGCGGCGCGCAAACGGCAGCGGCGCGCGTTTCGCCGTCATCATCGGGGAGGACGAGGTGGGGCGGGGGACGGCGGCGCTGAAAGACCTGCGCGGGGAAGGCGCGCAGGAAGAGGTCGCTCTCGGCGACCTCAGCGATCGCGTCTCCGCGCGCGCCCGGGAGCAGGCGACCTAGGCGCCGTCGAGCTAAGCACGAAGACGCCGCCCGACGCACAATAGCTCCATGGAAGAGGCCGTCCGCCGCCGTCTCACCGAGCTCCAGACCCGCTTCGACGCAATCACCAACCAGATGGGAGAGCCGGAGGTCGCGGCGGATTACGACAAGATGGGGCAGCTCGCGAAGGAGCGATCGGAGATCGCGCCGATGGTGCAGCTGATCGTCGAGTACGCCGAGGCGGAGAGCGCTCGCGAAGACGCGCAGGCCCTGCTCGCTGACGGCGACGAGGAGATCCGCGAACTCGCGGAGGTGGAAGCCGACACCGCGACGGAACAGCTCGCTGCCCTGGACGAGCAGATCCTGCGGGCACTCCTGCCCAAAGACCCCCGTGACGAGCGCAACGTAATCATGGAGATCCGTGCCGGCACCGGTGGCGAGGAGGCTGCCCTCTTCGCGCAGGAGCTCTATCGCGCCTACTTCCGCTACGGCGAGCGCCAAGGCTGGAAGACCGAGATCATCAGCGTCTCCGACACCGGGCGGGGCGGCTACAAAGAGGCGATCTTCAGCGTCAAAGGGAAGCAGGCGTACTCGCGGCTGAAGTACGAAAGCGGCGTCCATCGCGTCCAGCGGGTGCCCGAGACCGAAGCGCAAGGGCGGATCCACACCTCGACAGCGACCGTCGCGGTCCTGCCCGAAGCCGAAGAGGTCGACATCGAAGTCGAGGACAAAGACCTGCGCATCGACATCTTCCACGCCTCCGGAGCCGGCGGCCAGAACGTGAACAAGGTCGCCACGGCCGTGCGCATCACGCACATCCCCTCGGGGCAGGTCGCCATCTGTCAGGATGAACGCTCGCAGCTGAAGAACCGCATTAAGGCGATGACCGTCCTGCGCTCTCGGCTGCTTGCCGCCGAACAAGAGAAGCGCGAGAGCGAGCTCACGGCCGAGCGCCGCTCGCAGGTCGGGAGCGGCGACCGCAGCGAGAAGATCCGCACGTACAACTTCCCCCAGGACCGGATCACCGACCATCGCATCCCGCTGACCGTGCACAACGTGCCCGACCGGCTGGATGGCAACATCGACGACATCATCGATGCGGTAGCGGCAGCGGAAGAGGCGGAGCGGCTCCAGGCCACCGCGTGAAGGCGCGCGCCGCCGCCGCGGAAGCGCGCGAGCAGCTGGAAGCCGCGGGGATCCAGGACGCCGCGATGGAGGCGGAGGTGCTCACGCGCCACGCCAGCGGCCTCAGCCGCAGCGCCTACTTCGCCGACGAATCGGTCGACGAAGCCTCGCAGGAGCGCCTGGTCGAACTCGTCGCGCGACGCCTCCAGCGCGAGCCGACACCCTACCTGACCGGCCTGCGGGAGTTCCGCGGGCTCGACTTCACCGTCGGCCCCGGCGCCCTCATCCCCCGCCCCGAGACGGAGTTGCTGGTCGAACTGGGCCTGGCCGAGCTCGAGCGTGCCCCGGAGTCGGTCGTCGTGGACATGGGCACGGGTTGCGGGAACATCGCCATCGCTCTGGCCATGGCGGCGCCGGGCGCGCGGATCGTGGCGACCGACTTCAGCGCCGACGCCTTGCGACTGGCGGCCACGAACGTCGCGCGTCATGGGGCAGCGGTCGAGCTGGTGCGGGCCGACCTCGGCCACGCGCTCGCCCGCGCGGATGTCATCCTCTCGAATCTGCCCTACGTTCCCACGGGCGTAATCCCGGAGCTGCAGCCCGAGGTCCGCGGCTGGGAGCCGCATGTCGCGCTGGACGGAGGCGAAGACGGCCTCGACCTCGTTCGGGCCGTGCTCGACGACTGTGCCGCCCGTCTGCGCCCTCGCCTCGTGGCCTTCGAGCTGGGGCTGGGCCAGGCGCGAAAACTCGCGGAGTACGTCACTCGGCTGGGAGGGGAAGCCGGAATCGAGCACGACCTCGTGGGCTGGGAGCGGGTGGTGACCGCGCGATGGCGGTAAAGCTGATCGCGCTCGACATCGACGGAACGCTCCTGCCGTTCGAGGGGCCACACGAAGGGGCGCTCTCGCCGCGGCTCCGCAGCGCCGTGGCTGCGCTCGCGGGGCGCGGGATCGCGGTCGTCCTCGCGTCTGGGCGCATGCACCCCGGCACGGCGCGAATCGCCCAGGAGCTGCGGCTCGCAGGCCCCCTGATCGCGCAGGAGGGGTGCGTCGTCGCGAGCGCCGCGGGGGAGGTCGTCCACGAGGTCCGGCTCGAGGCATCGCTGGCACGGGCGGTCGTCACCTACGCCCGCGACGAGGGCCACGAGTACGAATGGTTCGGGACGAGCCGCTACGCCGTGACCAAGGAGACGCCGGCCACACGCAGCTATGGCGAGATGTGCGGGGTCACCCCGGAATATGATGCCGCGCCCGAAGCCCTCGGGATCCCCCCGAACGGCGTCGGCGTTTTGGGGGACCGCAAGCGCTCTCCGGCGATCCACCAAGCGTTGGCGGAGGCGCACGGAGACCGTCTCCACCTGCTCGACTTCCCCGCCGTGACGGTCGCGATCTCGCCCACGGCGAGCAAGGGGCGGGCGCTCGCGCTGGTGGCAGACGACTTGGGCGTGCCCCGCCACGAGACGCTCGCGATCGGCGACAGCGTCAACGACGCTTCGATGCTCGCCTGGGCGGGGCGGGGACTGGCGATGGCCAAGGGCGACCGCTACGCGCACGAAGCTGCGGACGAGATCCTGCCGGACGAGGAGGACATCGTGGCGAACGTCCTCGAGGGGCTTCGTTAGCGTTTCAGGTAGGGTCGATGCGGTGCCAAATCCGCATCAGGACGAGACCCGCGACGAAGATGCCCAGCACGGCCCCAGCTACCGGCAGCACGACCCGCAGCCAGTCGATCGACGCGCCTTCGCCGGCGGTTGCAGCGGGAACGGCGTACTGATTCGTGACGCCACGGATGCGATCGATGAGCGCGGCCTCGGCCAGGCTCTCGCCACCGTTCGGGTGCGAGGCGCTGCCCTCTTCGAGCACGAACACGGTATGGATGTCCGGGTGGAGGGGCGCGTCAGGCCCGGGTCGCAGCGCCGCGAGCACGCGCGTGCCCGAAACCAGCAGGGCCGGCGGACACTCGCTCTGGGGATCGCCCCGCGGCTCACCCAGAAGCAATGGCGTCGCGATCGCGGGCCCCTTCAGGAATGCCTCTGGCTCGATCGCCGTTCGCCCGTCGGGCGCTGCAACCCAGATCCCGATGACGATCACGTCGAAACCTTCGAGCGACACCGTCGTGATGTCAGCGAGGGCTGGGAACCCAGCGCAGCGGGACTGCGCGTCCGCGCGCTGGGGGCCGCCCGCGACGCCAGGGACCACCGAGAGTGTCAGGGCGAGGGCCGCGAGCAACGCGGGAGCAAGGCGCCCTCTGCTAAGCGAGCGCATGCGCTATCAGGTGGCCGGATACGCCCACGATGCTGGGGTGGTCACAGGTTTCGAGCAGCCAGCGGCGCCAGAGCGGCCAACGTTCTTCGTCCGCCATCAGGGCCTCGAGGTTCTCCGATGGCAGATGCGCGGCGATCCCCCAGCAGCCATAGAGACGCTCGCGCTCGAGACCAGCCTCGGCCAGTAGCGTCAGGAACTCCTCCGGGAGGAACTCGACCCAGGGCAACCCATCGCTGCCTTTGACCGTGTTGGCAGGCTCGCGGTCGATCCAGCCCTGGGCGTCGACGGCCCAGGTGTCGGGCCACTGGACGAGACTACGGAGCGTCGCAAGCGCGTTCTGCACGGAGATCAGCAGCGGCGCACCAGGCTTCGCGACACGCCGCAGCTCGGCAAGCGCGCGCAGGCGCAGGCTCGCGTCGGCAACATGACTGAGAGCAGCACCGAGGCAGAGGACGGCATCGAAGCCGCCGTCCGGGAAGGCACTGAGGTCCGTGAACGTGCCGGCGCACGTCGCCTCGACGTTCGCGGCGACCGAAGCCCCCGCCTCAGCGATGCGGTCGCGCGCAAACTCCACGTTCCCAGGACTCAGGTCGAGCAGCGTGACGCGGTAGCCGCGCTCGGCCAGGGCGATCGTGTAACGCCCAGGGCCGCCACCGGCATCGAGCACGCGCGCACCCGCCCCCGGCGCAGGGAGGCGCCGCTCGATCGCGTGCATGGTGACCATGAATTCGATGCGGTGCTGGACGCGGGCCTCGAAGCGCCCCCACTCCAGCGCGGGATCGCGGTCGTAATGCTCGCGCACCCGATCCAGGCAAACCGGCGATTCGGTGGACATCGTCGCCAGTGTAGGCCGGGTCGACCGCGGTCGGTCCGCGGGACCGTTCTCTAGGACTCAGCCTGCGCGAACTGGTAGATCTTGCCCTCGGTCTTGATCGAAGGCGCGATCACCATCTCGGTCTCCTGGAACTCGCGGATCGTGTGCGCGCCACACATCCCCATCGCCGTCTTCAGTGCGCCAGCGAGGTTCTCCGTGCCATCCGTACGGCTGGTCGGCCCGAAGAGCGTCTTCTGCAGCGTCGTGTTCACGCCAACGAAGACGCGGGTGCCGCGCGGCAGATCGGCGTGAGAGGTGGCCATGCCCCAGTGGTAGCCGCGGCCGGGGGCCTCGGTGGTGCCAGCGAACGGCGAACCCATCATGACGCCGTCGGCGCCTGCCGCGAAACTCTTGCACACATCGCCACCCGTGCGGATCCCGCCGTCGGTGATGATCGGAACGTAGTTGCCCGTCTCGGCGAGATAGGCCTCGCGGGCGGCCGCGCAATCGATGGTTGCGGTCACCTGCGGAACCCCCATTCCCAGCACCTCTCGACTCGTGCAGCCGGCGCCCGGCCCGACCCCGACGAGCACGCCGGCCACGCCTGAGCGCATGACCTCGAGCGTGGCGTCGAATCCAACCGTGTTCCCAACGACTACGGGGATGTGGATGTGCTCGAACAGCTTCTCGAAGCGCAAACCCTCGACGCTCGTCGATTCGTGGCGGGCGGTCGTGATCGTGCTCTGCACGACGAGGATATCGGCGCCGGCTTCCTGGATGAGCGACGCGTAGCGCTTCGTGTTTTTCGGCGTTACGGAGATCGCCGCGATCGAGCCGCCATCCTTGATCTCCCGGATGCGCTGGGCAACGAGGTCGTCCCGGATCGGCTGCTGGAAGGCGGCTTGGAGAATCGCCGTCGCCTCATCGCGGCTCCCGGAAGCGACTTCGTCGAGGGTTGGCCTGGGGTCGTCGCAGCGCGTCCAGATGCCTTCAAGATTGAGGACGCCAAGGCCGCCCGCGTCGTGCATCATTCGCGCGAAAGGCGGGTCCACGACCGCGTCCATCGCGGAGGCGATGAAGGGGAGGCCGAAGTGGTAGGGGCCGATGTCCATCCCAAACTCCACGAGCTCGGGATTAATCGTTACGTTGCCGGGAACGATGGCGACATCGTCAAACCCATATGCGTAGCGAAGTTGCTTGCGATGCGGTGCGGTCACGGCTTTTTCCTCCTCCTCCTCGGGCATTGCAAAAACGCCGCGCTCTGACGCATCAGAGGCGGCGTTCGTGGCGGACGGGGTGATCGTGCTCAAGGGCACGGATTCCGATGGGTGAGGCCAGGATCGAAACGGAACTTCACGATTGCGTTTGAGTGTACGGTCGCGCAAAAGGCCGGGTCAACGGGGAAGGACCGCCGACGGCGGCCTGCGTACGAAGATTCGCACTGCCCTAGGACTTCTGTGAAGCTGCCCGAAGCATGAACGACCTCGCGCCGGGCCTCTACGTCGTGGCCACCCCAATCGGGAACCTGGCAGATCTGAGTGAGCGGGCAGCGGCCGTGCTCAACGCAGCGGCGCTCATCGCGGCCGAGGATACGCGCGTGCTGGGAACGCTGCGGAAACGCTTGGGCCTGCAGGCGCCGGCGATGAGCCTCACGGAGCACAACGTCGATTCGCGCATCCCCCGGCTGCTCGAGGCCGCGCAAACAGGCGTAGCCGCCCTGACCGCCGATGCGGGCACACCCCTCATTGCCGATCCCGGAGCGCGGGCGGTGGCGGCCGCGCACGAAGCCGGCGTGCGGGTCTTCGTGGTCCCGGGCCCATCGGCCCTCGCCGCGGCGCTTTCGCTCGCGGGCTTCGATGCGAGCGATGCCCACTTTCTTGGGTTCCTGCCGCGGCGCGCGAGCGAGCGAGCGCGCCGCCTCGCGGCAACGGCCGCCACCGCCGGCGTGCTCCTCTTCTTCGAGAGCCCGCGACGCCTGGCGAGATCGCTGGCCGACCTCGCCGTGACGCTCGACGACCCGCCGACTGTCGTCTGTCGCGAGCTGACGAAGCTGCATGAAGAGACGGTCCGCGGCCGCGCCTCGGAGCTGGCGACGCGCTTCGAGGGGACGAAAGGGGAGTGCACGGTCGTCGTCGACGTGCGCAGCTGGGCGCCAGAAAGCGACTCGAGCGAGGTCGTCGCCTATCTCCGGGAGATGAAGCGAGCGGGGGCGAAGCGCTCCCCGGCAGCGGCGGAGGCGGCCCGGCGCTTCGGCGTGACTCGCGCCGAGGCCTACGGGGCTTGGCCCGAATCGGACGGCTAGGGCCGGTACAACTTGAGTCTCAGGCTTGAGTCTCAAGGAAGTAACTGACCTTGCTCGGACGAGTGGGCACCCGCGGCACCCGGAACCTCAGTTGCAGGGGCACTAGCCTGACTTGCCGGCTGCGGCCTCATCGCGGCGACGCCTGCCCGCCGTCCGCGGCTACGGTGCTAGACTCTGCTGACCGCAGCCGCCGAGGCGCCCCGAAGAGAACCGGTGCCGAATCGCAGGGCGTTCCTGGGCCGGGTACGACCCTCTCGATCGGACCCTTCGTGGCGCCCCAGAAGAAGGGGATGCCGTGGCCGAACGCATCTTTGTGGGTGTGGCCTGGCCCTACGCGAACTACTTCCTGCACGTCGGCCAGGCTGCCGGCGCTTATCTCCCTGCGGACATCTTCGCGCGTTACCAGCGCATGCGCGGGAACGATGTGCTCATGGTTTCGGGGTCAGACAGCCACGGCACGCCCATCACCGTGAGCGCCGACAGCGAGGGTGTCGGTCCCCGGGACATCGTCGACCGCTACCACCCGAAGATCGAGGAAGCCTGGGAGCGGTTCGGCATCTCTTTCGACCTCTACACGTCCACGCTCACCGAGCGCCATTACGAGACCGTGCAGGAGATCTTCGAGCGCCTGCTCGAGAAGGAACTGCTCTACCGCGGAACCCAAGAGCAGCTGTACGACCCGGAGGCAGGACGCTTCCTGCCCGATCGTTACGTCGAGGGTACCTGCCCGATCTGTGCGTTCGCCGAAGCGCGCGGCGATCAGTGCGACAGCTGCGGATCGCAGCTCGACGCCGTGGACCTGATCGAGCCGCGCAGCAAGATGAGTGGCGCGACCCCCGAGGTGCGGGAGTCGGAGCACTTCCTGCTCAAGCTGTCCGCGTTTCAGGAGGAGCTGAAGGCGTGGGTCGGTAAGCAGGCGCACTGGAGGCGCAACGTCGCCAACTTTACGTTGGGGATGCTCGAAGAGGGGCTCAAGGATCGGGCGATTACGCGTGACATCGGCTGGGGCGTGCCCGTTCCCGTAGAGGGCTTCGGCGAGAAGCGGATTTACGTGTGGTTCGACGCGGTGATCGGCTACCTCTCCGCTTCCAAAGAGTGGGCCGAGCGCGAGGGCGATCCCGAAGCCTGGCGCCTCTATTGGGAGGACCCAGAGACGCGCGCCTATTACTTCATCGGCAAGGACAATATCGTCTTCCACACCGTGATCTGGCCCGCGATACTCCTTGGTTACGGCGGCCTGAACCTGCCCTACGACGTTCCTGCCAACCAGTTCGTGAACATCACCGCAGGCCAGAAGCAGAGCAAATCGAAGGGCACCGGCACCTGGCTGCTCGACCTGCTCGATACGTACGACGCCGATGTCGTCCGCTTCTATCTCACCCAGATCATGCCTGAGACGAGCGACTCCGAGTTCCGCGAAGAGGAGCTCATCCGCGCCAACAACGAGGTGCTGATCGCGACCTGGGGGAACCTCGTGAACCGCGTCGTCGCGATGATCAACCGCAACTTCGAGGGGGTCGTACCCGCTCCCGGAACGCTCAGCGCCGAGAGCGAAGCGCTACTCACGACCGTGAACGGCGGCTTCGAAACCGTGGCCGCGGCGTACGGGGCCTGCGAGTTTCGGGGCGCGCTGCGCGAGTCGCTGGCGGTGGCGCAAGCAGCAAATCAGTACCTCGATCGGCGCGCGCCCTGGAAGGCGGTCAAGGAGGACCGCGCCCACGCCGCCGAAACGCTCTTCACAGCCCTGCAGGCGATCTCAGGGCTGGGGGCGCTGCTCCATCCCATCCTCCCCTTCTCGACGGAGGCGCTATACGCCACGCTCGGGCACGAAGGCACTCCGCAGACAGCGGGATGGGATCTCGCAGAGGTGCCTGCGGGACGAACCCTCGGCGAGCACGCGGCGCTCTACCGCAAGCTCGACGTGCCCGAGCCGGCCACGACTTGATGCGCTTGTTCGATTCGCACAGCCACCTTCAGGACGCGCGCTTCGGCGACGACCGCGCGCTCGTGCTGAAGCGCGCGGCCGAGGCGGGAGTGGCGACCATCGTCGTGGTTGGTGAAGATCTCGAATCGAGCCAGGCGGCCGTGATGCTCGCAGCAAGCACCGCAAACCCTCGCATCGTCGCGGCCGTTGGCGTGCATCCGCACGAAGCGGCAAAGGCCACAGCGCCAGTTCTCGACGAGCTAGAAGCGTTAGCGATGGCCACGGGCGTCGTCGCAATCGGCGAGATCGGGCTGGACTTTTTCCGCGAGCTCGCTCCACGCGACGTGCAACGTCGCGCCCTCGATGCGCAGCTCGAGATCGCGGCACGCGTGGGTCTGCCCGTCTGCGTCCACTCGCGGGACGCGGAAGCGGACCTGGAGCCGCATCTCGCCCACTACGCGGCCAGCTCACCGCTGGCCGCGGCGGGGCAGCCGCCGGGGGTGATGCACGCGTTCGGCGGGACGCTGGAGCAGGCGCGGCGTTACGTCGAGTTGGGATTCCTGATCTCGCTCGCCTGCTCCGCTGGTTACCCAAAGAACGACGAGGCGCGCAGGGTGGCGGCGGGACTTCCCCTGGGCGCCCTCTTGATCGAGACCGATAGCCCCGCGCTCCCCCCGCAGGCGAAGCGCGGCGAGCGCAACGAGCCTGCGAACCTGGTCGCGGCGGCGGCGGTGATCGCCTCCGCTCGGGACGAGGCGGTCGAGGTGGTGGCGGCCGCGACCAGCGAAAACGCACTCGCGCTCTTCGGGGCGCGAGTCGCCACGGGAGCGGTTTCGTGACGCAAGCGCAGATGGCCGCTCTCTACGGCTCAGTGGCCGACGACATGATTCTCGTGGACGACCTCCTCGAGTCCGTCAAGCAGGTCGAACTCGCACCCCTGCGCTTGATGCTCGACCACGCCCTCGATCCGCGGGGCAAGCGGCTGCGCCCCGCGCTCGTCCTGCTTGCGGGAACCTTCGGTGACTACAACCTCAACCGGCTCGTGCCCCTCGGGACCGCGATCGAACTGCTGCACACCGCCAGCCTCGTCCATGACGACGTCGTCGACGGCGCTACGAGCCGGCGCGGCCGCCCGACGGCGAACGCCGTCTTCGACAACGCCCTGACCGTGTTGCTCGGCGACTTTATGTTCGCGAACGCGGCCGAGATGGTGACGCGCACCGGCAGCCTGAGCGTCACACGCCTCTTCGCGCTGGCGCTGATGAAGATGACGAGCGGCGAGCTCGACCAGGATGCGGCGGCGTTTGATGTCGCCCGCGACGTGCAGCACTACCTCTGGCGGATCGGGGGCAAAACCGCCGCCCTGTTCGCCAACGCGACCCAGGGTGGGGCCACGCTTGCCGAGTGCAGCGAAGAGGAGATCGAGGCGCTCCGGAGCTTCGGCTACAACCTCGGCATGGCCTTCCAAATCGTGGACGACATCCTCGACTTCGTCGGCGATGAGGCTGAGCTGGGCAAGCCCGTAGGTAGCGATCTCCTAGAGGGGACGATCACCCTGCCGGCCCTCTTCTACCTGGATTCGGTGGGGCGCGAGAATCCCGTGCGACGCTTCCTTGCTGCGAAGCGCAACCGCGAGGCGCTCCTCGAGGAGGCGCTCATGGCCATTACGGAGTCGACTGCACTGGAATCGGCGCGGTCCATGGCCCGCGAATTCGTCGACCGAGCCGTCGCCGCCCTCGATCCACTGGGCGCGAACGATTCGCGGCGCACGCTCGAGGAGCTAGGACGTTACGTGCTCACACGCCGCAGTTAGCGCTTTTCCCCCAGCTAGCGCCGGGGCACACCCTTCTTGATGACGTCGCGACGCTTATAGGCCGCGGTCACTTCGCTGGGGCCGATGGGGTTGCTGTACATATCGACGAGCTCGCCTCTGGCGGCGACTTCACGCATGTCGCGGAGAGCGGAGCGCTCGCCGCGCGTGAGGCGCTTGGCCGGCGTCGGCTTGTTGACCTCAGGATGCTCGTTGGGCTTGCCACCGGTTACGCGCTTCGAAACCTTGTTGCCGAGGTGCCAGTAGGTGTTGTCATCGGGGATCTTGCGGGGGTAACCATCACGGAAGGTGAAGGCGGAGAAGGAGGTTGGCATGATCCGATCGGCATCTTCATAACAGTCCGGGCACGGGACCGCCTCGGTCGCTTCGCGCATCGGGCGAAGCTCCTCGAAGACGCCGTGGCAGGGGTCGCAGTAGTACTCATACAGGGGCATGGGGGTGACCTCAGGTTCGGGTTAGGAGTCGATCTTCGTGTCGCTAATCTTAACGTCTGCGGTGGAGCGGTGGATGCCCCGTGGTTAAGGCTGCCGATCGAGGGCGGCGACACCCTCAATGAAACGACGAGTGTTCGGCTCGCGGTTGAGGTGGTAGCGGACAAGCTCGGCGAGGGCGGCCTGAAGCTCGCTGGCGGTGCTCTCGGGCAGGGAGATCGCGACGAAGCTGGCCGTATCGACCCGACGCGCAAAGCGCAGGAGCTTAATCACCGGCACCGAGACGAGACGGCCGCCCCCGGCCGCCCCCCGGCAAGAGCGGCAGACGAGGCCACCGGCGCTCGGGGAGAGGAGCGTCTCCTGCTCTGGAAGGCGGCCATCGCAAAGCGCGCAGTCATCGATCTGGGGCTCGTAGCCGAGGATCGAGAGAAGCCGCAGCTCGAAATGGCGCGTGGCGGAGGCGCCCGCCCCCCGCTCGAGCGCCTCGAGTACGCCGATGAGGAAGGCGTAGAGCTCGGGGAGGGGCTGCCGCTCCTCGGTGAAACGATCGACGAGCTCGAGGCAGTACAGCGCTTCGGCGCCCGCAGCGAGGTCCTCGTGCAGCGTTCGATAGGCCGAGACCGTCTCGGCCTGGGTGAAGATATCGAGGTTGCGGCCCTGGGCCACGAGGACGCGGCTGCGCGTGAGCGGTTCGAGGTGGCCGCGCATCCGGCTCTTCGCCTTGCGCACACCGCGCGCGATCGCGTCGAACTTCCCCTCGTGGTCGCTGAGGACGGTAAAGATGCTGTCGGCCTCACCGAGGTTTCGGCGCCGCAGGATCACGGCCTCGGCGCGGTAGACGCGCGGCCTGGCAGGCACCGCTAGAAGTCCTGGCGGCCTTCGAGCGCGCGCGCGAGCGTGAGGTCGTCCGTGTACTCGAGATCGGCACCGCTCGGGAGCCCCCGCGCGAGGCGCGTGACGCGCACTCCGAGCGGCAGCAGGAGACGCTGGATATACATCGAGGTCGCCTCGCCCTCCAGGCTGGGGTTCGTGGCCATGATCACTTCCGTGATCCCGCCCGCCTCGACGCGGCGCACGAGGTCGCTCACGCGCAGCTGCTCCGGCCCGATCCCATCGATCGGGTTCAGCGAGCCGTGGAGGACGTGGTACAGCCCGCGGTAGCCGCCCGTGCGCTCGACCACAAGAACGTCGAGCGGCTGCTCGACAGCGCAGATCACCGTGCGCTCGCGGCGATCGTCGGCGCAGAAGGCACAGGGATCGGTTTCCGTGATGTTGAAGCACTCGCCACAAAGCACGACCCGCCGTTTCACGTCGCCCACCGCCTGCGCGAGCGCGAGGGCGTCTTCCGCGGGCGCGCGGAGAACGTGATAGGTGAGCCGCTGGGCCGATTTGGGGCCGATGCCCGGAAGCTTCGCGAACTCGTGAATGAGGCGGGCGATAGGCTCGGGGGTGCCGGCAACCGGCTCGGACACGCGCCCTTAGCCGCCCTGCCCGGGCAAATTGAGGCCGGCGGTGAGGGGGCCGAACGAATCGGCCTGAAGCGCGCTCGCGCGCTCGGAGGCGTCGTGAATCGCGGCCACGATCAGGTCTTCGAGCATCTCCACATCGTCGGGGTCGATGACATCGGGCTCGATCTTGACAGCCTCGATTTTCTGGTCACCGCTCATCGTGATCCGGACCGCACCACCGCCGGCGCTACCTTCGACCGTGGTCGCGGCCAGCTGCTCCTGAGCTTGCTGGAGCATCGCCTGGGCTTCCGCGATCTGGTTCCCCTGGGCGCCACCCGCACGCCCGCCGCCACCCCCACGGCGGAGGTAGCGATTGCGACCACTGCTCTTCGCCATCAGGATCTGCCCTCGCCCGCGGTCTGGGGAGCAGGCGCGGGCGGCG
The DNA here is from genome assembly GCA_963577065.1 of Dehalococcoidia bacterium. Classification (GTDB taxonomy): domain Bacteria; phylum Chloroflexota; class Dehalococcoidia; order Tepidiformales; family Tepidiformaceae; genus CAUYXJ01. The sequence goes on along the minus strand of CAUYXJ010000002.1, from coordinate 28,112 downwards.
CGGGCTGGTCCACGGGCGTCGCACCCATCGCCTTGGCCGCCTGGGCGAGATGGCCTCCCTTGGCCGGGCGGCGGGCAGGCGGGGCCTTATCGATCTGGCGCACGGAGAGCGTCACGGGCTGCTTCAACAACTCCTCCGCCTTCTGCTCGACGAGGGTCCGCCCGTCGTTCGCGACCTTCTGCATGTGAAGAGGATAGTAGAAACCGAGCTCGAGTTGCCCGTTCTCCATCGAGAGCACTTCGCAGGAGTTGTTGAGCCAGGCCGCGAGTACCGGCGCGGCCAAGTGGCAGCGCTCGTAGAGCTCGCGGAGGAAGCGCGCCTCGGTCGTGAGCGTTTCCTCTTCCCGTTCGGCCCCGCCGCTTCGTGGGCGCCGCGCCGGGCGGGGTGCCGCCCGCGTCTGCCCGTTCGTCCCCTCCGCCACAGGGGCGGCGGCAGAGACCGGGGGACCGAGGATCGTAGCAGCGCACGCGACTTCGAGGGGGACCGCGCTCCCCGGATCGCGGCGGAAGTCCGCCTGGGAGAGCTCCGCCACGGCGGTCGTGAGCAGGGCCAGGCCTGGGTCGCGTTCGCGGGCCGCTTCGAGGAGCCGCTCGCGTAGCGTATCGAGGGCCTCGCGCGTGAAGCGGGCGATGTCGAGGCCGTCGTCCGCGACCTCGCGCGCGATCTCGAGAGCGCTAGCGAGATCGTTCGCAATGAGCGCGTCCGCCAGCTTCTGCGAGCGTTCGTCACGGACCAGCCCGAGCGATTCGAGCACGTCGTCCGTGCTGGGCGCGGGGCCGTACATCGACGCGATCTGCTCGAGCAGGGTGATGGCGTCACGGAGAGCGCCGCGCCCCTCCTGCGCGATCGCCAGCAAGCCCTCATCGGGGATGGCGAAGCCCTCCTGCTCCCCGATGTAGCGCAGGCGGGCGATCATCGCGTCGTTCGGCACGCGCCGGAAATCGAAGCGCTGGCAGCGCGAGATGATCGTCGCGGGCACCTCGTGGAGCTCGGTGGTCGCGAGGATGAAGATCGCGTGCGGGGGCGGCTCTTCGAGCGTTTTCAAGAGGGCGTTGAAGGCGCCCGTGGTGAGCATGTGGACCTCGTCGAGGAGGTAGACCTTCTTCTCGAGGTCGCTGGGGGCGAAAGCGATCTTGTCCCGTAGCTCGCGGACATCTTCGATCCCACGGTTGCTCGCGGCATCCATCTCTATCAGATCGAGGGCGGCCCCGCGGTTGATCGCCTCGCAGGAATCACAGGCGTTACATGGTTCGCCCTCGCTGAGATTGTGGCAATTGACCGCTTTGGCGAGGATCCGCGCGGTCGTGGTCTTGCCGGTGCCACGCGGTCCCGCGAAAAGGTAGGCGTGCGCGACCTTCTCCGCGGTGAGGGCGTTGCGCAATGTCGACACCACGTGATCCTGGCCCACGACCTCATCGAATCCGCGTGGACGCCACTTGCCGTAGAGCACCGCTCCTCCTGGGGCGCGAGGATGGTAAGCGCGAGTATAGAACAGATGTCCGGCCTAGACCCGCGAGGCCTCCGCGGCTAACCGGAGACATCGCCTTCGCAGCCTGAGCCTCAGCGCCCGTGACTCGTTATGTCGCCGAGATAGTGCTCTTCGCGCGCGCGCATGCGGACGGCTTCGGCGTCGCTGACATGATCGTAGCCGCAGAGGTGAAGGATGCCATGGACGAGCAGGTGGGCGAGTTCGTCCGCAAGGGGATGCGCGAGTTCGGTGGCCTGGCGCTGGGCTGTGGGGGTGCTGATGGCGATCTCGCCCAGGCTCCGGTCCTCGCCCTCGCCGAGCGGCACCTCCGCCGCCTCCGGGAAAGCGAGCACGTCGGTGGGGGCGTCGATCCCGAGGAAGCGGCCGTTGAGCTCCTGCAGGGTCTCGTCATCCGTGGTCAGAATCGTGAGGGTCACGCCAGGTGCGACCTTCTCGCCCGCGAGCACGCGCTCGGCGAGTGCGGCAAGGGCCGCGGTATCGACGCCGACAGGCTCGACCTCGATTACGAAGTCGACCGCGTACGACATCGCGCGAGCCTAAGTCGTGGTGAAGATTTCGGCGGCGTCGCGCGCGGCCTCGACCAGCGGCATGGGGAGGATGCCGAAGACGATCACGCCAGCGGTAGCGACGCCCAGCGCGAGGCCGATCGTGGGCGAGACCGGCAGCTTGCGCTCGTCCGCGGCGTCGCCCAAGAACATCTGGCGCACGACGGCCAGGTAGTAGTAGGCCGAAATGACCGAATTCAGCACAGCGATGATGACGAGCCAGACGAGATCCGCACGGATGCCGGCGTTGAAGACGTAGATCTTCGCCCAGAACCCCGCGGTCGGTGGGATCCCCGCGAGTGAGATGAGGCAGAAGGCCAAGGCAAGCGCGAAGAACGGGGCGCGACGCCACATCCCGGCATAGTCCGCGATCTTGTCGCTGCCGATGCGCTGAGAGATGCCGATCACGGCGATGAAGGCGCCGAGGTTGGTGAACGCGTAGGCGGCCACGAAGAGGAGCACGCCGCTCGCGCCCAGCACGAAGTCGTCCCCAGCGACGGAGATCGCGGCGAGGCCGATCATGAAGTTGCCCGCCTGCGCGATGGACGAATAGCCGAGCATGCGCTTGATGTCGGTCTGGACGATCGCGAGGACGTTGCCGAGGGTCATCGAGGTGGCCGCGATGACGGCGAAGATCATCGACCAGTCGTCACTGAGGAAGTCCTCGCCCAAGGCCTCGAAGAAGATGCGCATGACGACGGCGAAGGCTGCGGCCTTCGACCCCACCGAAAGGAACGCGGCGACGGGCGTGGGGGCGCCCTGGTAGACGTCGGGGACCCACATCTGGAAGGGCACGACCGCCATCTTGAAGCCGAAACCAGCGATCAGGAGCACGGACGAAACGATCAGGAGCGAACGGTTCTCGGCGCCCGTGTCGGCGATCGCGGCGCCGATATCAACGAGCAGGGTGGAGCCGGTGAAGCCGTAAAGCAGCGCCATTCCGTAGAGGAGGAGCGCCGAGGCGATCGCCCCGAGGAGGAGGTACTTGATCCCCGCCTCGCCGGAGCGCTGGTCCTTGCCCCAGCCCGCGAGGACGTACTGCGGGATCGAAGAGAGCTCGAGGGCGAGGAAGATCGTGATCAGGTCCCGGGCCGAGGCGAGGAACATCAGCCCCGCGGAGGCCGTGAGGATGAGTGCGTAGTACTCGGACTGGCGATGGCCTTCGCGATCGACCCAATCGATCGAGGCGACGATCACGGTGGCGGTAATGCCGGCAAAGACGAAGTAAAAGAAGACGGCGAACTGGTCCAGCGCAAGGGTGCCGTCGAAGGCGGTCTGGAAGTCGTCGCGCGCTACCCAGGTCGTCGTCCAGATAGCGGAACCGGCGATCCCCAACAGCGCGATGTAGGGCAGGGCCGCCCGCTGCTTCGGGAAGATCGCTTCCCAGGCGATCACCGCCCCGGCCGCGATCAGGACTGCGAGCTGGGGGCCGACGATGTCCAGTTCGCTCATGCGGAGACCCTGGCGCTGACGACTTCGATCGCGGGATCGATCATGTCCATGATCAGGTCGGGATAGACGCCGAGAAGGACCACGAGCGCGGCGAGGCCGAGGACGGCCGCGTGCTCCCACCAGTAGCGCTGATCGCCGGCTTCATCCCACTCGTGGCGAACGGGGCCAAAGACGACGCGCTGGAGTGCCCAGAGGATGTACCCGGCGGAGAGCACGGCGCCGAAGATGGCCATCAGCACGGCCCATTCGTGCTTCTGGAAGGCGCCTAGGAAGACCGTGATCTCGCCGATGAAGCCTGCCAGGGAGGGCAAGCCGACGCTGGCGAAGCCGGCGAAGACGAGGCCGGTGGCGATCAGCGGCATCTGGCGGGCGAGCCCGCCGAGCCGCCCGATCTCACGCGTGTGCGTGCGCTCGTACATGATCCCGACGACCACGAAAAGAAGGCCCGTGATCAGTCCGTGCGCGAGCATCTGATAGGCGGCGCCGACCAAGGCCGTGCTGCCGAGCGCGCCGATCCCCAGCAGGACCAGGCCCATATGGCTCACCGAGGAGTAGGCGATCAGGCGCTTCACATCCGTCTGCCGGAAGGTGACGAAGGCGCCGTAGAGGACGCTGGCCGCGCCGATGGCGGCCAGCCAGATCCCAAAGTCGTCCGCCTGCTGGGGAAGGATCGTGACGCACATGCGGATGATCCCGTAGCCGCCCATCTTCAGCAGGACGCCCGCGAGCATCACCGATACGGCCGTGGGAGCGTCGCTGTGGGCGTCGGGGAGCCAGGTGTGGAGCGGCACGATCGGCAGCTTCACGGCGAAGCCGATGAACAGGAACAGGAAGATCCAGCGCAGCGGCAGGACGGTGTCATCGAAGCTGGACTGCCCGAGGACGGCGATATCGAACGTGTTCGCACTGAAGGCGAGGGCGAGGATCGCGACCAGCATGAAGGCCGAGCCCGCGACCGTGAAGAGCACGAACTTCATCGCCGAATACTCCTTCCGCCCGGAGCCCCAGACGGAGATGAGCAGGTACATCGGGAAGAGCTCGAGCTCCCAGAAGAGGAAGAAGAGGAGGAAGTCCATCGCCGTGAAGACGCCCAACACCGCGGTTGAGAGCAGCATCAGGCTAGCGAAGTAGGCGCGCGGGCGCTTCTCGATGCTGAACGAAATGAGCACCGAGGCGGTCGTGAGGAACGTGGTCAGGACGACAAGAGGGAGACTGAGGCCGTCGACGGCGAGGAAGTACTGAATCTCGAACGAGCCCGTATCGATCCAGGTCGCGCGGTCGACGAACTGGAAGCCACCGATCCCCGCCTCAAACTCGAAAAAGAGCCAAAGCGAAAGGGCGAGTGTCGCGAGCGAGCCGAGGAGGGCGATCCACTTGGCGTACTGGGCCTGTTGCGCCGGCAGCATCATCGCGACGATCCCCGCGGCAGCGGGCAAGAACACGAGAACGGTCAGTTCCACGCCAGCCTCCTCACAACGGGTTCGCGATGAAGACGATGATGGTCACGACGAAGACGCCGGCGGCGAGGCCGGCGCCGTAGAGCTGAAGCTGTCCGGTCTGAATATGGCGCAGGACGCTGCTCGATTGCGAGCCCGCCCAGCCCACGCCGTTCACCGCGCCGTCGACCACGTCGCGGTCGAAACGCTCGACCAGCCCGTTCCAAGCGCGCTGGAAGATCTGGGTAGCGATGGCCCGCTCGTAGAGGTCATCGAGGAAGAACTTCCGCTCGAGGATGAGGGCGATGGGGTAAGCGGTCCGCCGGATCTCGCGGGCGGGCACGAGCTGGCGGTGGTAGATCGCCCAGGCCGTAGCGATCCCCGCGAGCGCGATGATCGTGGAACTGATCGCGATGCCGTAGCTGAAGTCGGGTGCTGCGTGCAGGGCCTCCGCGGGTACGGCGGCCTCGACGAAGTGGTGGAACTCCTTGCCCCACGACCACCACCCCGCAGCGATCGCCCCGACGCTGAGGACGATCAGCGGCAGGGTCATCACCCACTTCGACTCGTGGGGGCGCGCCGGATCGCCGTGGAAGTGCGAATCCTCGTCCTCCGGGTCGACCGCCCCGCCGCCTTTGTAGTCGCCGAAGAAGGTCAGGAAGACGGCCCTGAACATGTAGAGCGCGGTCAGGAAGGAGGCCACGGCCGCGATCACGTAGAAGGCCCGCTCTTCGTGCCAGGCCTCGAGCAGGATCTCGTCCTTCGACCAGAACCCCGCGAGGGGGAAGATGCCGGCGAGGCTCAGCGTGCCGATGAGGAACGTCCAGAACGTGATCGGCATCTTCGTGCGGAGACCGCCCATGAGGCGCATGTCGAACGTGTTCGTCGCGTGGTTCACGGACCCGCTGCCGAGGAAGAGCAGCGCCTTGAAGAAGGCATGCGTGAAGAGGTGGAAGATCGCGACGGCGTACCCGAAGACGCCGAGCGCCAGCATCATGTAGCCGAGCTGGCTGATCGTCGAATACGCGAGCACCCGCTTGAGATCGGACTGCACGAGCGCGATCGTGGCGCCAACGATGATCGTGGCGGCACCGATCCAGGCGACGGTCTCACGCGCGTCCGCGGAGACATCGAGGATGGGGAAGAAGCGCGCCATCAGGTAGACGCCGGCCGCCACCATGGTCGCGGCATGGATGAGCGCGGAGACCGGGGTAGGGCCCTCCATCGCGTCGGGGAGCCAGACGTGGAGGGGGAACTGCGCGCTCTTGCCGACCGCGCCCGCAAAGATGCCTAGCCCGAAGAGTGTGATCGTCGTCGATGAGAGGACGCCGGTGAGTGCCAGTTCGTGGATTTCGTCGATGGCAAAGGTCCCGCCGCGCGTCCAAATCAGAAGGATCGCCGCGAGCAGTCCGAGGTCGCCGATGCGCGTGACGATGAAGGCTTTTTTCGCAGCTTGTGGAACCAGAAGCCGATCAGGAGGTAGCTGGACAGCCCGACGAGCTCCCAGAAGATGAAGAGCATGAAGAGGTTGTCGGCGAGGACCAGGCCGAGCATCGAGGCGACGAAGAGGCTCATGAAGGCGTAGTAGCGCCCGTAGCCGGGGTCGTGCTCCATGTAGCCCTGCGAATACACCTGGACGAGGAAGGCCACGCTCGTAACGACGATGAGCATCACCGCGGTGAGGCCGTCGATGCGCACGCCGAGGTTCACTTCGAGCGCGCCCGCCTGGAACCATTCGTGGGTGTGAATGGCAACGCGGCCGTCTGCGTCGAGGACCTCGGTCAGGGTGATAAGCGAGAGGAAGAGCGAGGCGCCGATTGCGAGGATGCTGACGTAGCCTGCGATCTTGGGGAGCTTGTGCAGGTAGGCGGTGATCAACGCGAACGCGACCAGGGGGCTCCCGATGATGGCCCAGAGGACGGCCTCGTCGATCGAGGGGATTTCGCTCATCGCCTCAGATCTTCCTCAGGATTTCGCGGGCCACGTGGGCTTTGCCCGTGGGCACGTAGATCGTGCGTTCGTCCCGCATCGAAGCGTCTTCGCCTCGGCCCACGGGTGGGATGACGACGATGCGGAGCCCCTCAGCGGCGAAGAGTTCATACCAGGTCTCGGCCACGTAGGCGTTCCCAACGGTCATGAATTCGACCCACATCCGGCTACAACCTGAGGAGGTCGAGCTGATCGACCTCGACCGTTTCGCGGGTGCGGTAGATCGAGACGGCCATCGCCAGCGCGACCGCGGCCTCAGCCGCAGCGACGGTGATGACGAAACTGACGAAGACGTGGCCGGCGATCGGCTGCTCGCTCGCGCCGAACCTCGAGAAGGCGATGAGCGTGAGGTTGACGGCATTGAGCATGAGCTCGATACCCATGAGGACGCCCACGGCGTTGCGCTTGCTCAGCGCAATCACCAAGCCCAGGGAGAACAGCAGCGCGCCGACGGTCAGGAAGTGTTCGAGGTCGAGGGTCATGCGTCGTCCTCGGCTTCTTCCTCGCTCGTGCGCACGAGCATGATCGCGCCCACGAGCGCAGCCGTGAGAAGCACAGAGGCGATCTCGAAGGGCAGGACCCAGGTCGAGAGCAGCGCCTTGCCCAGGTCCTCTGCGGAAAGGGCGGGATCGCTCGCCACGACCGCCCACTCGGTGTCGTAGATGACGAACAGGAACACGGTCCCCAATGCGATGCCGAGCAGGATGGCGGGGCCGACCATCGCCGTCTCGGAGTTGTCGCGGATGGTGCGGGGCGTGAGGACGATCGCGAACAGCATGAGCACAGCAATCGCACCGACGTAGATGACGATCTGCGCCATCGCGATGAACTCCGCCGAGAGCAGGACGAAGAAACCGGCAACGCCAATAAAGGTGACGATGAGCAAGAGCACCGCGTGGAGCAGGTTGCGGGAAACCATCACGCCGCCGGCCGCTCCTAACGTGACGAAGGCGAGCGCCCAAAACGCGATGCCGACTCCCGCTCCGTCCATCTACTCCCCGCCGCCCGTCTGGCCTTCGACGGGGACATAGCCGCCGGCTTCGCGCACCAAGCGCGGCTTCGTGGGGATGCGCTCAGGGCGGTAGCCGAGCAGGCGCGCCCAGAGGTACGCCGCTGCCGCCGATGCGACGAGGTTGCCCGCGGCGAAAGCGAAGACGATGCCGTCGCCGATGTCGTTCTCGACCCAGAGCAGCCGCTCGAGCGAGACCAAGAAGAGATTGAAGACGGCAAGCGGCAACAGGAACTTCCAGGCGAACGCCATCAGCTGATCGATGCGCAGGCGGGGCAGTGTGCCCCGGGTCCAGATGAAGACGAAGTAGAAGAGGTGGGTCTTTGCAATGAAGATCATCCACGGGGGAACCCACTCCTCCAGCCCCCACATCGACCAACCGCCGAGGAAGACGGTAGCGGCGAAGGCCGACGCGGCCAGGGCGTAGCCGATGTCCATTCCGTAGAAGAGCCCCCACTTCATGCCGCTGTACTCGGTGAGGTAGCCGGCGACGATCTCGGACTCGGCCTCGGCGATGTCCGTGGGGGTGCGGTTGAGCTCCGCGCTCACGCTGATGAAGTAGATGAGGAAGGCCAGCGGCATCATGAAGACGAGCCAGAGGTTGACGTCGGCCTGGAAGAGGACGATCCCCTGGAGGCTCATCGTGCTGGAGAAGACCACCACCGCAAGGAGGCTGAGCACGAGCGGCACTTCGTAGCTGACCGACATCGCGACGACGCGCATTGCCCCGTAAAGGCTGTACTTGTTGTTCGACCCCCACCCCGCCATGAACGCAGCCAGCACCGGTAACGCCGAGATCGCGATGAAGTAGATCAGGGCCACGGGGATGTCCGCAAAGATCATGCGCGGGCCGAACGGGATCGTCGCGAAGAGCAGGACCGCGGGCGCGACGAAGAAGATGGGCGCCGCCCACATGATCGCGCGATCGGCGGTCTTCGGGGTCAGCGCTTCCTTCTGCAGGAGCTTGATTGCATCAGCAATTGGCTGCAGCAGGCCGAACGGACCGACCCGGTTCGGGCCCCGGCGCGCCTGCATGCGCCCGATGATGCGGCGCTCGCCGTACACGCCCACGATGAGCTGCGAGGGCAGCACGAAGATCAGGAAGAAGGCGACGAACCCGAGCACCGGCGCGACGATGTAAGCGACTTCGCTCGGCGCCACCTTGTCGATCCCTTCGAGGATCTCCCGCGAGATGTTCGAAAGGTCACGCAGGTCGTACCAGTGATCGGTGACAAGAGGACCCATCAGCGGTCGATCTCCCCGACGACGATGTCGATCGACCCGAGGGCCACGATCGCATCAGCGATCGAGCCGCCGACGGTCATCTCCCGCAAGACGGTGAGGTTGATGAGCGAGGGCGGGCGGATATGGAAGCGGTAGGGCGAGGGGCCCTCGTCACTCACGAGGTAGTAGCCGAGCTCGCCGCGGGGACTCTCGATGCGCGCATAGGCCTCGCCCGCAGGGGGGCGGAGCGCGAGTGGGACCTCGGTGCTATGCGGGCCCCCCGGCAGCCCATCAAGCGCCTGCTCCACGATCTTCAGGCTCTGGCGCATCTCCTCGATGCGGATGATGAAGCGGTCGTAGGCGTCGCCCTGGTAGCCGATCGGGATCTCGAAGTCGTACTGCTCGTAGCCGCAGTAGGGGTCGGCCTTGCGGATATCCCAAGCGACGCCGCTGCCGCGCAGCATGGGGCCGCTCAACGAAGCGTTGATCGCCATTTCGTGGGGAACCACGGCGACGTTGCGCGCTCGCGCGATGAAGATCTCGTTGCCCGAGAGGAGACCCTCGCCGTCGTCGATCGTCTGGCGCATGGCGGGGATGAAGGCGCGAACCTCCTCCTCGAAGCTCTCGGGGAGATCGAAGGCGACGCCCCCGATACGCATGTAGTTACACGTGAGGCGCGCGCCGCTGGTCATCTCGAAGATGTCCAGGATCTTCTCGCGTTCACGCATGAACCACATGATCGGCGTCTGCCAGGCGCCGGTGTCGTTCGCGAACGCGCCCGCTCCCATGCAGTGGCTGGCCACCCGCTGGAGCTCGGCCATGATCACGCGGATCGCCTGGCCGCGTTCGGGCACCTCGATGTCGGCGAGCTTCTCCACGGCGAGGCAGTAGCCGAGGTTGTTCGACATGCTGCTCAGGTAGTCGGTGCGGTCCGTGAAGGGGATGTTCTGGGTGTAGGTACGCTCTTCCGCGAGTTTCTCCATCGAGCGATGGAGGTAGCCGATCACCATCTCGGCGTCGATGATTCGCTCACCGTCGACCGTCGCCTTCACGCGGAAGACGCCGTGGGTCGACGGATGCTGCGGCCCGATGTTCATCACGAACGGTTCGGACTGGACGATCTCACTCATCGGATCGCGCTCATTGGACGGGATGCACCGGGGGCTCGGGCTTCGCGGAGGTGCCCGCGAATTCGTTCAGGCCGGGCTGGAGGCCGCCGGGCATCGCCAGGAAGTCCTTGCGCAGCGGATGCCCCGGGTAGCCCTCCCAGAGGAGGATGCGGGTGAGGTTGGGGTGGCCCTCGAAGCCGATGCCGAAGAGATCGTAGGCTTCGGACTCCTGGATCCAGGCCCCCTGCCAGATATCGACGACGCTGGGAACCACCGGCTCCTCGCGCTCCCAAGCTTCGACCTTCGCGCAGGCGATCTGGTTTCGCTCGAGGGACTGCAGGTGGTAGACGACTTCGAAGTGGTCCCAGTAGTCCGCGGCGCAGAGGTTCGTGAGGTGGACGAAGTCCGTTTCCGGGTCGTCGCGGAGGGCGCGGAACGTCTGCAGCGCGCTTTCCGGCTTCAGCGCGCAGGCGGTCTCGCTCGTCCGCGCAACCGAACCGGGAACGAGTCGCTCCGCCGCCGCCGCGAGCTCCGCGCCGGACCACCACTTCGTCGCCATCAGCTCCACTCCAGGGCGCGCTTGCGCCAGGCGTAGAGGCCGCCGATCACGAAGGTGCCGATGAAGAGCGACACCTTGGCGAATCCGGCTATCCCGACATCCTCGAAGACCACGGCCCAGGGAAAGAGGAAAACGATCTCGACATCGAAGAGGAGGAACAGGAGCGCGATGTAGTAGAAGCGGAAGTTGAACTGCGTGAGTGCGGGGCCACGCGTGACCATGCCGCACTCATAGGTGTCTTCCTTCACTGGGTCCGAAGGGACTTTTGGGCGAATGCCCATGAACTGGAAAGCCCAGGACTGCAAAATCGCGCCGGCCGGAAAGACGAGCGCGATGATGACCAGAATTGCGATGTGGCCGTATTCGTGCAGCACGCTCGAGGCCGTTTGTGAAATTTGTCGCTAAGACCGGCGGAACTATAGCACGGACGGCCCTTCGGAGCCGCTGGACCGCGCCCCAGGCGGCCGTCGCAGCCCGCGGCGCACGGGCCTCTTCGAGCCGGAGCGATCAGCAGGCCAAGGCAGTCCTAGACGCGACCCCTGGGGGGCGCCGGGGAGTCCGCTACGCGCCCCTGGTGCGGACTCCCCGGGCTCTCCCCGCCCCACGGGCGGTGGGGCGGGGAGAGCCACGCGCACTATGGGCCGGCCGCACGAAGGGCGCGCAACGCCGCCGTAAATTCGTCGTAAATCGGGAGCGAGGCCAGGCGGACACCTGGCGACGGAGTGTTACCTATAGCCTAGGGCTATAGGTAACGGCGCAGCAGGTAACGGCGCAGCGGTTTACCTGACCGATAGCGCTCGGGTAGTATTGAGGGCCACCCTTCCCCATCGAGGACGGCATGACGACCGAGACCGATCGGGACCTCTACCCCCTAGACGAGGCACCACCACTGGGTGAGCTGCCCGCCCTCATGCACGCACAGCTGATCCGCCAGTCGCGCTTCGGCGAACCGCGCGACGCCTTCGCGCCCGAGGTCATCCCCGTGCCCGAGGTGGGTCCCGATGACGCGCTCGTCTACGTGATGGCCGCGGGCGTGAACTACAACAACGTCTGGGCCGCCCTCGGCAGCCCCGTCGATGTCATCGCGAGCCGCCAGAAAGCGGGCGAAGCGGAGGACTTCCATATCGGCGGCTCGGACGCCTCCGGCGTCGTCTACGCGATCGGCGAGAACGTCACGAACGTCAAAGTCGGCGACGAGGTCGTCATTCACTGCGGCTCCTGGGACGTGCACGCGCCCGCCGTCATCGCGGGCAAGGACCCCATGTTCGATCCATCCTTCCGCATCTGGGGGTACGAGACGAACTGGGGTTCGTTCGCGCAGTTCACCCGCGTCCAAGCCCACCAGTGCCTCCCCAAAGCGGCCCACCTCACCTGGGAGGAGGCCGCCGCCCCGACGCTCGTCGGCGCGACCGCCTACCGCATGCTCTTCGCCTGGCCGCCCCACACGGTCGAGGAGGGGGATGCGGTGCTCGTCTGGGGTGGGGCAGGCGGGCTCGGCTCGATGGCGATTCAGCTTGCGGCACTGCATGGCGGGCAGCCGATCACCGTCGTCTCCAGCGAGGCCAAAGGCGAGTTCACGAAGCAGCTCGGCGCGGTGGGGTACATCAACCGTAAGGACTTCAGCCACTGGGGCCGCCTGCCGGGATGGGAAGACCAGGCCGGGATGGGCGAGTTCGCCAAGGGCGCCCGCGCCTTCGGCAAGGCGATCTGGGACGTGCTCGGCGAGCGCAAGAGCCCGCGGCTCGTGTTCGAGCACCCCGGCGAAGACACGATCCCGACCTCCATGTTCGTTTGCGATACCGGCGGCATGGTCGTGATCTGCGCAGGCACGACCGGCTACAACGCCGATGTCGACCTGCGCTACCTCTGGATGCGGCAGAAGCGCTTCCAGGGCTCGCACTTCGCCAACGACGAGCAGGCCGCCGCCTTCAACGACCTCGTCGTCCAGGGCAAGATCAACCCCTGCCTCTCGCGCGTCTTCCCGTTTGCGGAGACGGGCGAGTGCCACCAGCTCATGTCCGAGAACCGCCACCCGGACGGCAACATGGCGATTCTCGTAGGCGCGACGTCCGAGGGCACCGGCGCGAAGTAGCTCTTGGCCGTTGGCTCTTGGCCGTTGGCTCTTGGCTCTTGGCTCTTGGCTCTTGGCTCAGTGCAGTTAGCACGCCGACTCCTTTCGCGAGCGGCTTAGGGAGCGTTTCGGCATAATCCGGCGCGAGGAAGGGCCTGCTGATGGCACGTGACTTCGCCGCGGACATTCTCGACCCGGTCGCGCAGGAGATCGTCTCGAACGTGGGCGTCTGGGTCGACCGCGAGGTCAAGCCCGTCGCCAGCGAGTACGAGCACGCCGACGAATACCCCGAGCCGCTGGTCGCGGGCATGGCGGAGATGGGTCTCTTCGCGATCAAGGTGCCCGAAGCCTACGGCGGCCTCGACCTCAGCTTCGAGTGCTATGCCGGTGTGTGCATCGAGCTTGCCCGCGGCTGGATGAGCCTCGCGGGCGTGCTCAACACGCACGTGCTCGTGGGCTACGCCATCGACGAGTACGGCACCGAGGACCAGAAGGAGCGCTTCCTCACGCGCATGGTCCAGCCGGAGATCCGGGCGGCGCTCAGCATCACCGAGCCGGACGCAGGATCGGACGCGCAAGCGATCAAGACCCAGGCGACGCGCGACGGCGACGACTACGTCATCAATGGCCAGAAGATGTGGGTGACGAACGGCCAGCGCGCCGGGGTCTACCTCGTCCTCACCAAGACCGACCCCGAGGCACAGCCTGCCCACCGCGGCATCAGCGCAATGCTCGTCGAGCCCGAAACCGAAGGCTTCGTCGTTGGGCGCAAGCTGGACAAGCTCGGCTACAAGGGCGTCGAGACGACCGAGCTCGCCTTCGACAACGCACGCGTGCCCGCCGCTAACCTCCTCAGCGGCGACGAAGGCCGCGGCTTTCAGCAGGTGATGGGCGCGCTCGAAGTGGGGCGGATCAATGTGGCCGCGCGCGGTGTAGGCGTCGCCCAGGCGGCCTTCGAGGATTCGATCGCCTACGCCCAGCGGCGCGTCGCCTTCGGCAAGCCCATCGCGCAGCACCAGGCCCAACAGATCCGCCTCGCGGAGATGGCGACGAAGATCCGCGCCGCGCGGCTCCTCACCCTCGACGCCGCCCGGCGCAAGGACGGTGGTGGCCGCAGCGACCTCGAGGCAGGCATGGCCAAGCTCTTCGCCACGGAGGTCTGCCAGGAGGTCGTGCTCGATGCGCTTCGCCTCCACGGCGGTGTCGGCTACAGCACAGAGCTGCCGCTGGAGCGCTACTACCGCGACGCCCCGGTGATGGTCATCGCCGAGGGCACGAGCGACATCCAGAAGTTGGTCATTGCGAGGAACCTGCTTCGTGAGTATGCGATCGAATAGCCCAAACACTGATCAGATACCTGGATACTTAATTTGCGATCGGATGTCGAGTACTATCGGGCCAATCGAACCGGAGGTGCGCCCTATGCAGACCGAACTCATCGCCAAGAGGAACCAAGATGGCAGTCACTCGATCGCTATGGATGCGCAGACACTCGTGCAGCTGGCATGGGTGGACTTCTACGACGACCGCACCGGGGACGGATATCAACGGAACGAGCGGACCAGGGAGAGCCGGGCACGAGCCATCGAGGAATACTTCGCTGGGTGCTCCCGAGCTGGACTGAAGCCCCGACTGTTCGAACTCACTGCGAACATCCGCTCCAAGGCTGACAGCGCCAGCGCAACCGTCAGCGAAATCGACGAGGAAGGGCGCTTCGGGTTCCTGACCGTAGAATCGGAAGGCCATCCGTGGCTTGCGATTATCGATGGTGCCACGCGCCTCCGCGGGATCGAGCGGGCACTCGCAGCTGGCGTGCTCGACGGCTCTGTCCTCTTTGACATCCGCGTCTTCGACGGTCTCACAACAGCCGAGGAGATCGCGCTCTTTCTGTTGGTGAACGAAAAACAGAAGCGGGTGCGGACCGATTTAAGCCGGCGCGTGGTTCAGCGACGGATCGACGAAGGTGAGCTCAACGACCATGAACTAGCGACGCTGAAAACTGTTGTACCCGAGGACGAGAACTGGAAGTTCGAGTCGACTCGCATCGCCGGCATACTGAACGGCGATGCTTCGTCGCCCTGGTACGGCCGGATCCAGATGCCGAACGACAACATCACCAAGCCGATCAAGCTACAGGCCTTCGCCACAAGCTTACGGCCGCTTCTTGAGAATCAAGACATCGGACTCCACCTCAACAAGCTCATCGCGGACGGTGACGTGACCGGTTTCTCAGACACGACCGCGCTTATCGTTCGGATACTCAAAAACTTCTGGCGCGCAGTCCGGACGCGTAACCCTCAGGCCTTCGCAGAACCCAACACAAACGTCCTCTGGGGCAGCATCGGCGTGAACGGGTGCCATGCCGCCCTGGGCGCGGTTCTATCAACCATCATTTCGGGAAGTACGGTCAACTTCCGTGAAGCCAATTTCTCGCAGATGCTTGATGGGTCCTGTGTCGCGGACTACCTGTACTGGTTCTCTCGTCCCGGCCGGGGAGAAGCAGCCGAGTATCCAGGAGATAAGGGTGAAGCAACTACGATGACGGGTGGGTCGGGCTACAAGCGACTCGGGAAGATCCTGGAGGGAGAGTGGCGTGCCGCTCTCCATGCGGCACAGCCGGTGAAGGCCGTGCAAATCTAGTCAGATCGCCGACCGCGGGCCGGTCGGCAGAAGGAGTCTGCAGATGCCCATGCAGCGACTACGCGATCGACTAACTTTTCGGAACCGCCAAGAGCCAACGGCCAAGAGCGGCGAGCGGCCGCAGGACGGGAGCCACCAATGACCATCCACGACGGGCGCGAGTCGTTCGGGCGCTACCTCGAGGAGTTCGAGGTGGGCGATGTCTTCAAGCACTGGCCCGGGCGCACGCTCACGGAGTACGACGACATCCTCCACTGCATGCAGACGATGAACCACCACCCCCTGCACATCGACGCGCGTTTTGGGGCGGAGGAGACCCAGTTCGGCCAGAACGTCGTCGTCGGGACGCTCGTCTACTCGATCGTCTTCGGCATGACGGTCAAGGAGATCTCGGGCAAGGCGATCGCGAACCTCGAGATCGAGTCGCTCAAGCACGTCGCCCCGACCTTCCACGGCGACACCGTCTACGCGGAGACGACGGTGACGGACAAGGTCGAATCGAAGTCGCGCCCGGACCGCGGCATCGTCACGGTCGAGACGCGCGGTTTCAACCAGCGCGATGAGACGGTCCTGACGTTCACCCGCAAGGTCATGATCCCGAAACGCAAGGCTGCCGCGGGTTAGTCCAGCTCGACGAAGCCGATGATCCGCGGATTCTCGCCGCGAGCGATCTCGACACCATCCAGGATGACGCTATCCACGGCCCCAGGGGCTCCGTTGACGATTTGGGCTCGCGGAGTCAAGTCCCACTCCAAGCGGAGCATCTCGATGTCGGTAGCGGGCATCACCTCTCCGGTGGCCACCTCCAAAAGGTAGTGGGTCTCGTCACCGCGGCCGATATCCGCGCACGTCCCGCCGGGCGGAGGCCTGGGCGAATCGGTATAGAGCACCGACGACGAGTCGGGCGACCACGTGATTCCACCGAGAAGGCGCGCTGCGCCGACGGTGGTCGACGCCAGCGCCGCCTCGGTGTCGATGTCTCTGATCATCAGGCCGGACCAAGCCGCCAGGCACGGTGCGTCCACCGCGGGGCTCGGAACCACTCCCCTGCGGAACTCCGGCGAAAGGTTCAGAAAGCCCCAGGGCGGCGTACGGACCGAGCCATCGAGGCTGACTATCGATTTCGGAAGCTGGCCGTGGGAGCTGTAGGCATCGGTCACGGCCAGCAGCGTTCCGTCGACACTCCACTGATGGGAGCCTGGCTGCGAGGTAAGCGCGTCGGGAGCACCGCCCCCGCCCTCGAGCGCGATGAGCGGGTCGCCAGTAGCGGAATCGAGCAGAAGCAGCAGACCCGGCTCAGCCCCGCGGAACAGTAGCGAGAGCGCGAGGATCTGGCCGCCAGGTGCCAGACTGAGCTCGCGCACGGTGTAGCCGTCCCTCCCCTCGAAGAGGCGCGTGAGCGGCCGCCCGTCGAGCGTTGTGCGGTCAATCGTCGAACCGACTCGAACCAGCAGCTCAGCGCCCGCGATTAGGACATCAACACTGCCACGGCCAGCCCTGATGCGGAACGACGCCCATGGGTCGCCGGTGCCCACGTCGTACAGGACGACACGCTGAACAACTGGCTTCTCCGCGAACACATAGATGAACAGCTCCCCGACCGGTGGGTTCGCAGGCGGCGTCTGCGTTGCGGTCGGAACGGCCGTGGGGACGCGCGTGCTCGTTGGCCGCGGGGTGGTCGTGGGGATCGGGGTCGGAACGGTGGTGGAGGTGGGCGGCTCGGTCGTGGAGGTAGGCGGCTCGGTGGCGACCGGAGTTGGGGTCGCTTCGTCGCTGCTGCCGCCGCAGGCCGCCAGCGCGCCGAGCGCGATTCCGAGGAACCCCAGCAGCACCGATCGCCGAAACGTCGCTCGCATCACGCCTGACCATAGTCCCTGGGCCCAGCGGCGATGGGCGAGCGAGCTACGCCGGCTCCAGCGGCGCCATCGACTGCAGCAGGCGCTTGACGCCCGCGCCCTCGAAGGCGACGACGACCTCGACGTCGCCACGGCGCTCCTGGCAGCTCACGACGACACCCTCGCCGAACTTGGGGTGGGCGACGTGGTCGCCGGCATCCCACTGCGGTTCGCCGGCGGCGACCTCCGCCGACGTGGGTGTGGTGCTGGGGGCTGTGGGAGCAGTCTCGACGGATTCGCGGAAGGTCTTCGGTCCGCCGCTGCGGTAGGGCACAAGGAGGTGCGCGGGGATCTCGCTGAGGAAGCGGGAGGCGGGGTTGGTGAGGGGCTGACCGCCGAGGTAGCGGCGGAAGGCGCGTGTCAGGTAGACGGCGTCCTTCGCGCGCGTGATGCCGACGTAGGCCAGGCGGCGCTCCTCCTCCATCTGGCGGGGGTCGTCGAAGGAGCGGATGTGGGGGAGGACGCCCTCCTCCATTCCGACCATGAAGACGACCGGGAACTCGAGGCCCTTGGCCGCGTGCAGCGTGATCAGCGTGACCGCTTCGACGCCACCCTCGAGCTCGTCCACGTCGGCGACGAGGGCGACGTCCTGGAGGAAGCTGGCGAGATCGCCCCCTTCCTCGCCGATGGTGTCTTCGTACTGGGCCATGACCGAGCGCAGCTGGAGGATGTTCTCCATGCGCTCCTCGGCGCCCTCCTCCTTGTCGCGGAGGTAGTCGACGTAGCCGCTCTCGAGGAGGACGTGGTCGAGGAGCTCGGCGAGCGGCCGGTCGCGCTCGAGCCGGATCGCCTCGATCGCGTCGACGAAACGGCGCAGGGCGGTGGCCGCACGCGCAGCGATGCCCGGGACCGGCTCGCCGCGCGCGGCGGCTTCGCAGGCGTCCCAGATCGCGAGCCCCGTCGCGCCCGCGTACTCCGCCAGCCGCGAGATGGTGACGTCGCCGATACCACGCGTGGGGACGTTGATGATGCGCAGAAGGCTCGCCTCATCGAGGCGGTTCTGGACCAGACGCAGGTAGGCCACGAGGTCCTTGATCTCGCGGCGCTGATAGAAGCGCACCCCGCCGATCAGGCGGTAGGGAATGCGATGCCGCACGAGCGCGTCCTCAATCGGGCGCGACTGCGCATTCGTGCGGTAGAGCACGGCGAGCTCGCCGAGGGAGCGCCCGGGCACCGAAAGGCGTTCGACCTCACGGGCCACGAACTCGCCCTCCTCTTCGTCGTTGTAGGCCTCGTAGCTCGTGAGGGGATCGCCGTCCGCGCGATCGGTCCAGAGCCGGCGCTCGACATGGCCGCTGTTGTTGGCGATCACGGCATCGGCGGCGTCGAGGATCGGCTGCGTCGAGCGGTAGTTCTGCTCCAGCAGGTAGGTCGCGGCCTGAGGGAAGTCGCGCAGGAAGTACTGGGTGTTGCGCGCGTCGGCGGCGCGCCACGAATAGATGCTTTGGTCAGGGTCACCGACGACACAGATGTTGCCGTGCACCGAGGCGAGCTGACGTGCGAGCGCGAATTGCGCCGGGTTCGTGTCCTGGAACTCGTCGACGAGCACGTGCAGGTACTGGCCCGCGCGGCGCTCGAGCGCCTCCTCGGACTCGCGGAAGAGACGCACGGTTTCGCTGAGGAGGTCGTCGAAATCGAGGGCAGAGGCGGCCTTCAGGGCGCTCTGATAGCGCTCGAAGGCGCGCGCGACGATCTCGTCGAAGTAGCTCTCGGCGTGCCGCTCGAAGTAGTCCTCGCCCCGCATCTCGCTCTTCCCGGCGGAGATGGCGGAGAGCACGGCGCGGGGCGAGAAGCGGCGGATATCGACGCGCAGCTGTTCGAGGATGCGCTTCATCAGCGCCGTCTGGTCGCCGTCGTCGTAGATGACGTAGTTGGGGGAGAGGCCGATCTCCTCGCCGTGGATCCGAAGCCAGCGGGCGCACATCGAGTGGAAGGTGCCGAGATGGAGCTTGGCCGCGTCTTCGCCCAGGAGCGCTTGCGCACGCTCGCGCATCTCGCGTGCGGCCTTGTTCGTGAAGGTCACGGCGAGGATGCGCCAGGGGGCGACCCCCTGTTCGCGCACGAGCCAGGCGATGCGATGGGTGATGACGCGCGTCTTGCCGCTACCGGGCCCCGCGAGGATGAGCTGCGCGCCCTTGGCGTGCTCCGCCGCGGCGAGCTGAGCGGGATTGAGCGCGTCGACGGCGGCGGGCGGGGGTTCGGCAGCCGTCACGGCTCGATCTTACCTTGATAGCCTCGCCGCTCGTCTCGATAGCCTCGCCACTCGACTCGATAGCCTCGCCACTCGACTCGATAGCCTCGCCACTCGACTGCTTCGTCTTCGCGCCCTGCCGGTCGCGGCGCCTCCGCGCTCGCGCGCTCGGGGCGTTCGGCGCGGTGCCCGCCTACCGCTGATCTTCATCGCCTCGCTGGTCGTCTGCTGCGGCTGCCCGCCCTCCGGGCGCTGCGCCTGCGCGCTCGCTCCCTGGGACTGTCGCGTGGGCCGCCTCCTGCCGCTGCCCGCTCTCCGGCGCTGCGCCTGCGCGCTCCCTGGGGCCGTCGGGTGGGGCGCTGCCTGCGGCCGCTGCGCCCCTTCCCGGGACGGCTGCGCCCGCGGGCTCGCCCTCTCGGGGCTCCCCGCGCCCCCGGGACCTCGGACCGGGTCTGCGCTTCCGCCCTCCCTGCGGGGCCGCGCGACTGCTGCGGCGCCTTCCGGGGGATTCGCCTTCGCTCGCAGCACTGCGCCCATCTGCTGCGGTTTGGGGCCTTCGCCACCGTCGTTAAGACAGCTGATCGGTTCCCTGGCGCTACTGACCAAGCGATGTTGTACTCTCAGGAGACTGGCGCGCTAGGCGCCGTCGGCGGCTCGAGCGCCACGCGGCGGGCCCGCCGCGTGGGGATGGCGAGGAGGCCCGATGTTCCTGGTTGATTGGCCGGGCGGCTCGTGGCAGGAGACGATCCGGCTCATCGTCACGGTCCTGGCGGTCTACGCGTCGGTGCTGTGGGTCGCGCTCATCTTCTGGGTCTACCGCGACATTCGCCAGCGCACCCGCGACCCCATCGTGCAGACGGTCTCGGTGCTGCTCGCGCTTGTGTTTTTCCTGCCGGGCCACTGGGTGTACCTGATCCTTCGGCCGCGGCAAACGCTGACCGAGCTCTACGAGCGCTCCCTGGAAGAGGAAACGCTCCTCCAGGATCTCGAAGACCAGAAGGCCTGCCCGAACTGCCGCCGGCGGGTGCGCGACGACTACCTGGTCTGCCCCTCCTGTCGCACGGACCTAAAAGAGCCGTGCGAAGCCTGTGCCAAGCCACTGGACTACGGGTGGGTCACGTGCCCGTACTGCTCCCAGGAGAAGGCACCACGGGCAGCGCCCACGGCGAGGGTGCCGCGCGGCCGCCCGCCAGCAGCGGTGGCCCCGGGGCCGGCGCCACCGCCACCCGCTCGAGCGCGGCCGACCCCGGCACGGGCCACGAATGCGAGGTCGTTGCCGCCGCCCGTGCAGCGTCCGAACCCCGGCGTCCGGCGCCAGGACGCGCCCCCCAGCCAAGCGGAACGCGCGCGCCTCATCGAGTAACTGCTCCTTCGCCTCCCGTCACGCAGCGTCGTGCCCGGCCCGGTGACGAGGTCGTAAGACGGGGGCTTTGGCGCCGTCAGCCGAGCTTCGCAGCGAGCGTTTCCGCGAGTGCGGTCCCCGCAAGCAGCTCGGCCATACGCTCCAGCTTACGTTCGCCATGGAAGCGGGTGCGGTCGAAGATGCCCTCCAGGGCAATGACCGTATTCTCCGTGTCGGTACGGGAGAGCATCACCGTCACCCCCCGAGCTGAGGCGGCATCGAAAAGATACTCGCTGGGGTGCCGGCCACCGGTGAGGATGAGGCAGGCGGGCTCGGTCGCAAGGGCGGCGAGGTGCTGGTCGGTCTTGTCGAAGCGCACGACCACCGCCTTCGATTCGAAGCGGCTCAAGTACGGCTGACCCGAGTCCGATCCGATGGGGGCGATGACGAGGTGGTCGCAAGTCGGGTCGAGATCGTCGCCTTCGACGAGCACCTCGGCGCGGAGGGTCGCCTGCGCCTCGGAGACGCTAAACCCGGCGAGGCTGCGATCCTCCGCCATCACGATGAGCGGAACGCCACCGATCGCGGCCGGAGCGTCAGCCTGAACGGACGCCGCGAGGTCGAGCGCGACGATCGCGGCCGGACCGAGTTCGGCCACCCGCTCTTCCGCGGGCAACTCCCGCGTGACGAGAACCGTCGCCGCCGCCTCAGCCACCGCCGCGTCTAGCTCTGCGACGATGATTTCATCCCCAGAGGCCTTGGGCAGGGCGCGCGTCGCGACGGGCGTCGCGGCGCTCCCTGGCGCAAAGTCGAGCGTCGCGAACCAGCGGGCGTCCTCGGCGGCGCTCGTGGCCGTGTCCGTGGACTCGCCGCGGGCGAGCCAGACCGGACGGCCGCTGTAGGCCAACTGCCGCGCGACAGCGGCGGCCACACCGGTCTTGCCCGCGCCAGCAGAGTCCGAGATCACGGCGAGGAGGGGCATCGCGCCCGATTGTGTGCGACGGGCCTGGGTAGCGGCAAGCGGGGCGAGGGGGCGCGTACACTGACGCGGCCGCGTCCAAGGGCTGGCGAATCCTCATCGAGAATACCGATCCGAGAATACCCATCAAGGGGGGCCTGCCGTGAAGGTTGCCGATGCCGTAGCCGAGATCCTGAAACGCGAGGGCGTTGAGTTCCTCGTCGCCTACCCCGTGAATCCGATCATCGAAGCCGCCGCCCGGGCCGACATTCGCACGATCATCGTGCGTCAGGAGCGGACCGGCCTGCACATGGCCGATGCCTTCAGCCGCGTGAACTCGGGCGACCGCATCGGCGTGTTCGCCATGCAGCACGGGCCCGGCGCGGAGAACGCCTTCGGCGGCGTCGCCCAGGCCTACGGCGATTCCGTGCCCATCCTCGTGCTGCCCGGCGGCTACGCCCGCCGCCTCACGAACCAAGCGCCCAACTTCAACTCGTTCCTGAACTTCCAGCACGTCACGAAATGGACGGAGCAGGTGACGCTGGGCTCGACCGTCCCCGAGGTGATGCGCCGCGCCTTCACGCAGGTGCGGAACGGTCGCCCGCGGCCCGTCCTCATCGAGATCCCCGGCGACGTCTTCCAGGAGGAGATCCCGGACGACTTCGTCTACGCGCCCGCCCCGGTTGTCCGCTCAGCGCCTGACCCTGCGGGCGTACGCGAAGTGGCGGCGGTCCTCCGCAACGCCGATAACCCCGTGATCTACGCGGGCCAGGGCGTGCACTACGCAAAGGCCTGGGACGAGCTCCTCGAGCTGGCGGAGCTGCTCCAGATCCCGGTGACGACGAGCCTGCAGGGTAAGAGCGCTTTCCCCGAGAACCATCCCCTCGCGCTCGGGTCGGGGGGCCGGGCGGTGCCTAAGACCGTGTACCAGTTCCTCCAGGACGCGGACGTGATCTTCGGCATCGGCTGCAGCTTTGCCGCCACCGGTTTCGGGATCGCCATGCCGCCGGGGAAGACGATCATCCACGCCACGCTCGATCCCGCCGACCTGAACAAAGACCAAGCTTCGCAACATCAGCTCGTGGGCGATGCGAGGCTGACGCTGCAGGCGCTCCTCGCAGAGCTCCAAGGAGCAACGCCGCGCACGAACAGCGCTCCGGCCCGGATCGCGAGCATGAAGCAGGAGTGGCTCTCGCAGTGGATGCCGAAGTTGACCTCGGAGGAGTCGCCGATCTCGCCGTATCGCGTCATCTGGGACCTGCTCCAGACAGTCGATGTCGACAACACGATCATCACGCACGACGCAGGCAGCCCGCGCGACCAGCTCTCGCCCTTCTGGGAGAGCCACGTGCCGATGAGCTACATCGGCTGGGGGAAGACGACCCAGCTGGGCACAGGCCTCGGCTACGCCATGGGCGCGAAGCTGGCGCGGCCGGAGAAACTCTGCATCAACGTCTGGGGCGACGCCGCGATCGGCTTCACCGGGATGGACTTCGAGACGACCGTGCGCGAACGCATCCCCATCCTCTCGATTCTCTTCAATAACTTCTCGATGGCGATCGAGCTGCCGATCATGCAGGCGGCCACGGAGAAGTACCGCAGCACCGACATCAGCGGGAACTATGCCGATATGGCGAAGGCGTTCGGCGCCTACGGCGAGCGCGTTAGCGACCCTGCCGAGATCGTGCCAGCGCTCAAGCGCGGCATCGCGAAGACCCAGGAAGGGACACCGGTGCTGCTCGAGTTCCTCACCGAAAAGGAGATCGAAATCTCGAAGTTCTAGGCTGCGCCAATGGCGGAGCGCTTGGCCATGGCGGCAGTGCTCCTGGGGCTGCTCGGCGCACTGGCGTGCGGTGGCACTGAGCGGCGTCCGCAGGCGATCACGGAGGGGAGCTGGCAACTCACCGCGGGCGTGCCGGTGGTGCCCGGCTAGCCGCTCACGATCACGTTTGGCGTACGAGCGCCAACCAGTGACTCCGAGTTCACCGACGACGCCGTTCGAGGCGTTGCTGCCTGCAACCAGTACGGGGGCATCGCTCGCATCGTCGGGAGTTCGATCGAAATCAGCGACCTGTACCGCACGCTCATCGGCTGCGAGGCTGCGGTGATCCAGTCTGAGCAGGCGTTCCGCGAGGCGCTCCCACGGGTCGACCGATTCGAACTGAGGGGGCGTGAGCTGGTCCTCAGTGGCCCGCCGGACATCGAGCTGCACTTTGCGTGGCTGCCCCCGATCTCGCGCGCCGAATTGATCGATACGACCTGGACTCTGGAGGCCGAGATCGGCGAGGACGGGTTTATCCGGACGCCCGAAGGCGACTCGCCCACGCTCCTCTTCCGGAGCGACGGCACGTTCTCCGCCGCGTCCGGCTGCCGTTCCATCACCGGCGAATGGTCCGTTGAGGGAGCATTCATCCGCACGCCCTCGGGGCGTGCGCGTGATACCTGCCTCCCGGCTGAGGGCGATCGGCTGCCGGGATTTACCGGCCAAGCCAAGCTCGACGGCGACCGGCTGACGATCAGTTTCCTGCGCGGCGGCGGCAGCGCGGTCTATCGCGCCACGGACCGGTAGCTGCGACCCGCCCGAAACTTCGGAAAGGCCAGGTCAGGAATCAGGGTTTCCGCTAATCCAGCCTTTCCGTGCCACCGCGCATACTCACCGGCACATCGCCAAGGAGGCGATCGATGCCGACACTAGAGGGCTCCAACGTCACGCTCCTGCCGACCGCCGACGGAACGGCGCCGCGGCTCTCGCCCCTCGGGCGGGCCGACGGCGCTCCGCGGCAGCGCCGTGGCCAGCCGGCGCGCCGCCTCGCGAGCGAAGACGAGCTCCTCGCGCGGCTGACCCTCCTGGGCCAGCTCGCCCCCGCGGGCCCGCTCTCGTTCATCACAATCACCATCCATGGCCTCGCCGACCTCGAGCCGCACGACTGGCGCACACCCGCGCATGTCGTCGATGCCGTCGGGCGACAGGCCCTCGGGGTCGTGCGCTCGACCGACCTCCTCGGTCGCCTCTCGAACGCCAGCTACGGATTGGTGCTGCAGGGAGCGGCCGGCGCCCGTGCCACGGCGATGGCCGACGAACTGACCGAGATCCTCGGGCGGCTGCCGGTCGGTGAAGCACCGATCGAGATCGTCGTATCGGCGGCCACGGGGACCGGCGTGAACGCCGACCTCCTGCCGCGGGCTGCCGTCGAGTCGCTTCTTCCCGCCAGCTGATTCCCTGGGCGGCCCGGCGAGCGGCGGAGTCTCCGCTAGCCGGTGCCACCCTCCGCCCTGAGATCGCGCACGACGGCGATCTCGCGGCAGTTCGTGAAAAACGGGCAGCGCACGCACTCGTTCCAGACCTTCTGGGGAAAGTCCATCACGTTCGCGACGACGAAGCGCTGCCGCTCGAAGAAACCGGGGCGGTAGGTCAGCGCGAAGACGCGCTCGATGCCGAGCGCGCGCGCCTCGTCGACGCAGGCGTCGACGAGGGCCGCACCCACGCCCTGGCCCTGCTGATCCTCGCCCACGGCCAGTGAACGTACCTCGGCCAGGTCCGGGCCCATGATGTGGAGCGAGCCACAGCCGACGACTTCCGCATCGGCGCGGGCGACCTTGAAGTCCCGGATCGCCTCATGGATCTCGGCGAGCGGTCGTTCGAGCATCTCTCCCCGGCGCGCCCAGAGATCGACGAGGGCGAAGATGGCATCAGCATCGGTGAGGCGAGCGGATTCAACACAGACCACAGAACGGGAACCTCCGGCAGGGGGCGAATAGGGAAGCGGCGGGCTCCGGCCGAGGCCGAGCCGGCAGTCCGCTACCCGCGCGCCAGGGCGACGGCTTGGCCGTCGCCCTGCGGGGCTCCTTCGGGAGATGGTCGTAGCACCATCGCCTTCTGAGTGTACGCCCGTGGCGCCGCTACACGCTCGCGACGAGCGCGCTCTGGTGTACGCTCCGCCCCGCCGGATTCCCAAGCGCGAGGAGGAACCATGCGCGTCTCGATCATCGGTCAGGCCGCGTTCGGGGAGGCGGTGCTGAAGCGGCTCCTGGAGGATGGCGTGGAGGTCGTGGCGGCCTCGGCCCCCGAGCCGCAGGAAGGCGGCCGGCCGGACGCCCTTTGGGTGGCGGCGACGGAGACGGGGCTCTCGCCCATCGACACTGCCGCGCTCAAAGCCGACGAGGGCCTGGAAGCCTGGAAGGCCGCTGGCGCCGAGCTGGGCGTCATGGCCTTCGTGACCGAAATCCTCCCGGACGAAGCGCTGACTGCGCCCGCCGGCGGCACGATCCAGTACCACCCGAGCCTGCTCCCCCTGCACCGCGGCTCGGCCGCGATGAACTGGCCGATCATCTTCGGAAAGAACGAGACCGGCCTCACGATTTTCTGGCCCGATGAAGGCGTCGACACCGGACCCCTGCTCCTGCAGAAGACCTGCCCCATCGAGGCGGACGACACCATGGGCTCGCTCTACTTCCAGAAACTCTTCCCCATGGGCGTCGAGGCGGTGTCCGAGGCGGTCGCTCTGGTTCAGGCGAGCGAGGCGCCCCGGATCGACCAGGACCATGCCCGCTCGACCTATGAGCCGCCCTGCCGCGACGAGCACGCGCAGATCCGCTGGCACGAGCCGGCGCAGCGCGTCTACGACCTCATCCGGGGCTGCAACCCCCAGCCGGGCGCCTGGACCACGCGCAAGGGCGAGCGGCTCGGCGTTTTCGATTGCCGCCTCTCGCTGGACGAGGAGCCGGGAATGGCGGGGCGGGTCCTGCGCGTGGATGACGAGGGCTTCGACGTCCGCCTCAACGGCGGCGCGCTGCGCGTACTGCGGGTCCAGCCCCCAGGCACGCGCAAGGTCGGGGCTGGGGAATGGGCGGCAGAGACGGGGCTGCAGGAAGGCGCACGCCTCCGCTAGCCACAGCCAGCGCGGGGTGGGTGGGTCGGGGTGGGCGGGTCGGGGTGGGTGGGTCTCGCCCTGGGGCTGCGCCCAACCTACTCCTAGTCTTCAGGAGGCGGAGTTGGGGTTGGCGTCGGCGGAGCTGGGGCCTGCCCCGGCGGAGCTGAGGTTGGCACCGGTGTCGATGTCGCCTCGGGGGCTGGGGTGGATTGGCCGGGGGTCGGAGGCGAGGGTGGTGTTGGAGGCCGGGGCTGGGGCAGGCCTGGGCCCGGATCGGGGATGCTGGTCGGCGTTGGCGTTGGCGTCCCTTCGGGCTCGTCGGTGATGTTGAAGGTGATCTTCGTTTCCAGGTCCTTCGTGACCTTGCCATCGGCCGTCAGACGGATGGTATACACGCCTTCCTCGAAGTCGCCGCGAATGATGCGCCCGAGCACTTCGCCCGTGACGTTCTCCTCGCCTGAGCCCAAAAGGATCCAATCGTCGTCGCCGGGACTGGCACCGGAGCCGATCTCGAGCTGCCAAGTGTCGAGGCGATTGACGTTTACGCTGCCCACCACGTCCGTGTCCTCCGAAATCATGGCACTGGAGCCGGGTGCCGTGATCTCGACTGCGAGCGCGCCGCCGCTCTCGTCCTCGGGAACGATCGGGATGAAGACATCGAGGCCGTCAGGCGGCTCCTCTACCAGCCTAATCGCGAGCTCGGGCCGCCACGCCGGCAGCCTCACGAACTCTCGCTCCTCGCTGAACTCCGCCGGGGTCTCGGCCGTCGCGAGGAGCCCGTTGCGGGTATCGATCACGGCGGTCTCGCAGGGGTCCTCGTAGGAAACGTCCGTGCGGATCCAGCCGACGACCGTCTGGTCGCAGCCGCCCTCGAGGCTGCGGTCGATGGTCGAGGTGGCGGGCGTCTTGAAGGGGACCAGCGCGACATTGTCCGGCTGGAGCACGCCAAAATCATCAAAGCTCTCGACGAGACCCTGGCGGCGAAGGTAGTCGTGGTATTCGGCCATCCAGTTCTTGAAGAGCCAGAGCGTGGTGTTCGCGGCGGCGAAGCCCCCGCTGGGCCCGTCGATCACGAGCTCGTTCGTGGCGTTCCCAATCCAGACTGCGCTGGCCGCGTAGCGGGTGTAGCCGGTCATCCACGTCTCGAGCGTGTCGGCGGCGCTCAGCGGGCCTTGCTGCGTACCCGTCTTCACGCCCATCGGAATCCTCGTGCCGTCGACGAAGACATCGAGGCGGCGGTCATCGTTGCTGCCGCCACAGCCCCAGATGATGAAGCGCGCTCGACAGTCGGACATGATCGAGTGGAGCAGCCAGACGGAGCCCGCGTCGACC
>CAUYXJ010000001.1:0-91893 GCA_963577065.1 Dehalococcoidia bacterium | reverse complement strand
GCCGCCGGGGCGCGGGTCGTCCTCTGCGGCCCGGCCACGCTTCTGCCGCGCAGTTTCTCGGACGCCTTGGAGAGCGAGCCGTGCGAAACCAGCACGGACTTGGACGGCGCCATCGCGGACGCGGACGTGGTGATGGCCCTCCGCATTCAGCGCGAGCGGCAGGAGCAGGGCTTCCTGCCGTCGCTGCGCGAGTACGTCCAGCGCTACCAAGTCACGGAGGAGCGGCTCGCGACGGCCCAGCCCGGGGTGCTCGTGATGCACCCGGGCCCGATGAACGAGGGCATCGAGGTCGCGCCGGATGTCGTGCGTGGCCTCCGTTCGGTGGTGGAGGAGCAGGTCGCAAACGGCGTCGCCGTAAGAATGGCGATTCTCTATCTCCTGGCCACGGCGAGGCCGCGATGACCACGCTTCTGATTCGCGGCGGTCGGGTGATCGACCCCTCGACGGGGCTCGACGCCCAGGCTGATCTCCTCGTCGCCGATGGCGCCGTGCGCGAAATCGGCGAGGGGCTGAGCGCAGACTCAGCGGCGGTCGTCGACGCTACCAGTTGCGTGGTCGTGCCCGGGCTCGTTGACCTCCATGCGCACCTCCGCGAGCCCGGTTTCGAGCAGAAGGGCACGATCGCCACCGAGACCGAAGCGGCCCTGCGCGGCGGCTTCACGACCGTGTGCGCGATGCCCAACACCGAACCGCCTCCCGACAGCGCGCCCGCCGTGGAGTCCCTGCTCGAACGCGTCTCGCGCGATGCGCGCGTACGCGTCCTGCCCGTGGGATGCACGACCGCGGGGCGCGCGGGCAAGCGGCTGGCGGAGATCGGCGAGCTCGCCACCGCCGGGTGCGTCGCGATCAGCGACGACGGCAGCCCGATCGCCGACGGAGGCCTGATGCGCAGCGCGCTCACCCTCGCGGGCGCGCTCGGCCTGGCCCTGGCCGAGCACTGCGACGACCCCGCCCTGAGCAGGGCGGGGGTCATGCACGAGGGCGCCGTGAGCGAGCGCCTGGGGCTGCGAGGGCAGCCCGCCGCGGCCGAGGACGCGGCCATCGCCCGCAACCTTGCCCTCTGCGAACTCACCGGCTCACGACTCCACGTGATGCATCTGACGACAGCGGGCGGGCTCGATCTCGTCAAGCGGGCGAAGGAGCGGGGGCTGCCGGTGACCTGCGAGGTGACGCCGAGCCACCTGTTCCTTACGGACCGCGCGGTGGCGGGGAACAGCGAAGGGCCCGCCTACGACACGAACGCGAAGATCAACCCCCCGCTGCGCACTGAAGCGGACCGCCGCGCGCTCCTCGCCGGTGTGAACGATGGAACCATCGATGCGATCGCCACCGACCACGCGCCCCACGCCCCCGCGGAGAAGCTGCAGGAGTTCGATGCCGCTCCGTTTGGCATCAGCTGCGCCGAGACGGCGCTCGCCAGCGTGCTCACGCTCGTGGCCCGCGGCGAGCTCGAACTGGCCGCCGCCATCCGTGCCCTCACGGAAGGTCCCTCGCGAGCGTTCGCACTCGCTGACCGGTTGCCCGGGATCGGAACGCTCGCGATCGACGTGGCGAGCGACATCACGGTGTTTGACCCGCTTGAGACGTGGACGGTCGACCCCGCCCACTTCGCCTCCAAAGGACGGAACACCCCGCTCGAAGGCACGGAGCTCACTGGTCGGGTACGGGCCATCGTGGTCGCGGGCGAGCTGCGCCACGCGACGGAGGCCGTGGGTGCCTAGCGCACGGCTCGTGCTAGCGGACGGAAGCGTCTTCGAGGGGCGCTCGGTCGGGGCCCCGGGCCGCGCCGATGGCGAGGTCGTGTTCAACACCTCGATGACGGGCTACCAGGAGATGCTCACAGACCCCTCGTACGCGGGCCAGCTCTTGGTGCTGACCTATCCGATGATCGGGAACTACGGTGTCGACGCCGCTGTCGAGGAGTCGGACCGGATCCAGCCGCGGGGACTGATCGTGCGCGAGGTCGCGCCCTACGCGAGCCATCTCCGCTCTGCAGGCGACCTCGGCGGCTTCCTCGCGGAGCGCGGGATCGTCGCGATCGATGGCGTGGACACGCGCGCGATCACCCGTCGCATCCGGCGCGAAGGCGTGATGCTCGGAACGATCACGACGGAAGAGGACGGCGACGAAGCCCTCCAGCGCGTACGTGCCCTGCCCAGCTACGACAACGTCGACTGGGCCGCGCAGGTGACCACGGCCGCGCCCTACGAGTGGGCGCACGAGGCAGCCGCCACCCCAAAGTTCCGCGTTGCGCTCATCGACGGCGGCGTCAAGCGCAACATCATGCGGTCGCTGGCAGTCCGGGGGTGCGCAATCTCCGTCCTGCCCGTTGATGTGGCCGCCGCCGCCGTGCTCGCGCTCCGACCCGACGGTGTGGTCTGGTCGCCAGGGCCCGGCGATCCGCAGGTGCAGACGCAGCAGGTGGCGGAGGCCCGCCAGCTCATCGGCGCGGTACCGCTCTTCGGCATCTGCTTGGGGCACCAGGTCATCGCGCGGGCCTTGGGAGCAGGGACCTTCAAGCTGCCCTTCGGCCACCGCGGCGGCAATCACCCAGTACGGGACGAGCGCAGCGGCGCGGTCACAATCACCGCGCAGAACCACGGCTACGCCGTAGCACCCGAAGGCCTGACGGAGTCGGCCGAAGTGAGCCACGTGAACCTGAACGACGGCACCGTCGAAGGGATCGTCATGCGCGACGAACCCGTGATGGCGATTCAGTATCATTCCGAAGCGAGTCCCGGGCCGCTCGACAGCATGGGGATGTTCGACCGCTTCGTGGAGATGATGAGCAACGTGAGCAGCGGGCGATGACGCGCACGACGGCCCTCCAGCGAGCGACGCCCGCCGATGCGCCGGCGATCGCCTCGATCGCCCACGCCCTTCGCGACGAACCGAACATCGGCCTCCCCCCTGCCCTCGACGGACCTGCTGCGGAAACCTGGCTGGCGCAGATGGGCGACCGCGGCGCGGTCGTCCTCGCCCTCGATGGCTCCATCCCGGTCGCCTTCGGCGCCCTCGAGGCAGGCCCCGGTGAGCCCGAGACGGGAGTCCTCGGCGTCTGGGTACTGACCGACCACCGCCGGCGGGGAATCGCTACCCAGCTCGCGGAGGAACTGATCGAACTCGCCCGCGATCTCGGCTACCGGCGGATTCGCGGCCGCTTGCCCGCGGAGAACGAACCGGCGCTGAGCTTCCTCTCCGGCATCGGCGCGATGGTGCCCCTCCGCAATCCCGACATGACCTTCGAGCTCCCCCTCTAACGTGGCAACCGCGCAACCACCGCGACGGCCACTGCCCCCACCCGCCCGAGGCGGGGCACTGCCGCGCGGCGCAGGGCTACGGCGGCGAAACGCGCCGTTGCGCCCCCCACGCCCGCCCTCGGGCTGGCCGGACCCGGTGCTGGCGGTCGCGGTCACCGCCTGGACCACCGCCCTGATCGTTCTCGCGGCGAGTTTCGTCGGCGAGAACATCCTCGGTGGCGACGCGGGCCGGTTCTGGGCTCGCGTCTTCGCCGGTGCCCTGGGACTCACGGGCCTCTTCCTCACCCTCCTCGCGCTCGGCCTCATGGGCGAGAACATCCGCGACCGCAGCCACTACGTGGTTCCCATGATCGTTGGCCTGGGGGCCGGCGTGTTCGAGGGCATGCTCCTCCTCAACGGGACGATCGATCTCACCATCCTCGCGCCCCTCCTCCTCCTCATCCTCACGCTGCGCCCCGTGCGCCGGGGAATCAGCCGGATCGCCCGCCGGCAGCCGGCCGCCGCGAGGTAGCGGGACGATGCGGATCACCCCCAAAGCCGCGACCTCGAGGCCAGCGGTCGAAGCGATCCGCGCCCGCGGTGTGTCGCGATGAAGCCCGAAAGCGTCCTCATCATCGGCTCGGGCGCAATCGTCATCGGACAGGCCGCGGAGTTCGACTATGCGGGCACCCAGGCCTGCAAGGCCGTCCGTGAGGAGGGAGTTCGAAGCATCCTCGTGAACTCCAACCCCGCCACCATCATGACCGACCTCGACATCGCCGACGCCGTCTACATTGAACCGCTCACCGTGCCCGTGATCGAACGCATCATCGAACGTGAGCGCCCGGAAGGGCTGCTCGCAACGCTCGGGGGACAGACCGGGCTCAATCTCGCGGTTGACCTCGACAACGCCGGCGTTCTCGATCGCTATGGCGTGCGCCTCCTGGGCACACCCCTGGAGGCGATCCGGCGGGCCGAAGACCGCGAGCTGTTCAACGCGCTCCTCGCGACGATCGGCGAACCCGTGCTCGAAAGCGAAAGTTGCACGACGCTCGAGCAGTGCGAGGCCGCCGCGGCCACCATCGGGCTGCCCGCCGTCGTGCGCCCGGCCTACACCCTCGGGGGAACGGGCGGCGGGATCGCCCGCACACCCGAACAGCTCAGCCTGATCGCGGCGGGCGGGCTCGCCGCCAGCCCCATCTCGCAGGTGCTCATCGAGCGCTATCTGGGTGGCTGGAAGGAAATCGAGTACGAGGTGATGCGAGACGGCGCGGGCAACTGCGTGACGATCTGCAATATGGAGAACCTCGACCCCATGGGCATCCACACGGGCGACTCGATCGTGGTCGCGCCCTCGCAGACGCTCAGCGACAAGGACTACCAGATGCTGCGCTCGGCCTCGCTCCGCATCATCGCGGAGCTCGGGATCGAAGGCGGCTGCAACATCCAGTTCTCCCTCGCCCCGCGCAAAGATGTACGCGATTGGGAGGGCGATCCGAACGATCCACTCCCCTACTACGTCATCGAGGTGAACCCGCGCGTTTCTCGCTCCTCGGCCCTCGCCTCGAAGGCGACCGGCTACCCGATCGCGCGCGTGGCGGCGAAAATCGCCTGCGGCAAGACCCTCGACGAGATCCCGAACGCGGTCACGCAGCGCACCACCGCCGCCTTCGAGCCTGCGCTCGACTACTGCGTGGTGAAGATCCCGCGCTGGCCGTTCGACAAGTTTGCGCTCGCCGATCGCCAACTCGGGACCCAGATGAAGGCCACCGGCGAGGTCATGGCCATCGACCGCACCTTCGAGGGGGCGCTGACGAAGGCCGTCCGCTCCCTCGAGTTCGGGCGGCGAACGCTGCTCTGGGAGAACCCCGCCTGGATCACGGAACCGATCGACCTCGGCCCTACCGACACTCGCTTGTGGGCGCTGATGGCAGCCCTCCGCCGCGACCGTCCGCTATCCGAGATCGCCGCCGAGACTGGTGTCGATCCGTGGTTTCTTGATCGCTTGCAGCGGCTCGTGCTGATGGAACGGCGACTCCTCTCGGAGCCCCTCGGCCATGAACTTCTGCTCGCGGCGAAGCGCATGGGCTTTAGCGACGAAATGGTGGGCCAGCTCGCAGACCGGTTACCCGAGCAAGTACGGGAGCTACGCCAGCAGCTGGGGGTGCGGCCGGTCTACAAGATGGTCGATACCTGCGCCGCCGAGTTCGATGCGATCACGCCCTACTTCTACTCGACCTACGAAGAAGAGAACGAAGCCGTCCCTCATCCGGGCGAATCGACAGTGGTGCTCGGCAGCGGGCCGATCCGCATCGGCCAGGGAATCGAGTTCGACTACGCGAGCGTGCACGCTGCCTGGGCCCTGCAGGGGGCCGGCCGCCGGGCGATCCTCGTGAACTCGAACCCAGAGACCGTCTCCACCGACTTCGATACCAGTGATCGCCTCTACTTCGAACCCCTCGATGAGGAAGCCGTCCGCAATATCCTCGAGAACGAAGCCGGGGAAGGGGGCGACTCGCCCAGCAGCATCGTCCAATTCGGTGGGCAGACCGCCGTAAACCTCGCCGAACCGCTGCGCCGTGCGGGCCAGCCGATCATTGGCTCGAGCGCGGAGACGATCGACACCGCCGAGGACCGCGAGCTCTTCGAGCGCTTCCTTCAGGACCTCGGCATCCCCCAGCCTCCAGGGGCGGCCGTCCGCACCCTCGAAGAAGGCATGAAGACCGCGCAGCGAATCGGCTATCCGGTCCTGGTGCGCCCCTCGTACGTGCTCGGCGGCCGTGCCATGGAGATCGTTCAGAACGCCGGCGAGCTCGTCGGCTTCCTCGCGCAGGCTGCCGAAGCTGCCGAGGGGCGGCCCATCCTCATCGACAAATACCTCGAAGGCCGCGAGGTCGAAGTCGACGCTATCTGCGATGGCGAGCAGGTCCTCATCCCCGGCATCATGGAGCACATCGAGCGCGCCGGCGTCCACTCCGGCGACTCCATCGCGGTCTACCCCCCTCTCCATCTCGACGCAGACGAGCGCGCCCTCGTCTGCAGCTACACCGAGCAGATCGTGCTGGCCATTGGCGCGATCGGCCTCACCAACATCCAGTACGTCATCCTCCCTCGTGGGCCCGGCCAAGAGGCTCAGGTCTTCGTCATCGAGGTCAACCCGCGCGCCAGCCGCACCGTCCCGTTCCTTTCGAAGGTGACGGGCGTGCCGATGGTGCGCCTCGCGGTCCGGGCGATGCTGGGCGAGACCCTCGCGAGCCAGGGCTACGATGGCGGCCTCTGGCCCGAGCGCGATCTCGTCGCGGTCAAAGCCCCAGTGTTTTCGATGTCCAAGCTCGCCCAGGTCGACACCTACCTCGGCCCAGAGATGAAGAGCACCGGCGAGGTCATGGGGATCGACCACAGCTACGAGGCCGCACTGGCGAAGGCGTTGGTCGCCGCCGACCTCTCACTCGAGCCGGGCACGCCCGTGCTCCTTTCGCTTAGCGACCGCACCAAGGCCGAGGCCTTGGCTCTCGTCCACGGTCTGCATGAATCGAACTGCCCCCTCTACGCAACAGAGGGCACCGGCGCCATGTTGGAGGCGCTCGACATCCCCGCCACCGTCGTCACGAAGGTCCTGAGCGGCTCTCACCCGAACGTCGTCGACGTCATCAAGGACGGCACGGTCCGTTGCGTCGTGAACACGCCCGAAGGTCGGCTGACCGGTTCGCTCCGAGATGGCTTCCACATCCGCCGCGCGGCGGCCGAGCAGCGGATTCCGTGCTTCACCTCGATCGATACCGCGAAGGCGGCGATCGAAGCGCTCCGGGGCTCGGCCTCGCCCTCCGTCGCCCGGCTGGACGAGTACGTGGGCCAATGATCCGCGAGCAGGCGACGGTTCTCTCGAACGAGGCCTGCTACGAGGGCGGCTACGTCATCTGGCTGGATGCACCGGGACTCGCCGCCACGGGGCACCAACCGGGTCAGTTCGTGATGGTTCGCTGCGCTCCCGAGGGGGGTGAGCCGATGTTCTCCCGCGCCTTCAGCGTTCATCGCGCGAAGGAAGGCAGGATCGCGCTGCTCTACGCGGTTTCCGGACGAGGGACGGACTGGCTCGTGACCCGCCGGCGTGGAGACGCCGTCGCCCTCTACGGGCCTCTGGGGAAAGGCTTCCGCCTGCCCGACGGGTCCGGGAATCTCCTCCTGGTAGCTGGGGGGGTGGGCGTCGCCCCCATGATCGATCTCGCCGAAGTTGCCGTCGCAAAGGGGCATCAGGTCACCGCGCTGATGGGCGCGCGCACGGCGACCCAGCTCCTCCCCGCCGCCGCCTGGCCCAGCGATGTCGAGTACGTAGTCGTCACCGAGGACGGTTCGCAAGGCCTCGAAGGGCGCGTCACCGAGCACCTCGCGCCCTACGTCGACTGGTCGAGCAAGCTCTACGCCTGCGGTCCGAACGCGATGTTCGCCGCGATGGCCGATGCCCTGCGGCAGAACGGCCGCCGCCAAACCCCCGAGATCCTGATGGAGGAAAACATGCCCTGCGGCTGGGGGCTTTGTTACGGTTGCGCTGTCTTCACCCGCCACGGTGTCCGCCTCTGCTGCAAGGACGGCCCCCGCTTCAACCTCTTCGATGTCTTTTGAGGTGCCTTCGGGGCGATCTGCGCACTCGGACGTTGTTCGGATGCCGGCCCGGCCCACCCTTGCCGGCGTCTGCAGGCAGGGACGCGAGCCCGCGAGGCTGCGAGCGGCCGGCTAGGAGCCGGCCGTAGTCTCGAGCCGCTTCCGCGCCTCTTCGGCGCTGATCGGCAGATCGAAGCGCTTCGTCCGGCCGCGCTCGCCACCCGCGAGAACGACCTCCCGCGCCGCCAGGCCCAGCGCTCGCGCGAGGAGCTTCGCGACCGCCGCGTTCGCGCGCCGTCGACCGGTGGCGCAGTCACGCGCACCCCCAGGACGCCGCTCTCATCGAAGCCAACGACACGGTCACGGCTCGCGCGAGGAATCACCCGAACCTCGATCCGCCCCATCGCCCGAGCGTAGGCTCTGCGGGCAACTATCGCGACCGCGACAGGGTTCGTCGGGGTCGTACTAGAACATTTGTTTTATCGCGTGTAGCATCTGCCGACAGCGGGCGCGCACATCCGAATCTTTCCGCCCGCACGGAGCGCGCCATGGCCAAGAAAGAAAACGATCGCGATCGTGCCCTCGATCTGGCACTGAGTCAGATCGAGAAACAGTACGGACAGGGCGCGATCATGAAGATGGGCGACGCCAGCGCCAACATGGCCGTCGGCGCCATCTCCACCGGCTCGCTCTCGCTCGATATCGCCCTCGGCATCGGCGGCATCCCCCGGGGCCGGGTGACCGAGATCTACGGCCCCGAAGCGGCGGGCAAGAGCACGCTCGCCCAGCACATCATGGCCCGGGCGCAGAGCGCCGGCGGCACCGTCGCCTACATCGATGTCGAGCACGCCCTCGAACCGACATACGCCCAGGAGCTCGGCATCAACACCGAGGAGCTGCTCATCAGCCAGCCGGACACGGGCGAGCAGGCGCTCGAGATCTGCGAGGCGCTCGTGCGATCGAATGCGATCGATGGCATCGTGATCGACTCCGTCGCCGCACTCGTTCCACGTGCGGAGATAGAAGGCGAGATGGGCGACGCGCACGTCGGCCTCCAGGCGCGTCTGATGTCCCAGGCGCTGCGCAAGCTCACCTCCAGCATCGCCCGCACCAGCACCGCCGTCATCTTCATCAACCAGCTCCGCGAGAAGATCGGGGTCGTCTTCGGCAACCCCGAGGTCACGCCCGGGGGCCGCGCGCTCAAGTTCTACTCCTCGGTCCGCATCGAGCTGCGCGGCATCGAGAGCATCAAGAAGGGCACCGAGGTGATGGGTCGGCGGGTGCGCGCAAAGATCGTCAAGAACAAAGTGGCCGCCCCCTTCCGCACGGCGGAATTCGACATCATGTTCAACCCCCCGCGCGGGATTAGCCGCACCGCCGATGTCGTCGACCTCGGGGCCGAAAGCGGCATCCTCACCAAGTCGGGAGCGTTTTACAGCTACGGCGATCTGCGCATCGGTCAGGGCCGCGAAGCCGCAAAGACGTTCCTCCACGAAAACGTCGACATCCTCGAAGAGATCGAGCGCGACCTCCGCAGCGCGGCGGGTCTATCGTCGGAGGCGATGACCGACGGCAGTCCCCCTATCGAGCCCCCCGCCGACGAGGAAGCTCCCGCAGCGGTCGATGCCGAGCCGGCGCTCGCGGAGCCGGCCGCCGTCGGTGGCAGCTAGCGGGCGCCATGCCCGCAGACCACGCGCCCCGGATAACCAGAATCACCCGTCGCTCGCGGGGCCGAGCCGATGTTGCCACGGACGATGGCGAGACCCTCGCGCTCCGCGCGGAGACCGTCGCGCGTGCGAGTCTCGTCGAGGGCGCCCTGCTCGACGCGACCTCCCTCGCCCAGATCGACGAGGAGGAACAGCGTGTCGCCGCCCACGAGGGGGCGCTGCGCCTACTTTCGCATCGCGCCCGCAGCGAACGCGAGCTGGCAGGGAAGCTACGAATGCGGGGCCTGACGCCAGCTGTTATCGATCACGAGATCGCACGGCTACGGAACGCAGGGCTCCTTGACGACGACGCGTTCGCACGCTCGTGGGTTCAGGATCGCGCCACGCTTGCCCCCCGCGGACGGCGGCTGCTGCGCCAAGAGTTGCGGGGGCGGGGGGTCGCGGCCGAGATCATCGAGAGCGCCACTGAAGGCACGGACGACGGCGAAACCGCACTCGCGCTCGCCCGCCAGCGCGCCCCGCGACTCAGCGGCCTCGATTTCGAAGCCTTTCGCAAGCGCCTGGCGGGCTTCCTCGGGCGGCGCGGGATCGGCTACGGCGAGATCGCTGAAGCCACGCGCATCGTCTGGGAGGAAGTCTCGGCCGAAGCCGAAGGCGACTGAGCCGAAGGAGTCAGGCGGCGTCGGCATCGCCCGGCGCCGAAGCTGCGCTTGGCGCCGCGCGATGCCGACGCCGCTCGCCGCGAATGCTTTGACGGCTTCGCCGCACCGCCCGTACCATCGGGCCGGTAGGCGGCCTTTGCCGCTTCAGGAAGACTACGTCGCGATTCGCGATTCGTTTGGAGCACCAACATGGCGGCGATACTTGCCGTGATCGCCGGCCTCGTGGGGGTACTGATCGGGTTTGGCGTGGGCTATGCCCTGCGTCGCCGCTCCGTGCAGACATCGCTGCAGCAGGCGGAGGAGGATTCCCGACGGGTCCTCGCTGAGGCCGAAACGAACAGCCGTGAGCTCGAGCTCGCGGCCAAAGAGGAGACGCTGAAACTCCGCAACGACGCCGAAGCCGATATCCGCGAGTGGCGCTCAGAGCTCTCGCGGACGGAGAACCGGCTGACGCAGCGCGAAGAGAACCTCGACCGCAAGGTCGAAGGTGTTGACGAGCGCGACTCGAGCATGCGCGAGCGCGCACAGGCGCTCAGCGAATCCGAAGACGAGATCGATCGCTTGCGCGAGGAGCAAGTCCACGAAATCGCTCGCGTCAGCGGCCTCAGCCGCGAAGAAGCGCGCGAGCAGTTGCTCGCGGCGATCGACGACGAGATCCGCGAGGAAGCGAGTCGCCGCGTTCGGGAGATGGAGCGCGAGGCCGAGGCGACGGGCGCCCAGCGCGCGCGCAAGGTCATCGCCACCGCCATTCAACGCTTCGCCGGCGAGGTGACCGCCGAGACCACCGTCTCGGTGGTTCCCATCGGCAGCGACGATATGAAGGGGCGCATCATCGGCCGCGAAGGGCGCAATATCCGCGCGATCGAAGCGGCCACCGGCGTCGACCTCATCATCGACGACACGCCCGACGCCATCACCGTCAGCTCCTTCGATCCCGTGCGGCGAGAAGTCGCTCGCGTGGCCCTCGCCGGGCTGGTCCAGGATGGCCGCATCCATCCCACCCGCATCGAGGAAGCGGTCACCAAGGCTCAGCGGAACGTCGAGACGACGATGGCCGAGGCCGCTGACACCGCGGCCGAGGAGGCCGACGTCCTCAACCTCCACCCCGAGGTCATGAAGGTCTTCGGCCGTCTCCGCTACCGCACGAGCTACGGCCAGAACGTCATGCGCCACTCCATCGAGACTGCCCACATCGCCTCGATGATCGCCCGTGAGATCGGCGCCGACGAAGATATCGCCCGCGCGGGCGGCTTCCTCCACGACCTGGGTAAGGCCGTCGACCACGAGGTCGAGGGCACCCACGCCCTTATCGGCGCGGATATCGCCCGGCGCTACCGCGTCCGCGATGAGGTCGCTCACTGCATCGAAGCGCACCAT
Source organism: Dehalococcoidia bacterium (assembly GCA_963577065.1). Lineage (GTDB taxonomy): Bacteria > Chloroflexota > Dehalococcoidia > Tepidiformales > Tepidiformaceae > CAUYXJ01. Next base: position 80,349 of record CAUYXJ010000001.1, on the reverse strand, counting down.
GAGGAGGTCGAGCCCTCGACCGTCGAGGCCGTCGTCGTGCAGATGGCCGACGCGATCAGCGGCGGCCGCCCAGGCGCCCGCCGCGAATCCCTCGACAGTTACGTCAAGCGCCTGCAGACGCTCGAAGAGATTGCCAAGGGCTTCACCGGCGTCGAGCAAGCCTTCGCCATCCAAGCGGGGCGCGAGCTTCGAATCATCGTCAAACCTGACCAAATCGATGACCTCCAGTCGATGAGGATCGCGCGCGATGTCAGCCAGAAGATCGAGGAGAGCGTGGACTATCCGGGCCAGATCAAGGTGACCGTTGTGCGCGAAACGCGCGCGACCGAGTTCGCCCGCTAGGCCCCCGCACCCGCTACCCAGAATGGCAACTGGCGACTTCCACCTGCACAGCACCGCCTCCGACGGCGTCCGCAGCCCCACGTGGGTCGTGGAAACTGCAGCCGCGAACGGTGTGCGCATCCTTGCGCTCACCGATCACGACACCACCGAGGGCCTTGCTGAAGCGCGCGCCGCCGCAGAGCACGCGGGCGTGCAGCTCATCTCGGGTATCGAGCTGAGCGTCGACCTCGACGGGGTCGATGCCCACCTCCTCGGCTTCGGCTTTGACCTCGCCCACGCGCCCCTGCAGGCGTATCTGAGCGAGCAACGCGAGGGCCGCGTCGGCCGCATGAAACGAATCGTGCGCACGCTCGCGAGTCACGGCCTCGCTATCGATGCCGAGCGCGTTCTGGAAATCGCAGGCGCGGCGAGCGTGGGCCGGCCGCACGTGGCCCGGGCGCTCGTCGAGGCTGGTCACATTGCGAGCGTGGCGGACGCTTTCGACCAGTGGCTAGGCGACGGCAAACCCGGCCACGTCACGCGCGATCGCCTCAGCCCAGCGGAGGCGATCGCACTGGTTCACGAAGCCGCTGGGGTCGCGTTCGCCGCCCATCCCATCTTTCTGGGCGAGCCCTACGAGGATCCTGTACGAGCGCTCGCGGCGCTTGGCCTCGACGGGCTCGAAGCGCACTACAAGCACTACGACGCCGACACGGTCGCAGCACATTGCGCGCTCGCCACGGAGCTCGGCCTCGCGACCTCGGGCGGCAGCGACTACCACGGTCTGGGGAACCCCGACGACCGCGAGATCGGCGAAATCCCCTTCCCCGATGGAGCGGTCGACGCGTTCGTGGCCTTCCTCGAATCGCGCGCAGTACCGGGACTCGCCCTTGCGGGAGCGGCTTGATGGACATCGATATGGGCGCCGACGAGATCGAGCGCGTCATCCCCCACCGCTACCCGTTCCTCCTCGTCGACCGGATGCTTGAGCTGGAGGCGGGCGTCCGTGGCGTCGGACTGAAGAGCGTGACCGCGAACGAGTGGTTCTTTGAAGGGCACTTCCCCGGCCGCAAGGTCATGCCGGGCGTCCTCATCGTCGAAGCCCTGGCTCAGGTCGGCGCCATCACCCTCCTCAAGGATGTCGACCACATGGGCAAGACGCCGATGTTCGGCGGGATCGAAAAGATGCGCTTCCGCCGGCCGGTCGTTCCGGGCGATCAACTCCTTCTCACGTTCGTGCTCCAACGGATGCGGGGGCCGGTGGGGCGGGGGACGGTCGAGGCGCGCGTCGATGACGCGGTGGTCGCTGAAGGAACGATCTCGTTCGCGCTTGTCGACAGCCCCACGACCTGAGCCCCACGCCCCAACGCACGGACCTAGAGCCCTAGCGAGCAGGGACCGAATCGCCGCCATCTTTACCTTCCAGCGGCTAGCCTGAAGAGAGCGAAATTGCCGTCGGGGGAGGCGGAAAGGGGGTCTGCTAGCATGGCGACAATGGCCCAAATCGTGGAGTGCCCCAGACACCCTGGGGTCGAGACCGCGCTCCAGTGCAGCCGCTGTGAGGTTGCGATTTGCCCCTCCTGTCTCGTCCAGACGCCCGTGGGCGCCCGCTGTCGCGACTGCGCCCGGATCAAGCGCACGCCGATGTACGTGCTCTCGACGGCGCACCTGCTGCGCGCTGGGGTAGCGGCCGTCGTCGGCGGAATCGCCATGGGCCTGGTCTGGGCCCTCATCCTCCTTCCCTTCACCTTCGGCTTCTTCTCGATCTTCATCGGTGCCGGGCTGGGCTATGTCTTCACCCGGCTCATGGAGTTCGCCACGGGTGGGAAACGCGGGCCAGCCGTTGTCGGCTTCGCGATCGGGGGAATCGCCATCGCCTGGGGCCTGCAGATCGTCTTCATCGACTTCCGCTTCGCGCTCTGGGGACTCGTCGCTGCTGGGATCGCCGTCTACTTCGCCTATCAGAACCTGCGCTAGCTGCCGCTGGCCCGTCGCCTTCCGCGGCCCTGCCCCGATCCTCGCACTGCGCGCACGGCTCGGCCCTCTCGTGCCGCGGGAACTCCATGACCGGTCTGGGAGGCGGACCTACGAGACGGCGGCCGCAACCAGCACGAAGGCGAGCGTGAGCGTACCGACGATGGCGATCGTCACAAGGTCCTTGCGCACGTAGCGGTAGTCGGCCCCCACGTGGTGCTCGGGTCGCGTGTTCGCCGCAAGCCGCGGCGTCTGCGCGCCCACCGGCTGATTCGCAGCCTCCGCAGCTTCGCTCGCGACCGGTCGGGGGAGGGTGGAGGCGCGCTCGCGCGGACGTCGGCGTTGTCGCCGGGGCCTTCGGGAACTCATCGCCCCACATCTTACGCGAGTGACCGCAAGCGGCCCAGCGACCGCTAGGGAGACGCCTTCACGGCAATATCGATGTTGAACTGCCCACCGCTGAGCACCAGTGGAACCACGAGCCGGCTCAGGTCGAAAGTCGCGATCGTGCTCCCCGCACCGACGAGGAGCGCGGGCGGCGACATGTCCGTCCGGTAACCGTTGCGCTCGAGCCGAATCCCGGCCTGCCCGGTGACCACGTTCGCCAACTCAGCGATCGCGCTCTGCGCCATCTCGTCGAACTCCGCCACCGGCTCGCCGATCATCGCGCTGGCGATGGTGCGCGCCATCTCCAGGGACATGGAGTAAACGGCGATACCGGAAAGGCCGCCCGTGACCGCGACCAACGCGCTCACCTCGCCACTCGTGCGCGGCGAACGCACCCGGTGGATTCGCCCCTTGCCCACGGTCTCGCCCAGCTCCTTCTTGATTACGTCCGCCGCCGCCTCGATGAAGGGCGCGACCAGCTCGAGCCGCACCCTCCGCGAACTCGACGTCTCCTCGGCCGCCTGTTCGACCGTGACCTTCGCCAGTGACATCCGAACGCTCCTCGCGAGGACTCCAGAGGCCGCCGCCAACGCTTCGCCCCCTGAGGTGGATGGGCGCGCGCGTCCCCACCGGATCGTCGGCCGCACCGGCCGCGGAGTTGAGGCTTCCTGGGCTAGTTGAGCGTCGCGCGCAACCCGGAGGCGTACGCGCCGGTGTCGTCGATATCGCTGCCGCGTGATCGGAACCAAGGCCTCTGTCGCAATCCTGACGGGGATGGGGCAGGACGGTGCCGAAGGCTGCGTCGCGATCGAGCGCGCGGGCGGCCATGTGGTCGTGCAAGACGAAGAGACCTGCGTCGTCTACGGCATGCCTCGCGTTGCCAAGGAGAAAGCGGAACGGGCCATCGAGGCGCCAATCGAGCGGGTGGCAGCCGAGCTGATGAAACTGGCAAGGATCGGGGCCTCACGGTGAGCGCGGAACGGGCGCCGGACGACGCCGCCTGGCAGGCGTTCCAGCGGAAGCTCGAGGGCGCTATCGGTATCCCCTTGGCTCATTACCGGGAACCGCAGATGAAGCGTCGTCTCGCGACCCTGATGCGGCGCCTCAAGTTGGCAGACTGGCCCGACTTCTCGCGCGCCCTGCGTGACGATGCGGTGCTCGAAGAGATCCGCCACACCCTCACCATCAACGTGAGCGAGTTCTTCCGCCAGCCCGATCGCTTCGAGGAGCTGCGTCAGGTCCATTTCCCCGCGCTGCTGGCCGAGCGGCCTCGCTTGAAGCTCTGGAGCGCGGGCTGCTCGATCGGCTGTGAGCCCTATACGCTCGCCATCCTGCTCCAGGAACTTTCGCCCGACGCCCACCACTCCGTCCTCGCCACCGATGTCGACTTCGGCGCCCGCAGCCAGGCTCGTGAAGGCAGCTACTCGCCCGCCGACGTACGTTCCGTTCCGTCAGCGCTGCTCGAGAAGTACTTCGAATTCGATGGTGAGCGCTACCTCGTGCGCGCCGCGCTGAAGCGCCAGGTGACGTTCCGGCACCACGACCTGTTGAACGACGACTACCCGACCGAGCTCGATCTCGTCCTCTGCCGGAACGTCGTCATCTACTTCACCGACGAGGCGAAGATGCGAATTCACGAACGCTTCGCCGCGTCGCTCAGGCCCGGTGGCCTGCTGTTCGTCGGGGGCAGTGAGATGTTGGCCCACCCCGGGGACTACGGCCTCGTCTCCGCTGCGACGGGCTTCTACCACAAGGCCGCCTGAGCGCCCCACCCCAAGATCCGCCCTCCGGCCCCGCTTCCGCCGCCTCCCTCGACCGCGCGCGCCGGTAGAATCCCCGGGACGCCACCGCACCGCCGGGCGGTGCCCGAGGGAGGCCTGACGTGAGCGACGCAACGAGCGATATCGGACTACCGGTGACAGAGGCCTACCCGCCGCCGGCCCGCGTGCGGGACGGCGCCCTCGTGCAGTCGCAGGACGCCTACGTCGAACTGCACCGCCGCTCGATCGAAGACCGGGAGGCGTTCTGGGCGGAGCAAGCGAACGAGAACCTCGATTGGCTGAAGCCATTCGAGACCGTGGTGCAAGAGGACTTCACGACCGGGCGCATCGCCTGGTTCGAAGGCGGCACCCTGAACGTGAGCGCCAACTGCCTCGACCGCCATCTCGCCGCGCGCGGCGACAAGGTGGCGTTCCTCTGGGAGGGGGACGAACCCGGAGAGAACCGCAGCCTCACCTACCGTGAGGTCGCGGACGAAGTCGGCCGCCTCGGCAACGCACTGCGCGCCCGTGGCGTCGGCAAGGGTGATCGTGTCGCCATCTACATGGGCATGGTCCCGGAGCTGGCCGTGGCCATGCTGGCGTGCGCGCGTATCGGCGCCGTGCACTCCGTCATCTTCGGCGGCTTCAGCCCACGATCGATCGTCGATCGGGTCGAAGACTCGACCTGCAGAGCCATCATCACGCAGGACGAGGGACGGCGCGGCGGCCGCCCCGTGGCCCTGAAGACGAACGTCGACGAAGCACTGCAGCAGGGTGGCGCGAGCGTCGAATTCGTGATCGTCTACAAACGCGGCTCCGGCGAAGTGCCCATGACCGATGGTCGCGACGTCTGGTGGGACGACTTCCTTGCAGGCCAGTCGACCGAATGCGACCCGGAGGAACTCGCCTCGGAAGATCCGCTGTTCATCCTCTATACCTCCGGTTCCACCGGGAAGCCGAAAGGCGTCCTCCACACCCAGGCCGGCTATCTCCTCTACACCATGCTCTCGCACCGCTACGTCTTCGATTGCCGTGACGAAGACATCTACTGCTGCGCGGCCGATGTCGGCTGGGTCACCGGACACAGCTACATCGTCTACGGCCCCCTCGCCAACGGCGCGACCTCGGTGATCTTCGAGTCGATTCCCACCTACCCGGACGCTGGACGCTACTGGGACATGGTCGACCGGCTGGGCATCACCATCCTCTACACCGCCCCCACCGCGATTCGGGCGATCGCCGCGGCCGGCGACGAGCCGGTGAAGCGCTACAGCCGCAAGACCCTGCGCGTGCTCGGCACGGTCGGCGAGCCGATCAATCCCGAGGCTTGGCGCTGGTACTTCAACGTCGTCGGCGAGGGCCGCTGCTCGGTCGTCGATACCTACTGGCAGACCGAAACGGGCGGCCACATGATCACGGGCCTCGCCGGCGCGAACGACATGAAGCCCGGATCGGCCTCGCTCCCGTTCTTCGGCGTGGAGCCGGCAATCGTCGACGAGGCCGGCAACGTCATCGAGGGCAACAGCGTCACCGGGCGGCTTTGTATGACCGCCTCCTGGCCGGGCATGATGCGGACCCTCTACGGCGACCACCAGCGGTTCATCGAAACCTATTTCACGACCTATCCGGGGAAGTACTTCACGGGCGACGGCTGCCACCGCGACCAGGACGGCTACTACTGGATCACCGGCCGCGTCGACGATGTCCTCAACGTCGCCGGCCATCGACTCGGCAGCGCCGAGATCGAGGGCGCGCTGGTCGGGCACGATAGCTGCGCCGAGGCCGCGGTCGTCGGCTACCCCCACGAGGTGAAGGGCACGGGCATCTACGCCTACGTAATCCTGAACCAGGGGTGGTCGGGCTCGGACGAGCTCGAGCGCGAACTGCGCCAGGCGGTGCGGACCGATATCAGCCCCATCGCCACCCCCGACCAGATCCAGTTCGTGCCGGGCCTGCCCAAGACGCGCTCGGGCAAGATCATGCGGCGCATCCTTCGCAAAATCGCCGAGGGCGAGCCGGAGAACGTCGGAGACGTGACCACGCTCGCTGACCCAGCCGTCGTCGAGGACATCGTCGCGGGCGCGAAGACCGCCTAGCGGCCTCCGTCGCGCTCCATCGGCAGGGAGGGGTCGCGCGCCCACTCCGACAGCGACGCATCGTAGAGCGCGACGTTCGCTGCACCCAGGAGCGTGAGCGCCAGCGCATCGCTGGCGGCGGCGATGCCCCCGCCGCAGTACGTGATCACGCGCCCGCCGTCGAGCGCGCCCGCGGCGCTGAAGCGCTGGCGGAGCTCGCCCGCGGGCAGGAAGGCGTGCGTCTCGGGATCGACGAGCGAGGTGGCGGGCACGTTCACGCTCCCCGCGATTCGCCCCGGCCGGCCGTACGGAGCTGAGCCCGTCCCGGCGTGCTGCTCGGCGGAGAGCGCGTTCACGACGCACGCCGCCCCGTCCTGCGTCGCCGCCAGCACCTCCGCGCGGTCCGCGATGAGCTCCGGCTGCAGATGCGCAGCGAACTCCGCGGGCGGGTACGCCGGCGGCAGATCGGAGGTGGCGCGGCTCTCCGCCGTCCACTTCTGCCAGCCACCGTTGAGAACACCGGCGTCCTCCATACCGAAGGCGCGCAGCATCCACCAGAGGCGTGCGGCCCACATACCAGCGGCGCGGTCGTAGCAGATCACCCGCGTCGCGTTGCTCACCCCCAGCGCGCCCATACCTGCCGCAAAGCGCTCAGCGCTCGGCATCATGAAGGGCAAGCTGGCATCCGGGTCCGACAGATCATCGATCAGATCGGCGAACGCGGAACCGGGAATATGCTCTGCCAGCCACTGCGCACGCCCACTCTCGCGGATGTACGAACGGCGATCCGCGTCAGGGCCCGGCGGGCGGAGGAAGACGGTGGCTTCAAGCACCCGCACATCCGGATCTTCGAGGTGCGCCTCGAGCCAGTCGGTCTCGACGAGGGGATCGGGGTTGGGGTAGGTCATGGTCACTCAACTCCTGTGGCCGAACAGCTCGTCCGCCACGCGGTGGCGGCGAACTCATTCTGCGAGACCCACTTGGGTCTCGCCGTTGTCGCGGCGGGCAGTCTAGGGCATCGCCTCGGGATCCGAAGACGCCAGCAGCATCGCCACGGCGGCAAGCGCCGCATCGCCCTCACTGCGCGCCTCGGCCCGCTCGAGCAGCAACGGGGCGAGGGCTTCGATCGCGCGCGCCAGCTCCGGGTCCTCGACCCGAAGCCGTTCGTGCGCCTCGGCGGGGCTGAGCCCCTCGACCCAGTAGCGGCGCACGGCCGCGCTCACGAAGGCGCCACCGAGCACCTCGACACAGTCGCGTGGTTCGTAACCCGCGTCGGAAAGCGCCCGCTGCACGATTTCGATCGCCTCGCGTCGGTCGCGGCCGCGAAGCTCGAAGAGGCGCGCGACGGGACGCTCAGGCCGGGGCGCGCTCGCAGACTGGCTCATCTCACGGGCTCCGTGAGCATCGAACGCATGTTCGCCATGGTGCGCCCAGCGACGCCTCCTCGCAAGCCCTCGAGGTCACGCGTCGAGCCCGAGGAGCGTCGTCAGATCCTGCTTCGACTCGAGCATGTCCGCCCACAGATCGCCGGTCTGCGCGAAGCGCGCGGGCGCCGTGAGGAGGGTGAAGTCGGTGGGGTAGAGGTCGTCGAGCTCGTCCCAACGGACCGGGACGGAGACGGGCCCGCCGGGCCTCGCTCGCGGCGAGAAGATGGCGGCAACGTTCTTCGCACGCGCGTTCTGGTTCACGTCGAGGAAGATCTTGCCCCTGCGCTTCTCGGAGACCCATTCGAGTGTGACGTCCTCGTGATGGCGCGCGAGCAGCTCGCCCCCGATCGTCTCGCAGAGCGAGCGAATCACGGGGTAGGGGAACTGGCGAACGATCGGGACGTAGATGTGCAGCCCCGTCGCCCCCGAAGTCTTCACGTACGACGAAAGCGCGGCCGCATCGAGAATCTCCTTGAGCCAGCGACCCACTTCGACCGTCTTTGCGAACGCCTTGCGGTTGAGCTGCGGCTCCTCGCCCGCGGCTTCAGTGCCCGCGTAGATGTACGGATCGAGGTCGAAGAGCAGGAAATCGGGGTAGTTCAGGACCGACGCCTCGACGCTCTCCTTCGAGCCGGTGAACGTGGTCGGCAGGCCCCGCGCGTCGGGCTCGGTCACAGCGCGCGCCATCGTCGCGTGGAACTCCAGGTTCGCGAGCTGGCCGAGCCAGAGGAGCGTCGCGAGGTTGTTGCAGAGCAGGAAACCCTTTTCGCCGCCGGCACCGTCCGAATGCATCGGAACGGTTTCGACGAATTCCCGGAGGGCCGCCTCCGAGTGCTTCTGATAGAAGTAGGGCGCATCGATGCCGTTCGGGTAGCGCGTCAACGTGACCAGCCGATCCCGCAGGTGCGGCAGGATCAGCGGCGCGACACCGGCGAGATAGCGCAACAGATCGCGCTTCGTGAGCGCCCGCTGATCGCCAAACCCGGGCCAGAGCGGTTTCTCCAGATTCGTGACCGGGATTTCCGCGGCACCGACGGCGAGTCGCAGTTCCTGGTCCGGGGACTCGAGTTGGCTCAGCACGGACTCGATATCGGGCGCAAGCGAAGAGACCGCTGGTGGGGCCTCGTCAGCCGGGCGCCCGATGAAGGTCGCTTCCTCGGGCGCCTTGTCCGGCCGCAATCGCTTGAAAACAGGAGCGCGGAGAACGCCTGCCGAGGTGACCTCGGCATATTCGATCTCGGCAACGAAGTCCGGCCGAACGAACGTCGCCAGCTCAGCCTCCGGAATGGGCTCGGCGAACGGCGAAGCCTCAACGACCAGCGGAGCCAGCTGGGCGTACAGCTCCACGAGCAGGGCGTCGCTGAAGCCGCTGCCGGCGCGCCCGCGGTAGCTGAGCCTGCCATCCGCCGCAGAGCTACCCAGCAGGATCGAACCGAATGTGGACTCGCGTGCCCCCTCGCCCCGCGTGAAGCCGGCCACGACGAACTCGTCGGTCAGGCGTGCCTTGAGCTTGATCCAGTTGTCGGAGCGTTTGCCGGGCAGGTAGTGACTGGCTCGGCGCTTCGCCACGAGGCCTTCCAGACCGAGGGCGACAGCCGCGGCGTAGGCCTCCTCCCCGGTCGCATCGAAGTGCTCGACGAGGGCGATTGCACCCCCGGGGAGCAGAACTCGGGCGAGCGCTTCCTTGCGCTCTTCCAGGGCCACCGCCGTGAGGTCGTAGCCGTCGAGATGGAGCAGGTCGAAGGCCATGAACATCACCGGGACGCGACCTTCCGCCGCGGCGATGTCGATCGCGCCGCCGAGGTTCATGCGTTGCTGCAAAAGCTCGAACGAGGGCACGCCCCGCTCGTCGAAGGCGACCACCTCGCCGTCGAAGATGGCCGCCGAGACGGGCTGGGCCGCGAGCGCGGCAGTTACACCGGGGTATTTCTCCGCGATCGCGTTCCCGCGCCGCGAGCGCAGGTCGACCTCCCCGTTCTCGACGTGGGCGACGGCCCGAATGCCGTCGAGCTTCGGCTCGAAGAGCCAGTCCGGATTCGAGAACGGCGAGCGGTCCGCACTAGCCAGCATCGGGGCGAGTGAAGCCGGAATCGCTGCAGCCGTAGCTCCCGTGAGCGCCGCCGGCGTGTAGTCGGATGGCTCCTCGCGGTGCCGCGGCAGGCGGCCTTCTTTGAGGTCCTCGAGGCTGAGCGCGGACACTACCGAGCGATCCTCCGCGCTGAGATCACGGGCCCGATCGGCGGCTGCGTCCTTGTGCTTGAGCAGGAGCCAGTCGCTCTTCGTCTTGACCAGGGCCCAGGAGCCCTTGAGCTTGCGCCCGCGCAGGTGGAACGAGATCTTCCCGGCCGCAATCGCCGCTTCCATCGCCTCCTCCGCCGCTTCCCGGTCCGTGAAGCTCAGCGCCCGCTTCTCGTCCGGGGCGTACGTGCCGGCGTCCCAGACGATCACGTGACCAGCTCCGTATTTCCCTTTCGGGATCACCCCCTCGAAGGCCGAGTAGGGGATGGGGTGGTCCTCGGTCATGATCGCCTGGCGCCGCACGCTGGGGTCGGCGGAGGGGCCGCGAGGCACCGCCCACGACTTCATCACACCGCCAACCTCGAGCCGCAGGTCGTAGTGCAAGCGCCGCGCCGAGTGCTTCTGGACCACGAACGTCAGCGGCCCGGCGCGCCCTTCCGGAACGCTATCCGCGGGCTCGGGCGTGACCTCAAAATCCCGCTTCTCCCGATACTTTTCCAACGCGCCGGTCATGGTGTCCCTTGCGATGGTTTGCGCCGAACCCCAGGCGTTGGCGCGCCACACGAACTAGGGACGTGCGTTCCGGACCCCTCAGGGCGTGATCGGTCGACGGTACGCATGCCGGCTATTCTGCAGCGGCAACGGCTTCCTCTTTCGCCTCGTCCGCCGGGGCTTCGCCGCCCCCCTTACGCGCCTTCGCCGCCTCCACACTCGCCCGCAGCGCCGCCATGAGGTCGACCGCGGGCTGAGCCGTCGGGGCTTCGGGCGTGACCACTTCCTCACCCTCCAGCTTCGCGGTGATCATCGCCATCAGCGCCTCGCGGTACTCGTCTCGGTACTGGGACGGGTCGAAGGGGCCCTCCAGCATCTCGATGAGCGCCGCCGCCATCTCCATCTCCGCATCGGAGACTTCGGCCACGGCGATCGCTTCCGGTTCCCGGATCTCGTCGGGGAACAGGAGCGTCTCCAGGATGAGCTGATCGCCGCGCGGCCGCAGAGCGCAGAGCCGCTCTTTGTTGCGAATGGCGATCTTCGCGATCGCAATGAGGCCCTTCTTCTGCATCGAGCGGATGAGGAGCGAGTACGGCTTGATCCCCGTCTCCTCCGGCTCCAGGTAGTAGGACTTCTCGTAGTGGATGGGGTCGATCTCCGCTTCCGCGACAAACGCGGTGAGTTCGACCGTGTGCCTGCTCGGAAGGGGCAGTTTCTCGAAGTCTTCGTCCTCGAGCACGACGTAGCGGTCCTTGGCGTATTCGTAGCCCTTGACGATCTCGTCGTAGGCGACCTCACGCTCCTCGACCGGGTCCCAGCGCATCTGGCGGATGCGCGTGTTCGTGTCGCGGCGGAGCTGGCGGAAGGCGATGTCCTTGCTATCCGTCGCGGTGAGGAGCTTGATGGGAATGCTCACCATGCCGAAGCTGATGACGCCTCTCCAGATCGCTCGGGGCATACCTGCGCCTCCAGGGGCCGCCATCGGTCTTTCCGCGGCAGCAGGAGCTGCTACGAGTGTACGGCAGACCGTAACGCCGATCAGCGAGCGGGCGCGGGCACGTCGTGCCCACGGTCACAGCGGCGCGCGGTCTGCTCACGGAGCGTAGAGCGATGGCCGTCCCCAGTCGGGCGCTGAGCCTCTGGATCTCCTCGCTGGCCGTGATCGCGCTCGCCTGCGGGGGCGCACCCGATGGTGCGGAGACACCGACAACAGAGGCACAGTCGCCGACGACCGTTGCTCCAGCCGAGGCCACGGCGACCGCACCAGCAACCGAGGTCACAGCGTCGGCGACGGCGACGCCGTCCGCTCCCAGCCTGCCCGCCCTCGACCGGAGCAAGCACACGGTCCCGCTGGAGGAGGTCTACTTCGACACCTTCGGCTTTGGCGCGATACCCCTGAGTGAGGTCGCTGAGGGGACGATCACGCGACTCCGTAACGCGATCCCGCCCTTCTACGAGGGCGTCTATGACCCGGCCGCGGAAGGGGACTGGCTCGAGGCAGGCGACCTCGTCCTCGGCTACGTGGCGCCGAGCGGGCAGGCCTATGCCTATCCGCACAAGATTCTCAACTTCCACGAGCTCGTGAACGACGAGATCGACGGTATCCCCTTGCTGGTGAGCTACTGCCCGCTCTGCGGGAGCGGCGTGGTCTTCGACCGCCGTTTGGGCGCGCGCACGCTCCGTTTCGGGAACACGAGCGCGCTCTACGGCAGTGACCTCGTCATGTTCGACTGGGAGACGAACTCCTACTGGTGGCAGGTGGCCGGCGAGGCCATCGTCGGTACGCTCTCGGGCGAGACGCTAGAGGTACTGGCTTCCACCACCGCTCAGTGGAGTACCTGGAAGTCACTGCACCCAGAGACGCTCGTGCTGACGCGAAATACCGGCTTCAACCGCAACTACTCGGTTGATCCCTTTGCCGACTACCCCCTCCAGCTCAGCTTCGGCGGGCCCCCCTTTCCCGTCGATCCGGCCGCCTTCAACGACGGACGCCTCGCCCCCGCGGAGCGCGTGCTCGGCGTCGAGTTCGGTGGTGAGAGCGTCACGTACTCGCCCATGCGGCTGGGGGATATCGCACTCAACGATGAGGTCGGCGGCGAGCGCATCGTTATCTTCTCGCGAAGCGACGGAACCGCCGCGGCGTACTTCGCAACCCGTGACGGGCGCGCGCTCACGTTCGAGTACGACGGTGGCGCCTATCTCGATGCCGGCACGGCGAGCGCCTGGGACTTCGGCGGCCGAGCCGTTTCCGGCGAGCTCAGTGGGCGCTCGCTCGAACCCGCGCCCAGTCGTTCGACGTTCTGGTTCGCGTACGTCGCCGTGTTCCCGGAGACCCGAGTGGCCGTGGGCAACGAAGAGCCCTCACTGGCTCCTTGACGGCGATATTTTCATCTTCACGTATGGGCGCCGAGGCGGCCATAAGGAGCCAGAAACCAAAACGGAAGCAGCCTTTACGGAGGTAACGGCGCGACCGTAAACCACAAACCGGCATGGAGAGCACCCCTCGGGCGTGAGGCTCAGTATACCATCCGGATGGTATCCGGATGGTATACTGAGCAGGCCGAATCCCAGCTGGTCTGGGAACGGGGGACCCAACGTTTGGGGTGCATTGCGCGGCACGCGCATAGGCGAATCCGACGCCGAACCCGTCAGCTAACCCCGTAGGCGTTCGGAGGACCCGGGACTCATCAGATCTCGGCCTCCTCTTCCCAGCCCCTTCGCCCACTCGCGGACGAGGGCGGTTCGACCGCGGCCGGTGCTTTCCACCGAAGCCGCATGTGTAAAGGAGGCCAGCCCTTGACGGCTGCTGCAGTCTTCGCCAGCACGCCACCGCGTGATCACGGGGTCAAGTACCGCGCAATTACCCGCCACAACATCGCCGACGTTCCGCAAACCGAACTCCTCAATGAACACCAGCGCCTGGCGATCGATGTGGTCTCCCGCGTTCTTCCGTTTAAGACCAACAATTATGTCGTGAACGAGCTGATCAACTGGGATGACGTCCCCAACGATCCGATATTCGCGCTGACTTTCCCGCAACGGGACATGCTCCAGCCCGCGCACTTCGAGGAGATGGCCGCGCTCGTCCAAGGCGGCGCCTCTCGCGAGGCTATCGACGAGGCTGCGAACAGGATTCGTCTGACCCTCAACCCCCACCCCGCCGGCCAACTCGAGCACAACGTGCCCATGCTGCACGAGGAGAGCCTCGAGGGCATGCAGCACAAGTACGAAGAGACGGTGCTGTTCTTCCCCAGCAACGGCCAGACCTGCCACGCCTATTGCACCTTCTGCTTCCGCTGGCCTCAATTCGTCGGCGTCGACGATCTCAAATTCGCGGCAAAGCAGGCCGAAGGCCTCGTGGACTATTTGCGCGAGCATCGACGCGTCTCCGATGTCCTCATCACCGGGGGCGATCCGATGGTGATGAAAACGAGCCGCTTCCGTACCTACGTTGAGCCCCTCCTCGAGGCGGACCTCGACAGCCTCACAACCATCCGTATCGGCACGAAAGCGCTGGGCTACTGGCCCTACCGTTTCATCACCGACGACGACGCCGACGACATGCTCGATCTCTTCCGGCGCATCACGGGCTCTGGGCGGCACCTGTCGATCATGGCTCACTTCAACCACCCGCGAGAGCTCAGCACCCCCGCGGTACGCGAGGCGGTGGCGCGCATCCGCGAGACCGGCGCCCAGATCCGCACGCAGTCGCCGTTGATGCGCAACATCAACGACGACTCATCCGCCTGGGCCGAGATGTGGCGCGAGCAGGTACGTCTGGGGATGGTCCCGTATTACATGTTCGTCGCGCGGGACACCGGCGCGAAGCAGTTCTTCGAGATCCCCCTCGTCCGGGCCTGGCAGATCTTCCGGGATGCCTACCAGCAGGTCAGCGGCCTCGCTCGGACGGTCCGGGGACCGAGCATGTCCGCGGATCCCGGCAAGGTTGCTGTCCTCGGACCGACGCAAGTTGCGGGCGAGAAGGTGCTCGCCCTGAACTTCCTCCAGGGTCGCAACCCGGACTGGGTGATGCGCCCCTTCTTCGCCCGCTACGACGAATCAGCGACCTGGCTCGACGAGCTGCGACCGGCCTTCGGCGAGGAGAAGTTCTTCTTCGAAGACGAGCTTCGGGATCGCTACGACCAGGGAATCACCGCGGGCTCGGCCCGCTAGGCGCCCGCGGCGAAACCACACCGAAAGGGCCCGCAATGCGGGCCCTTCCTCGTATGCCAAGGTCCAAGGTCAGAGGACGAGAAGCCCTTGGGTCGCCGCGCGCGTAACCGCCTCGGTGCGGCTGCCCGCATCGAGCTTGCTCAGGATCTGGCTCACGTGGAACTTCGCGGTGTGCTCGCTGATCCCGAGCTGCAACGCGATCGCCTTGTTCGGCAGGCCCGCCGCTACGAGCGCCAACACCTCGCGTTCACGTCCCGTGAGCGGCTCCGCCATCGCGGCCGACAGGGTGGCGGTGGACGCGCCGCGCCCGGCAAGCCGCGGATCCGTCACGATCAGGCCGTTCGCAACCGACTGCACCGCCGCTGCGAGCTCCGCGCCGTCAGCATCGCTCCTGAGGAAGGCGTAGGGCTTGCCCTCGCGAGGGGTCGGCCCAGGCGTGGCGCCGGGCTCGAGCAGGAAGACCGTTGGGAGGTGCGAGAACGCTTCGATCGCGCCCCCGGCACCGATGCCGCCGGTCACGCGAATCACGACCACATCCGTGGACGGGAGCGCGGCACCTTCGGACCCGGTGGATGGGACGGCCCCGGCCACTTGCAGACCTTCCGCTTCGAGCATGGCTTGGAGATCGGCCCGAACCGAAGGCTCGTCCGCAACCACCAGGACGCGGATCGCTCCCTGGGAGCCGGACACGAACCACGCTGCCCTCGGGATCGCGCTGAACCTGCGGGGTTCGCCGCCTCGCAGCACCTCCACCTGCACCGCTTCGCCCACCCGTAGCCGCCTCAGCTGACGATCGACTGGCTCTGGCGATACCCCCCCTCCCACCGCGATGATCACGTCGCCGAGAACGAGCCCCGCTGCGTCCGCGGGCCCCTCGGGATCGACCTCGCTGACGAGCAGCGCTGCGGCCGCGCTATCGGCCGCCTCGACGGCCACGAGTCGGCCGGTGAGGCCCAAGAACCCCCGCCCCGCCAGGGCGTCGGCTTCCGCCAGCAGCTGCTCGACGGCAGCGCCGGGCACAGCCACCGCCATCCCCCCGCTGACCATCGCGTTAATCCCGAGGACCCGGCCGCTGGCATCGGCTAAGGGGCCGCCGGAGTTACCCGGGGCGAGTCGCACATCAGCGACGATCGCCCCTTCGATCGGTAACGGAGCCCCAGCGGATCGCCTAGGACCAGCGACAACGTTCCCGAAGGTCACCGCACCCCGTTGGCCGTGCGGATTCCCCACGGCGATGACGAGCTCGCCGGGGCGGGCCGCCGGGACGGTTCGCAGCGTAGCCGGCTCCAGCCCTCCCCCCGCTACCCGTAACAGGGCGAGGTCCGCTTCCTCCAGACGCGCAATGACCCGAGCGCCGAGCGTTCGATCCGCTCGGTCGACGACTTCGACCTCGTCGGCTCGAGCAACGTGGTCGTTCGTGACGACGAGATCGCCGGCGACCGCGAGCCCGGAGCCGAGGCCTTGCGCACTCCCGCGAACGGCGACAAGGCTGCGGAGCAGCTTCTCGGCGAGGTCCGCCAACTCCGCGCTAACCGTCGATGCCATCGTCGCAGAGGTCATCGCTGTCACTCTAGGTCCGCTCCCCAACCGTGACCGCGATCTCGGCCGGCTCTCCCCCCCGAAGAACGGTCAAGGCGACCGCCTGATCAACGCGTTCGGGGCCGAGCTCCGCCTGCAGAGCCTCGGTGTCGGTGATCGCCGCGCCACCGAAACGCACGAGCACGTCGCCGATCATGAGGCCGGCCTGGCCGGCCGGACTCTCGGGCTCGACGGTGATGATCAGTAGCCCCGTCTCCTGTCCGTCGAGCTTCGCGCCCATCGACTCGGGCAGGCGCGCGACTTGGCTCCCGATGCCCAGATAGCTGCGGCGCACCCGCCCTCCGCCAAGGAGCGCTTCGACGATCGGCGTCAGCGCGGCGTGGGGCACCGTCAATCCTGCGCCACGCCCGAGATGCGAGCTGTTCAGGCCCACCATCCGGCCCTCGACATCGATCAACGGCCCGCCCGAGAAGCCGGGGAAGAACGTCGTATCGGAGCGGATCGATCCGCCTACACGGCCACCGCGGAAGGTTCGCCAGGGTCCCCCGCTCGCGCTGATCACGCCGAGCGACGCTTCTGGGCCGCCCGCTCCCGGCCGCCCAAGGGCCAGGACCAGGCTACCGATACGCTGCGACTCGTCCGGCGCGAGCGCGATTGCCGGAGTCGCGCTCGCGATTCGCAGGACCACGACGTCGGAGCCGGGATCGCGGCCGACCACGGTGGCATCGACGACCACGTCGTCGGGCAGGCCGACGGACACGTCCTCATCGCGCTCGACGACGTGGTCCGCCGTGACGACGACGCCGTCGGACCAGACGATGCCGGTGGCGGGGATGCGCGCGCGGGCGTCGACACGCACCGTCGCGCGGGCAGCTCGCTCCACTGCCGTAGCGAGAGCATTCGAGAGATCTTCGAGGGGGGTACCAGGGTCGCTCATTCGTGAGCCTCCAAAAGGTTCGTGCTCCCAGCGTGGCAGACGGAAGGTTGGGGCGGACCCGCCAGTCGGGCAGGTGCTGCGCTGCCCAGGTGGGCAGCAACGCATCGGGGGCAGCTATCCTGAGCGCGTGACCGGCCCGGGGATCGAAGGAGAAGCGGTGCAGGCCGCACTCGTCGCGAACGAAGCCTTCTACCGTTCACTCGCTACCGGCGACGCCGCCGGGATGGATGCTGTCTGGGCGCAGAGCGCGCCCGTGACCTGCCTGCACCCCGGCAGGACCCTCCTCAGCGGGCGCGAGGCCGTGCTCGAGAGCTGGGACACGATCCTCGCCAACCCGGGTCAGCCCCGCATCGTCGGGGGTGGAGCGACGGTCACGCTCTTGGGCGAGGTCGCGATCGTTTTCTGCCGCGAGGTCGTCTCCGGCAGCGCCCTCTACGCGACGAACGTGTTCACCCGCGAGGACGGGGCCTGGCGCATGGTGCACCATCACTCCGGCCCGGTGATGGTGCAACCGCAAGCTTAGACCCTGCTCGCTCCCAAGGGCGGGAGCCGAAGATCGTCCGCGTTAGGCGTACTTCGCCGCGCTTCGCCTAGGGGCTAAATCCTTCGCGATTGAAGGCCTCGTCGCGCCAGGCGAGGGCGGCCTTGAGCCCCTGCTCGTTCGAAATGCGACCGAACTCGCCCGCGCCCGGTCGCATCCGCCCACTGAGCGCATGCCATTGCGGGCCCGTGTTCAGCGCGGTGCGGATTCCCATGATCTCGTACGACTGGTTGAGGGCGAGCTTGTTCGCCGCGAGCAGGTCCGGGGCGATGCTCGCGAGGGCGCGCACCTCGTGCATCACCTCCTCCTCCAGCTTCTCCGCGGGGAAGCTCTTTGCGACCCAGCCCCACTCTGCCGCCTCCTTCCCGGTAAGGCTGTTGCCGGTCAGTTGAAGGTACTTCGCTCGCCCCATCGGCAGCTTCCAGGGGAAGTAGATGACGTCCGGCGTCGTCATGCCGCGCATCGGTGGGTAGCCGATCTTGCAGTCGTCGGAGGCGAAGGCGATGTCGCACATCGACATCAGCTCCGAGCCGCCCGCGAGGCAGTAGCCATGGACCATCGCCACGACAGGCTTCAACAGGTCCCAGATCGTCATCCAGTCCCGCACGCAACTACGCGCGAACGGGTCGGTCCAGCTATCGAAGTGCTTCTCCGAGACGAGGATGCCGGCGCGAGCGTCTGCGGGCTGGTTCGGAGTGATGTCGTAGCCCGCGCAGAAGGCGCGACCGGCCCCGTTGACGAGGATGACCGTGACATCGTCGTCGCGCTCCGCCACGTGCAGGGCATCCACGAACTCGCCGCGGAGGTCGCGATTGAGGGCGTTTAACTTCTCTGGTCGGTTCAAGGTGATGCGCGCGATCCGCTCGCTGGTGGAATAAAGGATGTTCTCGTAGTCCGGCATGGGACCTCCTGGGAAGTGGCGGGATTGTACGCGGGGCTTCTCGCTCTTGGCTCTTGGCCGGCGGCGCTTGGCTCCGCTAAGGGGTCGTCAGGGGCTGGAGCGTCATCGGCGGATTCGGGACATCCGGTTCTGCGGCGGTGAGGCCCTCGGCGTAGAGCTCGGCGATCTCCTCAGGGCTCAGTCCGAGCAGGCGCCCAAAGACGTAGTCGTTCGCCTCCGCGAAGCGGGGCGCCGCGTTGCGCACGGCCGGCTTCGTGAGCGAGAAGCGCCACATGAAGCCCGGATACGAGTAGACCCCGGTGTCGGGGTGGTCGATGTCGACGAAGGCTCCGCGGGCGTGAAAGTGCGGATCGGCGTGGAGCTGCCAGTTATGGAGGATGCGCGCGGCCGGGACGCCACGCTCCTGGAGCGCGTTGACGGCCTCGAACTGGCTCAGACCGCGGGTCCAGTCGGCGACGCGCACGTCGAGCTCGCCACGCCGCTGCAGACGCTCGGCAACCGTGAGCGCGGCGAGGTCGCCCAAGCCGGCAAGGTCGCAGAGCGCCTGCCACTGCGGCCCCGTGCGCACGGCGATGGCGATCCAGTCGTCGCGGCCGGCCACGCGGTAGGAGCCCGTGGGCGCGTCCCCGGGCTCGATATTCCCGCGCCGGGGCATTGCCTCGCCGTGATCGTGGTAATGCGCGAAGGCCGCCACCATGAACGTCATCGCCGATTCCGTGAGGGCCATGTCGAGGTGCGAGCCCTCGCCCGTGCGATCGCGGCGCTCCAGCCCCGCAACCACGCCGATTGCGGCGTGCGCCCCCGCGATCGGGTCCGCGATGAAGGAGCCGGTACGGTAGGGGCGCTCATCGCCCGCGTAGCCGGTCGTTGAGGCGAGACCGCTGGCGGCCTCGATGTTCGAGCCGTAAGCGACCCAATCGCGCCGCTCGCCGGTAGCGCCGAAGCCGCTGATCGAGACCATCACCAGCCGCGGGTTCACGGCCCGGAGCTGCTCGTACGCGAGACCGAAGTTCGGCATGACGCGCGCGCTGTTGTTCTCGACCACGGCGTCTGCCTGCGCAGCGAGCGCGAGGAACAGATCGCGACCGCGAGCCGTCGACAGGTCGAGCGCGATATCGCGCTTGTTGCGGTTCATCTGGTTGAAGTAGCCGGACCGATTCCAGTGGTACTTCCCCGGATCGAGGCCGGCGTAGTGGCTGCCGCGGGTCGCGGGCTTCGTCGCCAGCTCGACCTTGATCACCTCCGCGCCCATATCGGCGAGGTGGCGGCACGCGATCGGCCCCGCCCAGTTGTTCGTCACTTCGAGAATCCGAAGCCCCGCGAGCGGCCCGCGCGCAGGTGTCTCAGCGGCAAGGGTAAGAACGGCGGGAGCGATCGCTGGGGGTGGCGGGGCCGCAAGCGCATCCTCGAGCGTGGCGGGCACAACGGAGGTCTCCCAGGGGTCGGTCCACTGGTACGGCCGGCCCGGCATCGCCTTCCCCTGCGAGCTCCGGAAGTAGCCACGGTGCGCAAGGTGGGGATCGTTCAGGAGCCGGGCCGCGTCGGCCATCGGCGTGGCCGCAACACGGAGGGACTGCGCCTTCTCCACGATCTCCATGACCGGCCGGGTCGCGCACCATTCGAGCGCGATCGCCGTGATCTCGTCGAGGTGGTCGCGACGAGCGAGGATCGTAGCGAAGCGCGGATCCTCGGCGAGTTCGGGCCGATCGAGGAGGACGAGGACGTTCGGACTGACGAGGAGCGAGAAGAAGTGAACCCAGCCGTCCTTCGCGCGGACGAGGTCCGAGCCGTTGCGCATGAAGACGCGGCCTTCGTGCGTCCAGGCCACGGTCGTGCTCCAGTGCGCGCCGAGCATCGCCTCCGCAGCGCTGACATCGAGCTCCTGCCCCTCCCCCGTGAGGCGCGCATGCCGCAGCGCCACGAGCGCGGCATAGGTGAGCTGCAGCCCTGCGTGGAACTGGGCCTGGTGGCCGGGGACGCGCAGGGGCTCGTGCTCGGGGTCGCCGGCGATCGACCAATAGCCGCCCATCGCATAGTCGGTGAGCTCGTCGCCCGTCCAGCGCGCGTAGGGGCCGCTCCGGCCGAAGTGGTCGGCGTTGGCGACAACGATCGCGGGGTTCGTTGGGCGGAGGAGCCCAAAGAGCTCGCCCTCGGCGAGCTCTGGCAGGGCGAAGTCGGTGATGACGAGGTCGAAGCGAGGCGCCACCCGAGGCAGGACCGCCAACAACTCGGCCCGTGAGAGCCGCTCCTCGCGCAGCTCGACGTCATCCGCGAAGTAGGCCCGAAAGAGGTCGCTCGGTGGCCAATCCCCCGGCCGCGGATCGCTCCACCGCCACCAGGAGCAACGCGCCCCAAGGTCGGTGAGGAGGCGCGTGGCGTAAGCGCCGGCGACGCCGCGCGCAAGGTTGAGGACACGGAAATCAAGGGGCGGCGCGGCGGGCATGGTGGCGAACTCTACATCGCCTGGGTGGGCTCTTGGCCGTTGGCTCGCGGCCTGCGGCCGCTTTTGGCTCTTGGCGGGAGCCGCGCGTTTGGTGGCTCTTGGCCAACGGCCTATTGCCGTCGGCCGTAGGCGGAGATGCCCAGGCCTACAGCTGGTCTAGCGCCTGCGCCACCAGGTCCGCGGCCTGACGCATCTCGCGCAGCCAAGCGTCGGCCGAACTCGATGCCCCCGGGCGAATGGCGAGGTGGTCGCGGGCGTAGTCGCGCGGAGCCACCCATCGGAAGTCCGTGTGCTCCTCGGAGAGAGTCACCAGCGAGCTCTGTGCCGTCGCGAGGTACTGGAACACCCGCCGCAGCCCGTCGTCGGCCAATCGAACGTGTGCAGGAGGCGGGGCTCCGAAATCCGAATCCCCGTCTCCTCGTACGTCTCGCGAATGGCGGCAGCGACAGACGACTCTCCAGCCTCCCCGTGGCCCCCCGGCGGCACCCAGGCCCCCTCCGCCCGACCGTAGCCGCGCCGCAGCAGCAGCAAGACTCGGCCTTCGTGCTCAACCCAGACGCCGGCGATGCGCACCGGAGCTCCGCCCATCCCCGAGAGCCCCACGCCTACTCGTGAACGATCGGCGGCTTCGGGCTACGATCCCAGTGGAGGCGGAAGACATCGGGCCGGCTGTAATGACCGACCGCGTC
Source organism: Dehalococcoidia bacterium (assembly GCA_963577065.1). Classification (GTDB taxonomy): domain Bacteria; phylum Chloroflexota; class Dehalococcoidia; order Tepidiformales; family Tepidiformaceae; genus CAUYXJ01. The sequence continues at coordinate 58,452 of CAUYXJ010000001.1, read as the reverse complement.
CACCCAGCGCTTCGCCTCAACCACGTCCGCCGGATCGATCTCGGCGTAGACGATCGTCTCCTCTTCGTACACGGGTTCGGCGAGGTACTTCCCGCCGGGCGCGATAATCGCGCTCCCGCCCGTCATCTGCCACATTCGCGGATGCTCGGCGAAGGGCGTTCCTGGAGGCAGGCGCTCCGCGGACATCACCTCGCGCGCGACCACGACGGCGCAGGCGTTCTCAACGGCGAGGTGGCGTGTGGCGGCATCGATGATGGCGTCGAGCGAGGGGTAGCCGGGCCACACCGAAGCGTGCACGGCCACTCCCAGGCCCGCGAGGGCATAGCGAGCCGGGGCCATCTGGTGCTCGTAGCAGATCAGGCCGCTGAGGCGGCCAACGGGCGTTTCGTAGGCGTCGAGGTCGGAGCCATCGCCCATGCCCCAGACGGTGCGCTCGGAGAGGGTCGGAACGAGCTTGCGGTGGCTCCCCAGAAGCGCCCCATCGGCGCCCAGGTAGCAGAGAGTGTTGTAGAGCGTGCCGCCCGCCCGTTCGGTCACGCCGATGACGACCGTCGCCTTGGCCCGCTTCGCCGCGCGGCCGATCGCCTCGAGCTCAGGTCCGGGGATCTCGACGCTGCTCGCAGTAAGCGCCTGGAAGAGGCTGCGGACGGACGCGGCTGGTCGCTGTTCGGTGCACCAGTAGGGGAAGCCGGGGAGCCAGGCCTCGGGGAAGACGATGAGCCGCGCCCCCTCCTTGGCCGCCTCGCGGACCGTCGCCACGGCGAGCTTCACACCCGCCTCCAGATCGCCGTAGACGGGCGCGCGCTGCACGGCGGCCGCGAGATAGGGCCCGGTAGACGTGTTGGCCGGCACGGCGCCCCTACCGGCGCACCAGCACGCGCGCCTCCTGGTCAGTGTACCGCTCGCCGAGCGAGCTCCCGGCGCCGGTGGGAGCAGGGAGCCACGCCCTGTTGCGGCGCTCCGATCGAGTCTCGAGGGCAGTGCTCCGCCTCATGCTGCCCGGCCTTCGGATCCGCCTGCTCGCTTCGGAGGACCCGCCGGTGATCTCCGCCCCCTTCGGCGCGCTCGGGTGGGTCAAGCCGCCGCCGCCGTCACAGTACGAGCGCTACCTCAGAGAGCAGGCGGCGCGAGAGCGGGTGGTCCTCGTCGCCACCGGGGAAGACGCCCTTGCTGGCTACCTCACGATCAAGGGACAGCCTCCGTACGAGCCCTTCCGCAGCGAGGGAATCCCGGAGGTGACGGACCTCAACGTCCTGCCGGCGCTTCGGCGCCAGGGGATCGCCTCTGCGTTGGCGGACGAGGCCGGGGCGAGGGTGGTGGCGGTCTCCCCGCTGATCGGCATTGGCGTCGGGATGTACCCGGACTACAGTCCCGCCCAGCGGATGTACGTCGTCCGCGGCTGCATCCCCGCCGGCCGCGTCACCTCGGATCGCCGTCACCTGCAGTGGGGCGAGCCCGTGCGCGTCGATGACGACGTCGTGCTCTTCCTCACCAAACGCCTCGTCCATTCGCTCACGCACACCACTCGCAGATTCTGGCGCCGCCCCGCGGAAGGCGCGGCCTCGAGCCGCACGCCCGGGCCTCGGGGGTAGAGCACGCCGCGGCGGGCGAGTACCTTCGTCGCGAAGCGGCGGCGCCACACCCACTCCGACTGCCGGCCGCACGCAAGGCGATCGAATGGACAGACGGCCACGATTCGAATCGAGCAACGCCTGGCGGCGCTTCTGGGCCGCATCCTGGTCGTTCAAGGGACCGGTCATCGCGCTGCTGGTGCTCACCCCGATCGGCCTTGTGTTCGCGCTATTGGACGTTGGGGGACTTGACTCGCTCGATGAACCCGCGGCCGAAGGTGACGCCCGCGGAGCGGCCCTCGATGACGATGCGGAGGCCGCCGCCCTCGTGCTGCGGCCACGCGACTTTGCGGTCGCGGCGTCGCCGGCCTCGCAGCCTGTCGATGTGCTCCGCATCCTCGTCTCCTTGCGTTGGATCGGCCAGCCCGGCGCGATCGTCGAGAACGACTGCGGTCCGATCTGGGAGGGCCCGGCCGCTGCAGGGCGGGCGCAGTCGACGACTTTCAGCCACATCACGTCCGGCGAAAGCATCAACCAGGCCCTGGTAATCTACGAGGATCGATCCGAGGCCCTGCGTCCCCAGGAGCGCATGGCCGAATTCCTCGATTGCGAGGTCGCCTACTTCGAGTCCGACCGCGCTGAGAACGACGACTTCGAGATCGTCGCAGCCTCGTGGAGCCCCCTCCCCTTCGAAGCGCTTGGCGACGCCACCAGTGCCTACCGGCTGACCGTCGCGATCGACGTGGGCGAGCGCCCGCTCATCACCGATCGGAGCGGTTTCGTTCGTGCGGCCGCAAACACGCCTGCGGAGATCCTCCTCGATCAGGTTCTTGTCTCGAGCGGGAACGTCGTATTCCTGATCACAGCCGTCCAGGTCCTGCAGCCTTTCGACCCCGAGTTCCTGGCCGAGCTGACCCGCGTCCTCGAGGTGAAGCTGCCCTAGCCGGCCGGGCGTCGCGAGCAGATTTCGGGGGCAGAACCGCGCGCCACGGGAACCGAGTCGCCGCGCTGGGCGTCTAGGAGGTATCGAACCCCGGCGAGGTGCAGCATGCGACGACTCGTTCTCTCCGTCCTCACGCTTTTCATGGCCCTGGTGGCCTTCCCCTCCTCGGCCTTCGGCCAGGAACGGCCGGAACCGCCGACATGCCCCCAGGCCGAGCCCTGCTGGTGGCCGGTCGGCGCGATCGCGACCCTCGAACGGTTCGAGGCAGACCTCGATGTGAGCGACGGCGTTCTCCGCGCGCGCTATCGCCTCCACCTCACGAATCAGGGGGACGGGGTGGCCGAAGGGCGCATCGTCGTACCAGTACCGCCTGGGAGCTCGGTCGTCGACCTCGTGCTCTCCGGCGGCCCGGAAACGCTCGAAGGCCGGGTGCTCGACGCCGCAGAGGCCGAGCGCATCTACGAAGAAATCGTACGCCGCATGATCGACCCAGCCCTGCTGCGCTCGCTCGGTGACGACCTGTTCGAGGTGCGGGCCTTCCCGGTCCCGCCGGGAGAGGCCTGCGCCGTGAGTTTCACGGTCACTACTCCGCTCACAGCAATCGATGAGCAGGCGCTCATCGAGATCCCCTGGTCGCGGATGTCGCCCCGCCCCCTCAGCGCCACCGTGGAGATAGCGATCGACGTGCCCTGGGAAGTGCGCTCCGCGCTTGCCCCCGGCCGCTCCCTCGAGGTTGAGCGCAAAGGCGACGGCCACCTCACGATTGGCTGGGAATCGTCGCACCAGCGCGCGCTCGAGAGCGATTTCCGGCTCTACCTCGCGGGCGGCGAGGGCCTGCTGAGCACGCGCGTGCTCGCGCATCGAGAAGCCGGCGAAGACGGCTATTTCGCGCTGCTCTTCGCCCCAGCCATCGATGTCGCCGAACGCGTGGACCGCGACATCGTGCTCGTTCTCGACACCTCCGGCTCGATGGAAGGGGCCAAGCTGGCGCAGGCGAAGCGTGCGGCAGCGTACGTCTTGGAGCGGCTGGGGGAGGGCGACCGCTTCGGCGTCGTCAGCTTCTCCCGGACGGTCGACGTTTTTGGCGAAGGACTGCACCGCCCGAACGACGCGGATGACGCGATCGCCTACCTCCAGGGTTTGTACGCGGCCGGCGGCACGAACATCGCCGGCGCCCTCGAGCGCGCCTTCGACCTCGTCGACGGAAGCCGGCCGTCGACCCTCATCTTCCTGACGGACGGTCTGCCGAGCATCGGCCCAGAGGACGCGGAGGCGATCTTGGCCATCGCCCAAGCGAGTGCGCCCGAGCGGGCGCAACTCTTCGCATTTGGCGTGGGCTTCGATGTCGACACGATCCTGCTCGACGCGCTCGCGAGCGAGTTCGTCGGCTCGAGCCATTACGTCACCGAGCGCGAATCGATCGACAGCGTCGTGTCGCGGCTGTTCGAACGGATCTCGACACCCATCCTCACCGATGTCGAGATCAGGATGACGGGCACCGGCACCTACGATCTCGCACCGGGCGAGATCCGCGGCCTCTTCGCCGGCACGCAAACGCTCCTGACGGGGCGCTACCGCGAAGCCGGCGCGCTGCGCGTGGAGGTAAGCGGCAACACGGCCAGCGGCCGGGAGACGTTCGTCTACGAACTGACGCTGCCCGAGCGAGACCTCGCTGAAGCGGCCGTCGCCCAGCTCTGGGCGCAACGCCGCGTCGCAGATCTGCTTACCGAGCTGCGGATCGAGGGCCCCCGCGAATCGCTCGTCGAGGAGATCGTCGCTATCGCCACGCGTTTCGGCATCGTCACGCCCTACACCGCTTACCTCGCCGAGGAGCCCGAACTCATCCTTGGCTCCAGAGACCAGGCCGCCCGCTCCGTCACCGAAGCGGCCGCCGCGCCCCCGAGCGGCGAGGCTGCGGTCGCCGGTGCGGAGTCGCTCGAATCCCTCCGCGACGGCGATTTCGCCGCCGGCGGCGAGCGCATTCGCGTACTCGGTGCGCACAGCTACATCCTCGTCGACGGCACCTGGATCGAGAGCGCCTACGACGGCACCGCCGACGCACCGGAAGTGGCGATCGGCTCCACCGCCTTCGCCGAGCTGCTTGCGGCCCAGCCCGAACTTGCCGGGGCGGCGGCCCTCGGTGAGCGCGTACTCGTGAACAGCAGGAACGGATGGGTGACGCTCGTCTGGCCGGATGCCGAAGCGGGCGGGGAGGTCGTCGTCCCCGATGTCGGGCCAGAAACTTCAGGTGGGGGCGGCGGCATTACCCAGATCGACCCGGGCGGGGCAGGCCACGGCCAGGGCCCGGGCAACACCGCTCCCGGGACAGTCGTCGATCCGCCCGGGAGCGCCGATTCGCGACCGAGCGCGATTCTGATCATCGCCCCGCTCGCGGCCGCCGTCCTGCTGGTGGCTGTCTCGGCCGCGGGGATCGCGCGGCTCGGCCGAGGCCGGCCGCGCGCGGCCTAATCCGGGCCGCTAGCGCAGGGGCTCGTTGCCGTCCCAGGCCGCGCACACGGCCTGGCGGGCATCGAGCCCCTCGCGCGTCTCCGCCGAGAGCCGCCCGAGCTCGATCGTCTCCGAACCCGCACCCGGCGGCTCGAAGTAGGTGAAGCGAAAGCCGCCGCTGCGGCCGTCGAGGACCTTCTCGTAGCCGCTGCCGAGCAGCGCTTGCTCGCCGGCCTCGTAGTCCGCCGGGAAGTGGGCGACGTGCTGGAGGCCTTCGCGCCCGCTTTCAAGAAAGTCCCGGTAAGGCGAAGGCAGTTCATCGAGCGGCTGGATCAGCTCAAGCATGAGCGGCCCCGACCACGAAACCGCACAGGCGAAACGGGCCGCGCTCTCAGCACCACGGTACGCAAACTCTTCGGGCTGGACCTCGTAGTTCACCCACCACGGGCCAATGCCCGTGTCGAGATACGTACGGACCCAGGCATCCACATCCTTCACGGCGTAGCCGAGCTGTCGCATCGCGCCGAGCGTCGCGTCCACCGCGGGACTATGCCAGCTGCGCCTGAGCCTGGCCAGGGCAAGGGCGCGAGTGACAGCGCGATCCAACTTCTGGGAGGGGCGCGCCAGCACAAGGAGACCCTGCGGCACGACGGCGGCCCCGGGCCCGTCAAAGTCGCGCGGCTCGGGCTGATCCGAATGCGAACGCGCCTTTTCGCACCCCTGAGGCCGCGGGCGCGACGGATGTAGCGGGCGCAGCCCTCGGCCGGCCGCAGCGGTTTCGGCAGGGTTCGCGGCAGGACCCTAGCGACAGTTCGATTCGTTTTGTAGACAATGGAGTCGATGACCACTCCCGCCTGCCGACTCAGTCGCGAATTCGCATCAGCAGATCCCGCGGTCGCCGGTCGCCGGCGGTCCCAGGTGACCGCACCGTGAGCCGCATCCTCCGAGCCCTGGGACTGGGTGGCGGCGGCAGCGGCAGCGCTCGCTCGGACCCGCGTTTCGACTCGCCCAAGGTGCGCCGCATTCGCGAGACCATGCGCTGGCGGGGCTACGACCTGAGCCAGTACAGCGACGAGCAGATCGTGCGCGCGACCGCTCAGCTCCGCGATGGCATCTCGGAACAAGGCGAGACGACGGAGGCCGGGCGGCGCGCACTGGCTGATGCCCTAGCTCAAGGCGACTTCAGCGGCCCCGCGGAGCCCGTGTTCAACGAGCCCGTGGCGGCGGAAGGCGAGGCCGCCGTTCCCACTTCGACGGCCCCTGAGCCGGCGGAAATCGCGCGAACGCGAGCGGAGCCCGCGCCGGCCGGCCGAGCCCCGCAGGAAGAACCAGAGTCGGCGGATGCGTCTCGATCCGAGCTGGGTACGCCCCACCTTTTGGAGCGACTGAAGCACCTTGTCGGGATCCATTCCTGGCATGAGTACGAAGAGGGCAAGGGGGCCGGCGTCCGCTGCGTCGGCTGCGGCCAAAGCCGCAGTGGAACGATCGCGACCAGCCCCGCGCCAGATCCGCTGGACACGCGGCCCTCGTCCCCGGACCCGATTACACCCCTGGAGCTTCCGAACCGCGAGGAACCGCCGCGCGAGCGCGGCTCCGGCTCGCCCTGGCGATTCTTCCTCGGCCTGCCCTGGTGGTCGAAGCTGCTGGCGGCATTCATCCTGCTGCAGGTCATCGGCTTCGTCGCCTCCCTCATTGGGAACGCCACCTAGGCGAGCCCTTCGCGCGCTAGGCACCCGGACCCCAAAGGCGTGAGCCGTCGGATGCAAAGCCGTTGACACCTGCGTGATAATGCGTCTGCGAGCCGTCGCCCCCGTCAGGACCGGACGAGATGTCTGGGCGGGGCGCAGCTGAAGCCGCCGCGGAGGTCCTCTATGTCAGCCCCGAGCAAGAGTGAACAGACTGCCCAGGCAACGTGCCCGATGAGCCTCGAAGAGGTCGATCTGTTCGCGCCGGGGTCCCAGGAGCACTGGTTCGATTCCTACCGCATCCTCCACGAAGAGGCGCCCGTCCTGCGGATCCCAGGCGGCGGCGATACGCCCGACACGGACGCCTTCATCGTCACCAAGTACGAGGATGTGGCGCGGATCGTGCGCGACTTCGAGAACTTCCCGCTTCGCTACAGCGAGCAGAGCGTCGGCCAGGAGGTCGAGCGCGAGATCATTCGCGAAGAGGGTTTCGGCGACACCCTGGACGCAGGGATGACTCTGCGGCCGACGATGAAGGAGCACCGCTGGCACCGTGAGCAGCTCACGAATCCGTGGGTGGGCGCCGTCGGCGCGGAGCGCAATCGCGAGATGATCACCGGCTACGTGAACGAACTGGTCGATCGCTGGATCGACAACGGCGAGGTCGAGCTCGTCACCGAGTTCGCTGCACCGCTCCCGCAGATGGTGATCACCACCATTCTCGGCTTCCCCCTGGAAGATATGCCCACCCTCCGCAAGTGGGAGGAGGCGCAGGTGCGGCGCTTCGTCTTCGGCTCCACCCACCGCAACCTGCTGCCCCCCGAGGACGAGGCCGAGAACGCGCGCACCCTCGTCGCCTTCCATGAGTACATCGGGAAGCAGGTCGAAGAGAAGCGACGCAACCCGAAGGACGACATGATCAGCTACCTCACGCAGGTGGAGTACGGCGACGATCGGCGGCCGCTGACCGATGGCGAGGTCGTGAGCGTCGCCTACGGAATGCACATCGGCGGGAACGAAACGACGCAGTACGCGTTGACGGCGGAAGCGATGCTCCTCGCCCAGAACCCCGAACTCCAGAACACCCTCCGCGACGACCGTTCGAAGGTGCGCTTCTTCGTTGAGGAGGCGCTCCGGCTCTACGCGCCCACGCAGGGCCTCTCCGGGCGTCGCCCGATCAAGGACATCGAGGTCCAGGGCGTGACGATCCCGAAGGGGTCCGTGATCCATCTGCGCTACGGAGCGGGCAACCGCGACGAAGAGGAGTACCCCAACGCCGATCAGGTCGACCTCGACCGGCCCAGCCCGGGCCGCCACGTGACCTTCGGCCAGGGTCAGCGAGCGTGCCCCGGCGCCGGCCTTTCACGACTCGAGCAGAACATCGCCACGAACGTGCTGCTCGACCGCCTTGACGAGATCGAGCTTGCCCCCGGCAAAAACGACCTCACCCATCAGCCGGGCGTCATGCTGGGACTGTGGGAGCTCAACCTAGCCTTCGACAAGAGGAACTAGGGCCTCGCCCCATTGGCGGTATGCGCCTCTGGTCGCCGCGCTTGCGGCGAGCCTGCTTCTCGCCGGTTGCGAGGAAGCGCTCGTGCCCCTTGTCGACTCCGCAGCGACGATTGAGGCGCTCGAGACGGAAGTGGCCGGGCTCCGAACGGTCGTTGCCACGGCCGACGAACCGATCGTCCTCGCCGCAGGGGAGACCTTCGAATGCTTCCGCGAAGGCGGCGACGAGCGTCCGATCGAGGTCGAGTACGTCCTCGCGGGCGCGGTCCGGCGTTTCTGCGCCGCCCCAGATGGAGACTGCGTCCGTGACGCGAGCGTGGGCGAGGCACTGCCGGAAGCCTGCCGTGCGCTCCTTCCGGAGTAGCCGGACCCAGGCCAGCGGCGAAGTGGCACTGGTAGACTCGCGCTGCGCTGCGCTGCGCTGCGCTGCGCTGCGCTGCGCTGCGCTACGGCGGAGGGCCATGCCCGCCCGCAGCAGCGGTGAGACGGAGCCGGAAATGATCCATCCCGAGGACATCCACCACCTGGCCCTGGTCGCGGCCGACCTCCAGCGGGGGATGGAGGAGGTTGGTGAGGTCTACGGCGTCACCTGGACGACCCCGCGGCACCTCGAACTCGATGTCCGCACCGCGGGCGTGGTCGCCAGAGTTCCGCTATCGGTCGTCTACGCGCAGCAAGGTCCGATTTTCCTCGAGTTGGTCGAGGCTGTTCCGGGAACGGTCTGGGCAGCGACGCCGGGCTCCCAGCTCCACCACATCGGCATCTACGTCGAAGATGTCGAAGCAGAGATCGAACGGCTCGAAGGGTTAGGGCACGCAGTCGAGGCTGCGGGCGTAGGCGCCGACGGCCGCGCTGGTGGCTGGGCCTACACGCAGAGTCCGATGGCCATAAGAATCGAGATCCTCGATATCCAGGGCCGCGAGGCGACCGGGCAGTGGGCGCGAGGCGAGATCGCCTAGGCCCCTCCCACCACGGTCATCGCGGCCCGCGCCGCCAACGGGCGTCCCCGCCCGCGGCTTCCCCTCGAGCCACCGGCGAGGCGAGAACGCAGAGATTCCGTCGCGAACCGGCGAGCCCCGACCCTCGCTGACGGTCGCGCCACCCTGCTGGGCCGATCACGTCCCTCGGTCGGCGTACGATGAGCGCCCGCCTATGCGCCTACGCTCCTTGCTCGCCGCGTCACTGGAGGACCCACCTTTGGGAATGTCGGGGTGACCGCCGGCGGTCCCACGCTATCGACCGCACTCTCCGAGAGCGACGCCCGCGCGTACAGCGCGAACATCAACCGCTTCTACCTCTTTCGCTTCTTCATCGACTTCCAACTGTGGTTGCCGATCTGGGTGATCTACCTGATCGACGAGCGCGGGCTTTCGCTGACGCAGGTGACCGCGCTCGACGCCCCCTTCTGGCTGCTCTTGATCGTGATGGAGGTCCCGACGGGGGCGGTGGCCGACCGTTGGGGGCGGAAGGCCTCCCTGAGCTACGGCGCCGCGATCAACGCGGTCGCGGTGATCGTCTTCGGCCTTGCCGGGAACTTCGTCCTCCTCCTCTTCTCGTACATGATCTGGGCGGTCGCTTGGACGCTGTTCTCCGGGGCCGACGCGGCCTTCTTTTACGACTCGCTCCGCGTCCTCGGCCGCGAGGGTGAATACCAGAAGTTGTGGGGCCGGATGCGCGCGGTGCAATCGTCCGGGGCCATTCTTGGGCTGGCGCTGGGCGCCCCCTTGGCGGCAATGACCACGCTCTGGGTGCCCGTGGTGGGGAGCGGCGCGCTCATCGTGGTGGCGTGGGGCATCACCCTCACCTTCCGCGAGCCGCCACGCTTCGTGGACGGCGAAGAGCAGCTGGGGTACCTCGCGGGGACGAAGCAGGCCTTCCGCATTGCCTTCGGACGCCCGGCGGTGCGCGCCATGCTCCTCTTTGCGGCCGTGGTCATGGGCATCGGCGTAAGCATGCAGATCCTCGCCCAGCCGTTCCTCGCGAGCCACGCCGTCGGCTACGGGAACTTCGGCTGGTTCCTGATCCCGGGCCAGCTGCTCGCGATCGGGCTCTCCCTCGCGGCCTACCGCGTCACTGCCGCAATCGGCCTCAGCCGGGTGATCGTCCTCATGCCGCTGTTGGTGCTGACGACGGCCGTGGGATTGGGGGCATTCGACCACCTCGGCGCCTTCGCCTTCTATCCCCTCACGACGATGGTCTTCGCCATGAGCTTTCCGGTCATCTCCGACTACCTCAATCGCCGGATTCCGAGTTCCAGCCGGGCGACCATTCTCTCGATCTACTCGCTCCTCTTCAGCCTCATGGTCGCGGGCATGGAGCCGCTGATGGGAGCGGTCGGCGATGCCCAGGGGCTTCCGATCGCCTACCGCACCGCCGCCATCGCAATGGCCGTGATAGGCGCGCCGCTGCTCGCCCTCTGGCTGCGCGAGAACCGCCGAGAGGTGCTCGCCGACGGGGAAGCCGAGGGAACGGACGCGGAGCAGACCAACCCCGGCGAATCGGGACCGGAGCCTGCCCCAAGGTCTTGATGCGGCCACTCCCTGCCGAGGATCGCGGTATGGGCCTAGGTCCGATTGGGCGGCACCCACGCGTTCTCCGGCTGGTCGCGCAGGCGCTGGCGCAGCGACTGCGCGTGCCGCTGACCTGGCTCGCGCCGATCGCGGCGCTGATCACCTGCTCTTCGATGCTCGCGCTCACGCAGGACCTCCCCGGAACGTTGTCCGTCAGCTGGACCATCCGGGCGGTGATTGGGATGGCGGCGGTGACTTCCCTCACCCTCTCGCTGCAGATCTCACGCCGCCTCCAAAGCGCAACCGCCGCCGTGGATCAGATCGCGGGCGGCCGGCTCGAACGCCGGATCGCGGCTTCTCCCCTTCGCGAACTCGACGATCTCAGCCAAGCGATAAACCGCCTCGCCCAGGGCTTCGGCGAGCATCGCCGCGACCTCCTCCACCGCGCGTACTACGACCCTCTCACGCGCCTGCCCAACCGCGCCCTATTCATGTCGAGCTTGGAACGCGCGATCGCCGAGGAACAGGAGACCGGGGCGGTAGCCGTCCTCTTCGTCGACCTCGACCGTTTCAAGCTGATCAACGACACGCTCGGCCACGACGTCGGCGACAGCCTTCTGTCGGTCGCAAGCCGCCGGCTTGCCTCGACCGCGGGCAAGGACAGCATGGTTGCACGCATGGGTGGCGATGAGTTCACGGTGCTGGTGCGGGGGCCGACGCGCGCACGCGCGCAATCGCGGTCGCCGGTGAGATCACCGAGCGGATGAACGCACCGATTCGCGTCGCCGGACACGAGCTCCTCACCACCGCAAGCGTCGGCATTGCCGTGAGCGAAGACCGTGCCCAGAGCATGGGCGACCTCCTCCGCAAAGCCGACATTGCACTCTACCGAGCAAAAGCCGAGGGCCGCGCTCGCGCGGTCATGTTCCGGCCCGAACACGAAGACTTGGCGGTTGAGGACGTTGACTTGAACTCGGCGCTCCACCGCGCCGTCGAGCGGGGACAGCTCGCGCTTCGTTACCAGCCCGAGGTCGACCTCGTGACGGGAAACATCATGGGTATGGAGGCGTTGCTGCGCTGGAACCACCCGAGCCGCGGCCTGCTCTCGCCCGCCGACTTCATCGAAATGGCCGAGAGCACCGGCGACATCGTTCCCATCGGCGGTTGGGTGCTCGAGCAGGCCTGTCGCGAGGCGGCCGCGATGAGCGCACGTTCCGGCGCGTCGCCAGTCGTCGGCGTCAACCTCTCGGTCACGGAGTTCCAGCAGTCGGACGTGGTGGCGCGGACGGCCGCAGCCCTGGATTCGAGCGGCCTCCCCCCCGGCCAGCTCAAGCTCGAGCTCACCGAGAGTGCCTTGATGGAGGACATCCCCGCGACGGTCGATACGCTCATGCAACTGAAGAAGCTCGGCGTCGCTCTCGCGATCGACGACTTCGGTACGGGCTATTCGTCCCTCAGCTATCTGCAGCACCTGCCCGTGGACACGCTCAAGGTCGACCAGCTCTTCGTAGGCGCGATCGGGAACGACCCCCGCGCCACCGCCATCGTTGACGCGATCGTCCGCATCGGAACCGCGCTCGACCTGCAGGTGACGGCCGAAGGGGTGGAGACCCTCCAGCAGATCTCCTACCTGCGGAAGGTTGGCTGCACCCGCGGTCAGGGGCACTACTTCTCTGAACCGATCCCGCCGGAGCAGTTCGCGGTCCTGCTCGATCGATCCATCGCCTCGGCGGGTCGGTCATACCGGGTCGCCTAAGAACCCGGGGGTTGCCCGCCCTCTCGGACCGTCCAAAGCTGCCGAGATCTACGACATGAGCGAACGGTTCGAGCCGGGCCAGCGCATCCGCCTTGTCGGCGAGTACGGTCCACTGAAGCCGGTCCACGCCACGGTGATCAACGCCACGGAGCGCGAGCTACGCCTCCGGCTGGAGGGCCAAGAGCCGCATCCAGCGGGCAACTCCAGCCCGAGCGGCGAAGGTGGAGAAGGGGCCGGCGCGCCGGCCCCGCAGGCACAGGCCCGGCACCGCTCAGTCGATCGCCGCGCCCAGCGCCACTATCCGGTTTGGTGGCCTTGCGTGATCACCAGTTCCCTCCCCGCGGCGAGCCACCCGGCCGTGGTCATCGATGTCTCGACGGGAGGGGTCGCGATCGAAACGGCCGCCCCGGTTACGAGCGAGAGACTGCTACTCACGCTTGAGAGCGGCGGCGCCACGTGCGAGCTCCATTGCGCCGTTGTTGCCTCTGAGGAGTCCTGGCGGGGGGCCGTCCTGCACGTGGCCTTCGAGGACCTGGGCGAGCAGCAGGAAGCGTTTATCGCCCGCCTGGTCGACCGCTGGCGCAATGTCCTGACGAGGCGCAGAGCCTTCTCGTCAGTAGCACCCGCGCCCGCCAGCGACGGCGCTGGATAGCCGACCCCACGCTCGGAGACTGAGCGGGCGAGCCGGTGCTACTCCCCTTGCGCTGCGGCGTAGCGCTCCCGGGCGAGCTCGAAGATGTGGCGATTGCCCGTCGTCCAGGTCACGGTCAGGTGGCAGCGACGGATGCGCCAGCCGCTCGCGGTGCGGACGAGCGTGTTCGTGTAGTACCCACCGAGCGTGAGCGCGCTGTCGCCTTTGTCGTTCGGCAGATAGTGCTGCGCCTGCATGTACGAAACGCAGGTCGCGTCGTCGCCGTCGAGAGTGATGACGTGGTTCGTGCTGATGTGCTGAGTCGCCTCGAAGCCGCTGAGGCCGGCGCGCACGCCCGCCACCCACTGATCCGCCCGCATCGTCTGGGGCTCGCCGCCGCCGAACGACGTGAAATCGATATCCACCTCATCCGTAAAGCACGAGCGGTAGGCGTCCCAGTCCCGCCTATCGATGCCCGTGGCATAGCGGATAACGGTGTCGCTGATCGCCTGACGGTCGAGGAGCATCTGCAAGGCGTCATCGCTCATGGGAACCTCGGGGCCGTGCCGGCGGGGCCAGTCTAGCGCTGACCATGAGGAGGCGGGGCCGACCTACGCGCCGGTACGTCGCGCGGCCAGAAGCTCGCGGACGAGCCGCCGCTGAACCTTGCCCGAGGCGGTTGTGGGCAGCGCTTCCAGCTGCTCGATCGCAGCCGGAAGCTTGTAGCCGGCCAGCCGGCTGCGCAGCAACGGCTCGAGGCTGGTCAGACGAACGGGTGCAGCCGAGACGACCGCCGCGGTGACGCGCTGGCCCCACTCCGGGTCAGGGAGTCCGACCACGGCCGCGGCTTCGATCCCCGGGTAGGTCAACAGCACCGCTTCGACCTCGGCGGGATACACATTCTCGCCACCAGAGACGATGACGTCGTCTCGACGGTCCAGCACCGTAAGAAAGCCCTCGTCATCGAGAACGCCAACGTCCCCGGTGTGGAGCCAACCGTCGCCGAAGGCGGCGGCGGTGGCGGTGGGATCGCGATAGTACCCGGGCGTCACGGCGGGGCCCCGGATCTCAATTTCGCCCGGATCGCCGGAGGCGGCCGCTACGCGGAGGTCCATCGAGAGCAGCGGCCGGCCCGCCGAGCCGAGGTGCGACATCGCCTCCGACGGCGCGAGCGTGGTGACCTGGCTCCCCGCTTCGGTAAGGCCATAGGTCTGGACTACGGGCAGGCCGCGGGCGGCTGCCCGCTCGAGCAACGAGCGGGAGACCGGCCCACCGCCCACGAGCACGGCGCGCAGCGAGCCGTCGAAGGGCAGCTCGTCGGCTGCGAGCATGCGGCCCAGCATCGTCGGCACCACCGAGAGCAGCGTGACGTAGCCGGCGCGCGCACCCGCGTTGACGGCACGCGGATCGAAGCCGCCGTGGAGGTCCACAGCGGTGCCGTAGATCACGCTCCGGATAGGAATCGACAGTCCTCCCACGTGGTACAAGGGGAGGCAGGCAAGCCAGCGATCGTGCGGATCGAGGCCCAGGTTCAGCGCCGACGCGGTCGCGCTCGCCCAGAAGTTCCCGAAGGTCAGCATCACGCCCTTCGCCCGGCCAGTGGTCCCGGAGGTGTAGATGATGCTGTGGCAATCGTCGGGGTCGTGCGCATCGACGAGCGCCGTGGCCGCGGGCACCGGGGGAAGCGGCAGACGCAGAGGCGTGGGGCTACCCGCCGACTTCGTGGCCGCGTTCGCCAGGTCCTCGTGGGGTCCGTCGCAAAGCACCACGGCTGGGTCGGCACTGCGCAACTGCTCCGCGAGCTCGGGTACCGCCAGGCGGACGTTGAGCGGGACGAAGACGCCCCCGAGCAGCGTGGTCGCGTGCATCGCGACGATGACGTCGCTCGAGCTCCCCGCGATCAGGGCGACACGCTCGCCCCGAGCGGCGCCCGCCGCAGCCAGGGCGCGGGCCTCTCGAGCGGCGAGTTCGTAAAGCGCCGCATAGCTGAGCTGGCGGCGGCCGGTCACGATCGCGGGGACGCGCGGCAGCGAGCGGGCGCGATGGCTGAGCCAGTCGGGGAGCGGCACGCTCATGCCTGACGGTCGCAGTCTGTCCACGGGCCGATCGCGAAGCGATCGAGCGCCGCGAGGTCCAGCCGGACGCCGAGGCCGGGGCCGGAGGGGACGGCGATTGCGCCCTCCGCGAGAGCAGGGAAACCGCTCACGACATCGCCCGCCAGGAGGGATCGCGTGGCGAGGCCGCACGCGGGGCGCGGCTCCGGCAGGAGTGCCGCCAAGTGCAGAGCGAGAGCCGTGCCGATCCCGGTATCGAAAGTGGTCGTCAGGACCGTGCGGAGGGCGTGCGTTCGGGCTGTGGCGATCATCGCCAGCGCTGCGCGCAGGCCGGTCCGCAGCGGCTTCACGACCACAGCATCGACCGCATTCGCAGCGATCAGCGCACTCAGCTCGGTGCCGGAGCCGCAGGACTCGTCCGCGGCAATCGGGACGGGGCTGGCGGCGCGCACCTCGGCGAGCTGCGCGGTCGCGGCCGGACCCGCGGGCACCGGCTGCTCGCACAGAGCGAGGTCATGAACCGCGAGAGACGTGAGCGCCGTGACGGCCTCCTCGACTGCCCAGGCCCCGTTGGCGTCGATGCGCAGGACCGCCTCCGGTCCGAGCGCCGCGCGCACGGCGGCGAGACGCTCGCCATCCTGGGTGAGATCGCGCCCCACTTTCAGCTTGAACGTGTCGAAGCCCTCATCTGCGGCGACCTTGGCTTCGCGGGCCACCTCACTGGGATCGCTCGCCGTAAGCAGGGCGTTGGCCGCGATGGGGGCGCCGGCCGGGCGGCCGAGCCCAGCCTGCTGGGCGAGCCAAAAACCGATCGGGACCTCATCGCCCTGGGCAATGAGATCGCCGAGGGCGGTTTCGAGCGCCACGTCAACGGCATTCACACGCTGGCCGCAGGGCGGGAGCGCGGCCCAGGCCGCGGTCGGCGAGCGGCCCGCGAGCGCGGGAGCGAGCACGCCAAGCCGGGCCTCGACTGTCGCCACTGATAGCCGCAGCGAGGGCAGGGGCGACGCCTCGCCGATCCCAATGGCTCCGTCCTCGGTTTCGAGGACGACGACCACGCCTTCTCGCTCGGCCATCCGAGCACTCGCGGTTTCGAACGGCCGCACGAAGGGGATGCACCAGGGCCGCCAGCGAACGCCCGCGATCGGGCTCCCTGGGATCATGGGAGGCGGGGGAACTTGTCCAAATCTGCGTAGGCAGGCTCTCGCTTCTCGAGGAAAGCGTCCCGGCCTTCCTTCCCCTCGTCGCTCATGTAGAACAGCATCGTCGCGTTGTGCGCGAGTTCCGTGATACCGGCGAGGCCGTCGAGCTCTGCGTTGAAAGACGACTTCATCAGGCGAAGGGCCAGCGGGCTGTGCCGGAGCGTTTCACGGGCCCAGGCGACACCCTCGTCCTCGAGTTGCGCCAACGGGACGACGGCGTTCACGAGCCCCATTTCCAGCGCCTCGGTGGCGTCGTACTGCCGGCAGAGGTACCAGATCTCGCGCGCCTTCTTCTGCCCCACGAGCCTTGCCAGCTGCGCTGCGCCAAAGCCCCCATCGAACGAGCCAACGCGGGGGCCGGTCTGGCCGAAGCGTGCATTCTCGGCGGCGATCGTCAGATCGCAGATGACGTGGAGGACGTGACCACCGCCGATCGCCCAGCCGGCCACGAGCGCGATCACGGGGATGGGCAGTGAGCGGATCAGCTTGTGCAGGTCCGTGACGTTCAGCCGCGGGATGTCGTCCTTGCCGACGTAGCCGCCGTGGCCGCGCACACGCTGATCGCCCCCCGAGCAGAAGGCGCGCCCGCCCTCACCGGTAAAGAGGACGACGCCAACCGCGGGGTCTTCCCGCGTCCGCGAGAAGGCGTCCAGGAGCTCGTCGACCGTCTGGGGGCGAAAGGCGTTGTGCACCTCCGGCCGGTTGATGCTGATCCGGGCGATGCCATCGGCTTTGCCGTAGAGGATGTCCTCATACTCAGCCGCCGGCTGCCACACGATCGCCATCGACACGCCCCTCTGTGCCTTCCCCGAGGAAGGCGATGATGGTCCGCGCGCAGTATGCCGGTTTCTCGATGTGTGCGGCATGGCCGGCATCGGCCACGAGCTGCCGCCGCGCATTGGGCATCGCGGTCGCCATCTCCTCCGCGATCGCGGCGAACTTCGTGTCTTCCGCCCCGGCCAAGAGCAGCGCCGGCGCCGTCATTTCCGGGAGCCGCGCGTGCAGAGCTGACTGCGCACCCGTGCCCATCCCACGCAGGCTGTTCGCGAGGCCATGGGCCTCGTTCGCGAGCCGCCCCCGTCGGATCGCCTGCCGCATCCCCACCGGGAGATGCCGCTGGCTCGCGAAGAGCGGCAGCGACTCCCAGTGCTCGACGAAGGCGGGCACACCCTCGCTCTCGATCTGGTCGGCGAGTGCCTCATCCGCAGCGACACGGGCCGTCCGTGCCTCCGCCCCGGCGAGCCCGGGCGAGCCACCGATCACGACCAAGCGGTCGACGGCCGCCGCCGACTCGCTCGCGGCGATCATCAGGGCAAGCCGTCCGCCCATCGAATAGCCGAGCCAGGACGCCTGCGCGAAGCCAAACGCGGCGACCGCGCGCACCACATCGCTTGCGGCCTGCGCGCTCAGGTAGTGGTCCAGCTCCCGGGGCTTGTCGGACGCGCCGTGGCCGGCGATATCGACCGCCAGGGTCGTGAATCGCGCGCAAAGCAGCTCGGCGAACGGACCCCACGCCCTCGCGGAGCCCATGAAGCCATGGAGCAGAACCAGTGGTGGGCCGCTCCCCGCCTGCTCGACGTTCAGCGCAAAGCCTCCGTCCAGCTCGAGACGCATCAGGGCCGCCAAGCCGCTTCGCACGCCACCGCCCACGCCTCCTGGTGGAGGGCGTGGTTGCGCACACGGTCGGTGCGAATCTCGAGGATGCGGACACCGTCACCCGGGCCGGTAAGCGCTTCGCTGAGGTCCGCCCACTCCTCCAGCAGCCGGTGCTCCGCGCCGTAGGTGCGCGCAGCATCGGCGAAGTCGAGCCCGCTCGGCGTGACGAACCATTCCTCGAATACGCACTCGTGCTGGGCCTGGGGCAGGTACTGGAAGATGGCGCCCCCTTCGTTGTTGAGTAGCACGATCGTGAGATCGATCGCGTGGCGGCGGCCCGCCCAGAGGCCGTTGAGGTCGTGGAAGAGCGACAGATCGCCGATCAGCAACGCCGTCGGGCTGCGGCCGGCGGCGGCATGTCCCAGGGCCGATGAGACCACCCCGTCGATCCCGTTCGCCCCGCGATTCGCAACGATCTCGAGCACCTTCTCGCTGCTCGAGAGGAACGAATCGACATCGCGCACGGGCATGCTGTTGCCCACGAACAGGGCAGCGTCCGCCGGGAGCGCGCGCTGGAGCTCGATCACGGCACGCCCCTCGAACGGCTCAGTCGCTGCGAGCGCATGAGCGTCGAGCGCCCGCCGGGCCTTCGCGTCCCGCTCACGCCAAGGCCGGAGCCACTGGTCCCTAGGCGATGAGCCCCCTGCCCGCAGCAGCGCGAGGGCCGCGGAGCGAGGGTCGGCGGTGAGTCGTTGCGTGGTGAGACCGTCGGGATCGCGGAGCGATCCCGGCAGGTCGCAGAGGACGTGCGCTGCGTCGGAGGCGCGGGCGAGGAACTGATTGAGGGCCTTTGAGGTCGGCGCCGCCCCAAAGCGGAGGACGCAATCGGGAAGGAACGACTCGGCCCGAGCATCCCGCAGGAACGCGTCGTAGGCATCGATGATGTGCGTGCGCGCGTTCGGGCCGGTGCGGAGCCCACTGAGCGGGTCCGCAAGCAGCGGTGCGCCCAGCGCCTCGGCGAGGGCGGCGATCGGCTCACCGGGGAGGCCGCGACTCTCGGGACCGGCCACGATAATCGGGCGCTCGCTCCGCTCGAGCACGGCCAGGGCGGCTTCGAGCTCCGCAGCATCCGGAAGCAGGGGAACCGTCTGCGGTGCCGCGATCGTGGCGGCGGGGAGAATCGGCGGAGCGGGGTGATCCGCCGGAGGCGCGATGAGCGGCTCCTCGAAGGGCACGTTGAGGTGCACGGGCCCGGGAAGGGGGCCGAGCGAAGCCCCTACGGCGCGCTCAACGGCCTCCGTGAGAGCGTCGACGGACGCCCCCGGCGTCCCCGGCACGGGCAGGTCCGCCTCGGAGCGCACGCTCCCGCCGTAGAGCCCGACCTGGTCGATGGTCTGGGGCGCCCCCACCCCACGCAGTCGGGGCGGTCGGTCCGCCGTGCACACGATGAGGGGCACGCGCGACAGATCAGCTTCGACGACGGCGGGGTGGAAGTTGGCTGCGGCCGTGCCGGAGGTGCACACCAGCGCAACCGGTCGCCCGCTTGCGCGGGCGATCCCGAGCGCAAAGAACGCCGAGGAGCGTTCGTCGAGATGGAGCCACGGCCGGACCGCCTCCTGCTCCACGAACGCAACCGTCAGGGGCGTCGACCGGGAGCCGGGCGTGATGCAGACGTCGCGCACACCGGATCGGGCGAGGCCTCGCACGATCGCTCTCGCGGCGGCGGTGTTCGCGGCCGCGCTCATCGCTATCCCCCGCGCAACGCCTCGAGGAGTGGGTGGAGCTTCAGTTCGGTCTCGGCGAGCTCGCCCCGCGGATCCGAGCCTTCGACGATGCCGGCCCCCGCGTAAAGCAGCGCCTCGCCCTCGCGAAGCAGGGCCGAGCGCAGGGCGACCGCGAACGCGCCTTCGCCGTTCATGTCGATCCACCCGATCGGGCCCGAGTACCAGCCCCGATCCATACCTTCGAGCCGGCCGATCGCTTCGAGCGCCGGCGCCGTCGGCCACCCACCGACCGCCGGCGTAGGGTGCATCGCCAGGAGCACCTCGAAGAGGTCGACGCCGGCCGCAGCGACGCCCTCCACGGGGGTATGGAGGTGCTGGATATCCGCCATCTGCATCAATTGGGGCGTCTCGGGAACGGCGAGCTCGTCACACAGTGGAGCCAGGGCCTGGCGCGTCGCTCGCACCACGAGCTCATGCTCGCTTTGCTCCTTCGTGCTCCCGAGGAGCTCGTCGGCGAGGCGCCGATCTTCGATGTCGTCCGCTCCCCGCGCACACGTACCGGCAAGGCTCGAGGCGCGCACGACCCCGCCCTCGAGCGAGACCAGGAGCTCCGGACTCGCTCCGACCCAGCTCGATCCGCCGGCGCGGAAGCCGAAGACGAAGCAGGCATCGTAGCGGTCCGCGAGCTGGTAAAGCGTGGCGGCAACATTGTGCGGTGTTTCGGAGACGCAGCGAACTTGCAGTGCGAGGACGGCTTTGCGATACCGGCCTTCGCCGATCTCGGCCAGCGCCTGCGAGACCGCATCGCACCATTGCGGCGCATCCGGACCCGTGCGCTCGTAACGGTGCGTCGCGCCGTTCTGGGACGGCGAGGGCGGCGCGACCACCCGCGCCACCGCAGCCACGACCGCGATGGCGACTTCTTCGCGAGTCTGATCGGCGCCCAGGGCGAGGGTGAGCGAGGCGCTCAGCTTCCCCCGTTTCGTGGCGACGATGATCTCGGGAAGGACGAAGCGCCAGGCACCGAAGGCATCCCAGACGGGGTCGCGATGGGGCGAATCGGGATCGAAGCGGGCACCGCCGAAGAAACGTGGCCGTGCCTCTGAGGCGACCGCACCCACATGGACGCGGGCCGCAGCTTCACGAACGGCGGGCGCGGCCGTCGCGAGCGCGTCGCGACCGGACCCGTTGAGCGCGAGCGCCTCTCCGAACCCGAAGAGGTGGATGTCTTGCCCCGGCTCCTCCCAAGAAACCGTTGCTGCCGCCCGCAGTTGATGCTCGTTCCAGGCAGCGACCTCGCCGAACAGGGCGCGAGGCAGATCGACGCACACGAGACCTGGCGCTTGGACCTTTGCCCGCAGGCGCAGAAGGTCGTCCGCGAGTTCGAGCGCCACCGGGCTGATGCGAGCGGTTTCAACCTCGGTCACGCGACGCACCCTCGGCCGGCGAGTCCTCGAGAACGTACATGGGACTGATGCAAAGCGGCTTCCGTTCAACTCCAAACGGTACGCGCAGCGCCTGGGCTCCGCTGTGGGGTGGCTCACGAGCCAGCCACAGCAGACGCCCACGCGCAGCAGGACCCGTAAACGGGCCCTGCTCAGGAGGGATAGGCCACCCTACCGCTACTAGTCGGCGGGGCACCTGCCTCGGCAGTATACGCGGTCCGCGACCCCCCGTCGGCGCACCCTTGAGGCCGCGGCCACGTCCCGAGAGTCCTGCCCCGGACCCATCGGCACCGAGCGCCGGGTGCCGTCGCCCAATGCTTGAGGCTGCCGCCCAACGTCGGCTCGAGGCCATCGATCCAGCCGTGGCGGAGCGACCGGCGTAGAATTCGGGGCGATGCAACAACGGCGAGTTCTCGCCCTCTACGGGCACCCCGATGACGAAGGCCAGGTGACGGGCACGCTTGCGCGCTTCATCGCCGAAGGCGACCGGGTGGCCCTCGTCTGCGCAACGCGCGGCGAAGTCGGCGAGATCAGCGACGCTGCTCTCGCGACCCCAGAAACGCTCGGGTACGTGCGCGAATTGGAGCTGCGCGCCGCGATGGCCCAGATCGGCCTTCGCGACGTGCGCCTCCTGCCCTACCGCGACAGCGGGATGGCGGGCACCCCCGAGAACGAGGATCCGCGCTCACTCCACCAACAGCCGGCTGAAGCCGTGGTGGCGGAGCTGGTCGCGATCATGCGCGATCTGCGGCCCCATTTCGTCTTCACCTGGGACTCGACGGGCGGCTACGGCCACCCGGACCACGTCGCGATCCATACCCACACGGTCGCGGCGTTCGACGCTGCCGGGAACCCCGAGGCGTACCCCGACGCGGGCCCCGCCTGTGCGCCGGAGCGCCTCTACTGGGGCGCCCGCACGATGAAGGGCTTCGCCAGCATCTGGACCGAGATGGAGCGACGCGGCCTCCTCGATGAGCCTATTCCGGACGAGCGGCGGGAACGGTTCGAAAAGGCGATGGCCGAACCGGACCCGCCGGTGAGCGTGATCGTCGACGTGAGCGGCCAGGTCGAGGGGAAGCGCGGTGCGTCGAGCATGCACCGCAGCCAGTTCGGCGAAAACAGTATGTTCACGCGCATCCCCGACGACCTGCGGGGCCAGTTCTTCGGCGAGGAGCGCTTCTACCAGGCGCGGCCGGCCTGGCCCGAAGGCCTCGCCCCCGCGAAGGACTTCCCGCCCATCTCGCAGCCCTAGCTGTACTGACCACACACCTGCGAGACGGCTGATCGCAAAGGGACCTCCAACGAGACTTGGGGTTGAAGCACCCAGGGCTCGGAGGAGGACGGACCCAGTGATTGATGCTAGCGCGCCACCAGCAAGGATGCAGTTCTCGTACGGATCCCGCTGCCGCGCGGTGCAGCTGATGCTGAGAGGCGTGAGCGTCGCAGAGGCAGCGCGAACGTGCGGCGCAGGCCGCGCGACGGGCTACCGCTGGCAGACACACTCCCGGGCTGAAGGCTGAGGAACTCGGCCTCCGCCTCCCTCAAGCGGCCGCAACAGCAGTCTCGGCGCTCCCATTCATTACCCCCGGCTCCCGCCCTGCCAGACGCCAGCTTCTCACCCCCGCCTCTTTGTTGCTACAGCACCAGGTGTCCCCGACTCCGCCACCGTCCCACTTCTCTCAAGTCCGGTGAACGAGCTCACGATCCAGAGGAGCGTGCCATCGAGGCCGGGGCCCAGCCCGAGACCGGCGGTAAGAACGACCACGGGCACGATGGCGAGCAAGCTCAGCCCCAGGAGCCTGGGGTAGAGGTACATCCAGTGGCGGCGACAGGCGATCAGCACCGACTCGGAATCCTGAAGCGCGAAGGGCAAGTTCATCCCAGGTCCCCGAAACCATCGTACCGAGACCTGGGCGGGTGCGTGATCCTCGTTCGCGCGGAACCTCGGGCACAGGTGAGGAGCAGTCGTACCCCCGAGAGGACTCGAACCTCTGCCTTCGGCTCCGGAGGCCGACACTCTATCCGCTGAGCTACGGGGGCTCGCAGGCAGCGATCGTAGCGCCTCTGAGGGCCGCTCGCACCACGTTCAGCTCCGACGCCAAGCAGTGCTAGGATCGGATGACAATCAGCAACCGCATCTTGAAAGGGAAGACGAACAATGCCCATCTACGAATTCCGCTGCCCCAAATGCGAGCAGGCCTTCGATCTGGTGCGGCCGCGCTCCAAGGCGGGCGCCGCCGCAAAGTGTCCTGACGACGGGACCAAAGCCCACCGCGTTTTCGGCGCTGGCATCATCGGCGTGGGCGGCAGCTCCGACGATTTCGATCTCGGTGACCTCGGCGGCGGCATGCCCGACATGGGTGGCATGCCCGGCATGGGTGGCATGCCAGGCATGGGCGGCATGCCCGGTATGGGCGGAATGCCCGACATGGGCGGAATGGGGATGGATGATGACTTCTAGCCGCGGGGGCCCGGAGCGGACCTGGAACCCGGCCGCGGCCGAGAACGCCTGATGCTCGTCGCCGGAACCTACATCCCCACTGATACCAGCGAGGCTGGGCAAACCCGCGCCCTCCAGCTCTTCACCAGCTGGACCCCGCCGGAGGGCTTCGAGTTCCAATCGCACTACTCGCGCCTTACCGGTGGCGGCCTCTTTGTTGCGGAAACGGAATCGGTAGCGAGCGCGATGGCCGCGATCGCGCCGTTCACGCCGTACTTCGACTTCGATGTCACACCGGTCGTGCCGATCGAAGAGGGCGTTGAGATCGGGGCCAGCACGATCGCCTTCTGGGCGTCGATCGAGTAACGGCCCCGATCGAGCGTGGCGCAGCGGGCGCCCCGACGCCCCCTGGCGGTGGGCGTCCCAGATGCCCACATCGATCTCCAGCCGGAGCTTGCTGGCTCGCTTCAGCTACCCTTCGGGCGCGCCGGAGATCTCGATAACGTTCCCGTCGGGGTCGTCGAACATGAACACGCGTATCGGTCCGACCGCTTGCACCGGCGTCAGCCGGGGCGGATCGAGCGCCCGAACGCGTTCGTGCTCGGCCTCGATGTCGTCGACACGGAGGTTGGGAACGGCATTGTTGCCCCGTACCAGAGGGAACGCGTAGGCGTCCTGCAACAGGAGGCCGTATTGCGAGCCCTGCACAGCGAAACCGGCGAACCGATCGGTCAAAATCTCGGGCTTCAGCTCAAAGAACCGCTCGTAGAAAGCGACGGCCCGTGCGAGATCGGACACCGCCACCGTCACCCCGGCTCGTGCGATCGCCATCACGACCCCCCCCAACAGAGGATACGGTGACCGTGGGTCCCTCTTTGGACCGATCTTGCGGTCGCCGAGCGCGGCCAAGCTCGCCCCCTCGCGGCCCGAACGACCGCGGTAAGAAGCGGTGGGCGGTGGGGATCGGGACCAGACCCGCTCCATGACGGGGTCGCGGGCGGCGGGCACTATAGGGCGGCGAGGGGGGCGTCCATGGACCCGGCGATCGAAGCGCTCGTAGCCGCCACCGAGATCCCGTACTGGGGCCTGCTCGGAATCGAGCTCGTGGAGGCCGAGCGCGGACGGATCACACTGCGCCTCGCGATGAGTCCACAGCTGGCGACCCGGCGCCCGGACGTGATGCACGGTGGTGCCCTCGCCTCGCTCGTCGACGCCGCCTCCGGCGCGGTCGTGGCGACGCTGCGGGACCCTGCTGACGAAACTTGGGCCGGCCACGCAACCACCGACCTGAACATCTCCTACCTGCGCGCCGCTCGAGGTGAGGTGCAGGCGACAGGGCGGGCGCTCCGCGCCGGTCGCACGGCCGTTTTCGTCGGCGTGGACGTGGAGGACGCGGAGGGCGAGCTCGTGGCCACGGGCCGGGCGACGTACGCCATCGCCCGGCGTGGCTGATTGCGACCGACCTCATGACCGCGGTGGCGCTTCGCTGGTATCTTGCACGAAGCGCCCGCCGCGAACTGGCGCGGGCACGGGAGGCGGCAGCGTGGGTGCGAAACACTTTCGGGACGTCGCAGAGACTTCTGAGCTCGACGGCTGGTTCGAGCGCTCGCAGACCGAGGACGTCGTCCTCTTCCTGCACGACTACTGGTGCCCGGTCTCGAGCCATGCCTACGACGAGCTGTCGAAGCTGGAGGGTGAGATCGCACTGATCGATGTCGCCCAGCATCGCGACCTCACCGCCTCCGTTCAGGAACGCACGGGCGTGAAGCACGAATCGCCGCAGGTGATCATCCTGCGCGCCGCGAAGGCGCGGTGGGCCGCTTCGCACTACAGCATCACCAGCGATGCCGTCAGCGAGGCGGTCGCAGCGGAGTAGGCTCGGCGACGCCGGTAACCGAAGCGGTCCCCCCCCCCCGGAGGCACAACCTCTCGTGGCGAACCGTGCGCAAACGCGTGATTGCGACGGCGATGGCGGCTGATCTGGAGAACTGCGCCCATGCCTTTCGGCGCTTCCGCGGAGACGCGCATCGCCCGCCCGATCGCAGAGGTAGCGGCCTTCGTGATGGACCCGGAGACCGACAGCGCCTGGATCGGCGGCATTCAATCAGTGACCGTCCTGACGCCGCCACCGATCGCCGTCGGATCACGCGTTGAACGCGTCGCCCACTTCCTCGGACGAGAACTGCGTTATGTGAACTATGTGACTCGGTGCGCTACTCCTTCGCTGAGAACGAAGGCAGTATGACCACGACGCGAGTCGAGCTCGAAGGCGATCCTGGTTGGTTCTTCCGGGTCGCGGGGCCGCTGCTGCGGTTGGCCGTCCGCCGCAACCTGCGCGGCGACCTGGTGCGTCTCAGGGACCTCCTCGGGGCCGCCAACGCCCGCGAGCCCTAGCGGTCCTCGCGGAGGCTGTCGCCGCTCTGCTGGAGCGATTCCAAAATCGTCCGCACATCGCCCTGAAGCCGCTCGATGACGGAGAGGGCATAGCGGTCCGCGTCCTCGAGCTGATCGGTTGCGGCCTCCGCGGCCTCGCTCAGGTGGGCGGCGGCGGTAGCGTCGGCCTCGGCCACCGTCTGCCGAGCGCGAGCTTCCGCATCCATGATGATGGCCTGGCTGCGCTCCTGCGCCTCCCTGAGCATCGTCGTCTCGTTGAGCAGCTCTTCGCGCAATTTCTGGGCCTCGTCGAGCACCACTTGCGCACGCTGCTGCGCGTCCAACAGCACCTGCTCGCGCTGCTCGAGAATCTGCGCTGCCTGGCGGACATCGGCGGGGACCGAGAGTCGAAGCTGATCGATGAGATCGAGAATGCCGCGCCGGTCGATAACCAGGTTGCTCCCCACCGGCAGGCGGCGCGCATGCACGACGAGCGATTCGAGACTATCGATGAGGTCGAGGATCTCCACGAGCGGGCTTCCTGCTGGCGGTTAGTCGTCGAGACCGAGCTTCGCGCGGATCGCCGTCCGGACGTGGGTCGGCACGAGATCGACGACATCGTAGCCGAGCTTCGAGATCTCCCTCACACGGCTCGCGCTGATGTAGAGGAATTCGTGGTTGGTCATCAGGTACACCGACTCGATGTTGGGCGCCATCTTGCGGTTCATCAGAGCCATGTCGAACTCGTACTCGAAGTCGCCACCGCCGCGAATCCCGCGGACGATGGCCACCGCCCCTCGCTTCTGGGCGAACTGGACGGTGAGGCCTTCCAGAACCTCGACCTCGACGCTAGGGAGATCTTGGGTCGCCTCGCGGAACAGCTCGACCCGCTCCTCCGTGTCGAACATCGCGCTCTTCTCACGCCCGCGGATGACGGCCACGATCACGCGATCGAAGAGCTCCGTCATACGCTGCACGAGGTCGAGGTGGCCGTTCGTCACGGGATCGAAGGCGCCCGGGAAGATCGCTGTTCTCATGCCGCCTCCATTGCCGCGAAAAACGCCACCGCGGTGTCGCCGTAGACCCTACGGTCGGTGAGAACCAGGCCAGCCGGGCGTTCCGGCGGATTGTATCGGCTCCGGTGCTCGTAGACGACCGTGCCGCCCTCCCCAAGGAGCACCGATAGACCGGCGAGTGTCGGCTCCACCCGATCGGAGTCGTAGGGCGGATCCAGGAAGATCAGGTCGAAGGGCCCTTCGACCGAGTCGAGCGCGCCCGGTAGGGCGCCGCGTACGACCGTGCCACGCTCAGCAAGCTCCGCGCGAGCAAGGCTCTGCACGATCGAGCGGGCCGCACTGCGATGGCTTTCGACGAACACCCCCCGGGCGGCGCCGCGGCTCAGCGCCTCGAGGCCGAGTGCGCCCGTCCCCGCGAAGAGGTCCAGCAGTACGGCGTCTTCGACGCGACCGGCGAGGACGTTGAAGACGGCCTCACGCACACGCGCACTGGTCGGTCGCAAACGCGCTCCCCCCGCTTCCGCGAGCCGGAAGCCACGGAGGTCCCCACCCGTGATCCGCAGTGCAGGCGGGGCCATCTCAGGGGACCCGCGGGGCGGTTTCGTCTTCAACGGCCGCTGGGGGTTGGAGCGCGAGCGTCACTTCGTTCTCGAAGCGATAGACGCCCTCGCTGAGGCTGAGCGTCACGGTGTAGGTGCCAGGCTCGTCCGGTGTCTGCCACGTCACGAGGCCGCCATCCCCTCCTTGCAACGAGCCACCCGTGGCCGCCCACCGCGGCAGCAAGTCCCCGGGGTTGGGCTGCAGGAGGACGGGCTGGCCGGTCTCTACAAAGGGCTCGATCGCGCCCCAGATGTCCCCCAGGAAGATGTTCTCGCTGGCATCTTCAACCGCGAACCCCCCCAGGCCGAAATCGGAGACGAACTCGAGCTTGAAGCCGACGCTGAAGACGTTCTCGATCCAAACCGTGCGCCCGCCATTGAGCTTGTAGGTGAACGCAACCGTGGCCGTCTCGGGCCGCCAGCGCAGTCCGCTGAGCCCCTCCTCGCGGTCGATGTTGATCCCCACGATCTCGATCTCGCCGCCGGCGACAACCGATTCGCTGCGAATTGCGAGTTTGCTCGCGATCGTCATCGCCTCCGTGAGGCTCAGACGACGGAGCCCATCGGCCGACTTCTCTGAAGCGTAGGGCGTGACAGTCAAAACCAGCTTGCTCGGCTCGACGAGGCTGACGAGATGTTCGAGGACGTCCGGCATCTCCAAGCGGTAGGTCCCCTGATCGCGTACGGGGGCGATCTTGAGGACGTCGGCGGCGCGACCCAGGGACGCCCAATCATAGGCACCCTCGTCGATCCCATCGGGCGCTTTCACGGGCGCCGGGAGGGTGAGCGTGAGCGTCTTGCCCTCCGCGTGCAGGCCGTCCGCGAGTTCAGCGACGAAGAGGGTGAAGGACGTGCGCTGATCCGCCCGCAATTCGAGGTAGGCGATGTCGATCCCGGCGATGCGGACGGCGGCCACGTGCTGGAGGATCTGGCGGACGTGGTTTGAGCGCTCCGCTCCGGTCGCGAGGATGGCGGCCAAATTGGGGACGGTGTCGGGCAGTTCGGCCGAAGCAGAGAGCACGGGATAGTGCGCGGCCTCCGTGGCGGGGGGCGTGCTCAGCTCACCCGCGAGGGTCCCGTCGGCCAACGGGGTGAAGTCGAACGTGTGGACGATAGTGACATGCGCAACGGCCCGAGGGTGAAGGGTTGCGCCGGGCTCGAGGTAGGCGACGACGTGGCCGCCCTCATTCAAGCGCCGCAGGACCGCCAGGTACCGCGGCGGGTCGGCGAAAAGGCCGGTGGCTTGGGTGCCCGTCTCGTCCAGGACCGCCGAGGCGAGCGGCTGCCAGAGCCCCGTCGTGGCATCGTAGCCGTAAAAACTGAGATTGCGGTTATCACCTGTCGCTGCCGTCAGCGGGATGGTGATCTGCAGGTCGAAGCCTTCGGGCAGAGGGTCGGCACTGAGATTGCGCTCGTAGACCTCGCTGAACGAGGCGAAGCCTGCGGGAATGGGGATGCCAGAGGACGATTCGCAATAGGTCTCGTTGCAGCTCTCCCCGCCCCCGAAGACCGCCGAGTATCCGACGATCGCGATCAGGACGACGGCGATCGCGACGATCGCGAGAAGGATGAAGCGACCGATGGGGGCGCCCCCACGCGACATCGAGGAGCGTCGCATGGGGCCGTCGGCCCAACTCCGGCCGCCCCCCAAACGGGTCATGCCATCGCTCCGGGCCGTGGTCCCCGCCAGCGGCCTCTCCCACCCCACGCTTTGCAGACGAACGGCAACAGCATCTCTGCCCGCGATTATCTCGTACCGGCGAGCTACAACCAGGCCCGCGTTGCAGGAACGGCACGCGGCCCCGTCGCGACGGCGTGCGTGTGCCGTGCGCTATACTCCGACTGCCGCGGACGCAGCCTCGAGACCGTTTTTCCGCTCGCCGGAGGGCGGGTGAAGTCATGCCAGAAAACTCTATTCCGATGACCAAAGAGGGCGTTGCCAAGCTCCAGACGGAGCTGGAAAGCCTGAAGCTGGACCGCAAGACCGTCGCTGATCACATCCATACGGCGCGTGAACTGGGGACGAGCCAGAACGATGCCGAATACGACAACGCCAAGCAGGAGCAGAGCCTGCTCGAGGGAAAGATCCTCGAGATCGAGGACGTGCTTCGGCGCGCCGTCATGATCGACGAGGAAGGCGCCCATCACGCCTCTCACGTCGTGATTGGGAGCGGCGTGAAAGTGAGGCAAGACGGGAAGACCCGCCACTATCAGATCGTGGGAAAGCCGGAGGCGAATGCCGCCGAGGGCCTTATTTCGAACGAGTCGCCCCTGGGCGCCGCCCTGTTGGGACGCACGAAGGGCGATGAGGTCGATGTCGAGGTCCCCCGCGGCGTCATCAAATTGAAGGTGCTCGCAATCGATTGAGCCGGGCGCCCCCCACCATCGTCGACAGGGCCGCCCACACGGCGGCCTCTTTGTTGCCAGAAAGGCTCGAATTGACCTACCGAACGTCCCCGGCAAACCAACCGAGCGTAGCCACGTGAGCCCCGCATGAGCGATCCGGTGAACGACAAGGACGAAAGTGGCGCGAGCTTGCGGACGCAGCGCGTCGAGGCCGCGGAACGCCTGCGCAGTGCCGGCTTCGAGCCCTACCCCGCGCGCGTCGAGCGTTCGCATACCAGTACGCAGGTGCGCGAGTTAGTCGCCGCGTTCGCCGAGGGCGACGATGAGCCAGAGGGCGGGGCGGTCGAGGTGGTAGGCCGAGTCGTGGCGCAGCGCGCGATGGGCAAGGCCAGCTTCCTCGACCTTCAGGACGAGGCCGGGCGCATCCAGGTCCTGCTGCGCCGCAACGTCATCGGAGACGAGGCCTATGGGCGCCTCAAGGAGATCGATCTGGGTGACTTCGTCGCAGTCTCTGGGAGGCCGATGCGCACGCGCACGGGAGAGCCGACCGTAGCCGCGGCCTCCTGGCAGCTGATCACCAAGGCGCTGATCGCGCCACCGGAGAAGTACCACGGCCTCACGAACGTGGAGCTTCGACAGCGGCGCCGCTATCTCGATCTGATGGCGAACGAGCAGACCCGCGCGACCTTTCGCGCGCGCAGCCGGATCGTCGCGGCCGTACGAAGGAATCTGGACCAGCGCGGCTTCCTCGAGGTGGAGACACCCATCCTCCAGGAGGAGGCCGGGGGCGCCGCCGCGCGGCCCTTCGAAACACACTCGCACGGGCTTGGCGAAGACCGCTTCCTGCGTATCAGCATCGAGCTCCACCTCAAACGGCTCGTGGTCGGCGGCTTCGAGCGCGTCTACGAGCTCGGCCGGATCTTTCGCAACGAGAGATTCAGCCAGCGCCACAATCCGGAGTTCACCCTGCTGGAGCTCTACCAGGCCTACGCCGATTACGGCACGATGGCGAGCTTGGTCGAGGAACTCGTGAGCGGGATCGCGACGGAGGTCCTCGGGCGGACCACCGTCACGTTCGGCGAGCACGAGATCGACCTGAGCCCGCCCTGGCGCCGAATCACCTATCACGAAGCGCTCCGCGAGTACGGCGACCTCGACCTCGCGGTGTTCCCCGAGACCGAAGCCCTGCGCGAGGAGCTGCGCCGCCGCGGCGTCGACGCGCCCGCGGCGGCCGGCCTGGGCAAGCTCACCGATATCGCCGCGAGCCACTACGTCGAGCCGCACCTCATCCAGCCGACGTTCCTGCTGGACTACCCGATCGAGCTTTCGCCGCTCGCCAAGCGCAAGGCGGGGGCGCTGGGGCTGGTGGAACGCTTCGAGGCGTTCGTGGGCGGCTTCGAGATCGCGAACGCCTACTCAGAGCTGAACGATCCCATCGACCAGCGCGGCCGCTTCGAGGACCAGCTCGCCCTGCAGCGGGCCGGCGATGACGAAGTCGAGCTCATCGATGAGGACTTCCTCTTCGCGCTCGATCACGGGATGCCCCCTACGGGCGGCCTCGGACTCGGCATCGACCGGCTCGTGATGGTGCTGACAGGCCAGACGAGCATCCGCGAGGTGATCCTCTTCCCCCAGCACCGCACGGTGAAGGAGTAGCGGTGGGCGAGGGCGGGCCGCTCGAGCGGCACCACACGGCTACTGCCTATGTGGTTGCCGGCGACCGCACCCTCCTCCTCTGGCACGCGAAGCTGGGGATGTGGCTGCCGCCCGGCGGCCACGCCGAAGCGAACGAAGATCCGGTGCAGACGGCTCGGCGGGAGGCGCTGGAGGAGTCGGGCCTCGAAGTGCGGGTCATCCCACCGCCAGACCTGCTCGACTGCGCGGTGCCCGAGGTCCTGCCTCCGCCAGCGGTGATCCTGATCGAGGACATCGTGCGCGACGACCAGCCCTTCCATCAGCACATCGATCACGTCTACTTCACGCGCGCGCAGGCAGAGGTCGACTTCGCTGCGCCGATCCCACACGGACCAAGCCGCTGGGTGGGGGCGGACGCGCTCCGCGGTGCGTTTTCCCTGTCCGCACCCGATGGTACGCTCGTGCCCGTCGCGGAGGACGTGCGGCTGCTCGGAATGCGAGCGCTGGCGGCCGCGGCAGCGGAGTAGCCGTGCTCAGCGCCCAGTTCATCCGCGAGAACCAGGATCGGGTCAGATCCGACCTCGCGTTCCGCGGTGCGGGAGCGCCGATCGACGAGATCCTCGCGCTCGATGAAGAGCGCCGCGGGCTTCTCGGCGAAGTCGAAGCACTGCGCGCGGAGCGCAATGCCGCGAGCAAGGCCATTGGCGCGACCAAGGACGCCGACGAGCGCGCGGAACGGATCGAAGCTGCCCGTGCCCTCGGCAATCGGCTGGACGGCTTTGAAGCCAGTCTGCGCGAGGCTGAGCGGGGCCTGAACGAGCGCCTGCTGGAGGTCCCCAACGTCATCGCGCCCGAGACACCGCGAGGGCCCGACGAGGACTCGAACGTTGTTCGCGAGACGATCGGAACGCCCCGCACCTTCGACTTCGAGCCCCGGCCGCACTGGGAGGTGGGTGAGGCCCTGGGGGGTGTCGACATCGCGCGGGGCGTGAAAATGTCGGG
Source organism: Dehalococcoidia bacterium (assembly GCA_963577065.1). Lineage (GTDB taxonomy): Bacteria > Chloroflexota > Dehalococcoidia > Tepidiformales > Tepidiformaceae > CAUYXJ01. Next base: position 25,967 of record CAUYXJ010000001.1, on the reverse strand, counting down.
CACGCGGTTCTTTGTGCTTCGGGGAGGAGTGGCCCGGCTGCATCGAGCGCTGACCCAGTGGATGCTCGATTCGCACATCGAGGCGGGGTTCACCGAGCACTACCTGCCCTACATGCTGACGGAGGAGTCGTTCTTCGCCTCGGGCCATCTCCCCAAGTTCCGCGAGAACCTCTACAGGGACGATGAAGAGGACTACCTCTTCATCCCCACCGCGGAGGCACCGTTCGCGAACCTCTACCGCGATGAGATCCTGCCGCCGGAGGCGGTACCGCAGCGGCTCGTTGCGCACACCCCCTGCTTCCGCCGAGAGAAGATGAGCGCAGGGCGCGATACACGAGGCCTCAAGCGGGTCCACCAGTTCGAAAAGGTCGAGATGTTCGTCTTCTGCGAACCAGATGCGAGCGGCGAGGAGCTACAGCTGCTCCTCGCGCGCGCCAGCTCTATTCCCGAGCGCTTGGAGATCCCGTACCGCAGCCTCGAGCTCTGCAGTGGTGACCTGGATTTCAAGGCGGCCAAGAGCTTCGATGTCGAGATGTGGTCCCCGGGCCTGGCGGAATGGCTCGAAGTCAGCTCCGTCTCAGACACGCTCGACTTCCAGGCCCGGCGCGCGAATGTGCGCTACCGCCCCGCGCCCGACGCCCGCCCCCGTTTCCCGCACATGCTCAACGGTTCGGGGCTCGCCCCCGGACGAACCTTGATCGCGGTCATCGAGAACTACCAACAGGCGGACGGCTCGGTGACCGTTCCCGACGTGCTACGCCCGTACATGGGCGGCACCGAGCGAATCGAGGCCCCTTCGGCTTAGCTCTCGCTCGCCTCGCTGGGGGCATCGCCGTTCGCACTCGCACTCGCGGTCGCACCCGGGCTCTCGAGGATCTCGTCGATAAGGCCGTAGTCCTTGGCCGCTTTGGCATCGAGCCAGAAGTCACGGTCGGTGTCGCGCTCGATGTTCTCCATCGGCTGACCCGTCTGCGTATGGATGATGTTGCGCAAGATCGCCTGCAGACGAAGCGTCTCCCGTGCCTGAATCTCGATGTCGGAGGCCTGACCCTCGGCGCCACCCATGACCTGGTGGAGGTGAATGGTGGCGTTGGGGAGCGCCGTGCGTTTGCCCTTCGTACCGCCCGTGAGCAGGACTGTGCCCATGCTCGCCGCGAGGCCGATGCACACGGTCGCCACCTCCGGCCGGATGAGCTGCATCGTGTCGTAGATCGCGAGCCCCGCCGTGACGCTCCCACCGGGACTGTTCACGTACATCGTGACGTCCTTGTCTTCGTCTTCGCGATCGAGGTAGAGGAGCTGCGCGATGACGATGTTCGCGACCATCGCGTCGATCGGAGTGCCGAGGAAGACGATCCGCTCCTTTAAGAGCAGCGAGTAGATGTCGTACGCGCGCTCGCGGCGACCGTCGGATTCGATGACGAGCGGCATCACGTCGCGGATCGGATCGAGGCTCATGGCAACCCCCCGGTGTGTCCTTCCAGTGTGCAAGCCCCCCCCGGTCCGCACAATTTTCCTCTGAGGGCGTCTTCTTGAGGGCGCCACCACCGTCGCCCCCGGAGCGCTGTACCCGGCCTAGTGGCGAAGTGCTTTCTGGAGCGCCGGCCGCCGCAGTCCCGGGCACTGTTCCGGCGCGGGACGTGGCGGCGCGCCCCGGAATCAAGCGGCACGGTAAACTGGCGGCATGAAGACGTGCCCCGCTTGCGGACGTGAGAACCTCAACGTCTACGGCTACTGCCAGGGCTGCGGCCGCGGGTTTGCCGAGCTCGAAGACGGCGCCGCTGAGAAAGCACCGAACCCCCGCGTGCAGGCGTTCATGAACTGGATCCGGGGGCGGCGCACCACCCCCGTCGCCTAGATCGCTCCTCTGCTACTTCTTCCGGTTCCGGCGGGCGGTCTCGATCGCGATTGTCGCCCAACTGCTCAGTTCCCCCGGGTCGGCGCGGACAGCGTCCGGGACCTCGTGATAGGGCATGCGACCGTGCTTCGCGGACCCAGCCGCCCTGTACGGGGCCAGGCTGGCGTCATCCGTGCGGAAGAAGACATCGCCGCCGGAGTCGACAATTGCGAACATCACCCCTTCGTGCGAGAGGCCGTGACCCCCGAACATCTTCCTCGCGCTTACCTCGAAGAAAGCCGAGAGCTCGTCGACGATGCGGTCCGCGCCCGCGGCGCCAGCGCCGGTCTGCTTGTCCCCTTTGGTCGCCATGGCTTCTCCTTCCCCCAGCCGCGACCGCCTCGCCGCCGCTCTTAGGCAGGCGCCCCTCCGGCCCAGTGCATGCGCACATCCGGCAGCTGCTCCTCGCCGCCGGCCTCTTTGAATTCGACATTGGTGAAGGCGCGCGCGCGAAGGTTCTCCTGGAAGATGTACAACTACAGGCCGCCGGGGCTCTCCTCCATCGCCTTCGCGAGCAGCGCACTGCCCACGCCCAAGCTCTGAAACTCCGGGTGGATGTACAGGTGGTGGATTTCTTCCACCTCCCTCGCCATAAGCCCGGCCACCCGCCCCTCGACCTCGGCCACCCAGACGACCGAGCGCTGGATCTCGCTCACACCAGAACTCCTCGAGGTCCTCCAATGAGTGAAGGACGGGCAGGAACGGGAGCGACACGACTCGGGACTCCTGCCACACCTGGGTAATCACCGGCACGTCGCCCGGCGTCGCGCGGCGCAATTCGAAGGCGAGCACGTTGCTAGCCACGCGGCAGCCCCAGGCCGCGGGTGGCGATGATGTTGCGCTGAATCTCGCTCGAGCCGCCCGCAATCGTCGAAGGGACGGTGCCCATGTACGACTCTGCGAAGGCGCCGTCCAGGAGGGCGCGGACCGAGCCGTCGCGCAGCTGTCCGTACGGCCCGAGGATGCGCGTGCCGGTGCGGGCGAAGCGCTGGTTCAGCTCCGAGCCGAACATCTTCGCGATGCTCGCTTCGTAGTTGGGCACGAGCCCGGCGCCCTGCATCGAGAGGATGCGCAGCGAAAGCGAGCGCCCCACCGCGAGCTCGATCGCCGTTTGTGCTAGGAGGTTCCGCGCTTCGCGGCGGCGAATCGCGAGGGCCGAGGGGTTGTCGTGGACGAACTCGAGCAGGTCCTCGAAGTTGCGGCGTAGGCCCGCCGAGCTGGCGATCGCCGAACGTTCGAAGTCCATGGTCGCCATGCCCACGTACCAGCCACGGTTCTCCTCGCCCACGCGATTGGCGATCGGCACGCGCACGTCCTCGAAGAAGACCTCGTTGAAGCCGTGCCGGCCCATCATGTTGATCAGCGGCCGGACGGTGATACCGGGCGTCTCCATGTCGAGGAGCAGGTAGCTGATGCCGCGATGCTTGGGCGCATCCGGATCGGTGCGCACGAGCATGAACATCCAGTTCGCGTGGTGCGCGTTCGAGGTCCAGATCTTCTGGCCGTTGACCACGTAGTCGTCCCCGTCACGGGTGGCACGCGTCTGCAGTGACGCCAGGTCCGAACCGGAGCCGGGCTCGGAATAGCCCTGGCACCAGGTCTCCCGCGCGCTGACGATGCCGTCGAGATGCTCCTTCTGCTCGTCCGTGCCGTAGAGCATGAGCGTCGGGCCGACATAGCCGACGGAGATCAGATCGGGGCCGGGCACGCGGTTGTAGGCGAGCTCCTCGTTGAAGATCGCCTGCTGGGCGAAGGAGGCGCCGAGCCCGCCCGCCTCCTCCGGATAGGCGGGCGCGGTCCAGCCCTTCGCCGCGAGCTTCTGGCGGACACCGGCGGCGAAGACGTAGTCCGCCTCCGCATCCTCGCCGCGAAAGCCACGCCAGCCGGCACCGAACTCGCCCTCGATCCAGGCACGGATCTCGCCGCGCCAGGTCTCATCCTCGGCGGAGAAACGAAAGTCCACGCGCCTACCCTCCGCGCTAGCTCGATCCCGGCGGGGCAACGAGCTCGGCCAGCGCCGGCGCGGGATTCGTCGTGCCGGCCATCACCTGGTTCGGAATGAGATCGTCGAGCTCGTCCAGGGTCCAGGTTCCCTGATTCGTAATGATGGTGCGCACTGGCACGGGGCTGCTCAGCAGTGAGACCTGCTGGCCCGAAACCTGGAACACCTGCCCGTTCACGTTCGCGGCGGCGTCCGTGCAGAGCCAAGCGGTCATCGGCGCGACCTGCTCGGGCCCGCGGATCGCTGACTGGCCGCCCATGCCGAGCGCAAGGATGCCCCGCTCCTCACGCAGGGTCCGCGCGCTCGGGGGCACGCTTGCGCCCATGCGCGTGGACGCACCGGGCGAGATCGCATTGGCGGTGATTCCGTACTTCCCCAGATCGCGGGCGATGACGCGCGTGAAGCCGGCAATGCCGGCCTTCGCCGCGCCGTAGTTCGCCTGGCCCGAGTTGCCGGTGAGGCCCGAGGCGGAGCTGAAGCTGACGATTCGCCCGGACCGCTGCTGGCGAAAGAGGATGCTGGCCGGCTTCACCACCGTGAAGTTGCCCTTGAGGTGAACGGCGATCACGTCGTCCCACTCGGCTTCGGTCATGTTGAACACCATGCGGTCGCGCAAGATCCCGGCCACGTGGACGACGATGTCGAGGCGGCCGTACTCGTCCAGCGCCTGGCGAACCATGGCCTCGCCACCGTCCATGCTCGAGACATCGTCGAAGTTTGGGCTGGCGCTTCCGCCTTCGTCGCGAATCCCGTCCGCGACCTCTTTCGCGGGCCCGTCCGAGGGCTGGGTGCCGTCCACGGCGACGCCGAAGTCGTTGACGATGACGTTGGCGCCTTCGACCCCGAGGAGCTCGGCCACGGCTCGGCCGATGCCGCGCCCCGCACCGGTTACGATGGCGGTCCTTCCCGTTAACCGTCCCGGCATCGAAATGCTCCTTTGCGCGGGCCCGAAGCCCGATTCTCACGCTGTGTGAAGAGTTCGCATGATAGGTGATCGGGGCTCACCCCAGGGCCGCCCTGGGCAGGCGCGCAGGTAAGATGAAGCTCGATCGCGACCGCCCGCAGGGCAGGGGAAGACCATGGACGAAGCCGTCCTTCGCCAGACCGTTTCCGACCTGATCGCGCCGAGCAAGGGCATCCTCGCCGCGGACGAGAGCAGCAGCACGATCAAGCGCCGTTTCGACTCGATCGGCGCCGAATCGACCGAGGAGAACCGCCGCGCCTACCGCACGTTGCTGCTCACGACACCCGGCGCAGCCGAGTTCATCTGCGGCGTGATCCTGTTCGAGGAGACGCTCGGGCAGAAGGACGACGCGGGCACCCCGCTCCCGGAGACCGCGGCCGCCCAGGGCATCGTTCCCGGGATCAAAGTGGACAAGGGCACCGTCCCCCTGGTCGGGGCGCCCGGCGATCTCATTACGGAGGGGCTCGACGGCCTCGCAGGGCGGCTCGAGGGCTACAAGGCCCAGGGCGCACGTTTCGCTAAGTGGCGCGAGGTCTACAACGTCAGCGACGAACGCCCCAGCACCCTCGCCATCTCGGCGAACGCCGAGGTCCTCGCCCGCTATGCGCGCATCTGCCAGGAGGCGGGAGTCGTGCCCATCGTCGAGCCGGAGGTCCTGATGGACGGCGGCCACACGATCGAGCGTTGCGCCGAGGTTTCCGAAGCAGTGCTGCAAGCGGTCTTCGAGGCACTCACGCGCCACAATGTCCTGTTCGAAGGGCTGGTCCTCAAGACCAACATGGTCATTCCCGGCGGAGATAGCGGCCAGAGCGCCAGTCCGGAGCAGGTCGCCGAGGCCACTCTCACCGTGTTCCGGCGGACGGTCCCGCCGGCCGTCCCGACGATCAACTTCCTCTCCGGCGGCCAGTCGGCGGTCGAGTCGACGGAGAACCTGCACGCCATCAACGTCGCCGCGGGCGAAAAGCCGTGGGCGCTCAGCTTCTCGTATGGCCGCGGCCTGCAGGCCCCCGCGCTCGCCGCCTGGGGCGGCAAGGCCGAGAACGTAGCCGCGGCTCAGGCCGCGTTCTACGAGCGGGCGAAACTGAACGGCCTCGCCCGCGACGGCCAGTACGAGGGCGAGCCCGCAGCGGCCGCTGCCGCGACTTAGGCGATCGACCGCACACAGCGGCCACGCCTCACGCGCGGCCGCGCGAGCGTAGTCACGATCCTCGCCGCGGCTGTGCTGATCGCAGTGGCGGCGTGCGGTGGGAGCCCCTCGCCCGAGCCATCGCCTACCCCAAGCGAACCGCCGGCGGCGACCGCCACTGCCGCCCCACGAACGGCCAGCCCGTCGCCCTCACCAACGGCAACTGTCACGAGCGAGGCTGGGCCGGCCGGCCCAGCGTATGCGCCGGATACGCGCACGGGCATCGACGCGATCGACGAGTTGATCCCGCTCATCCTGGCCGGGGACGCGGACGCGATTCTGGAGCGGCTGGAGTACGTGGACGCTCCCTTCGCCACCGACGAGGCAGACCCGATCCCCGGACCGTTTTGCCCGGCCGGCGTCGCGGACGGCACGCACATCAGCGTTTTCGGCTCAGTTGGATGCGAAGTTCACGTACTCGATCGCTCCCTCGTCAGGGGCTTCGCCGTCCCCGACCTGCATCTGTTCGCGGTCTACCACGTAGACCCGTCCCGGAGCGATCCAGACCTCGCGGGCGTCTACGGGCTTGCTTTCGCCGGGACGTTCGCCGGGGCCCCAGAAGCGGGGGTGAGGCTCGTCGTGGTTACCGCTGATGGAGAAGGGCGCATCGTCCAGTGGTTCTCATCCTGCGGCGGGGTCGATCCGCATCAATTCATGAGCGAGTTCCCAGTCGCCGGGTACGTGCTGCCCCCGATCAAGTAGCGGCAGCTGCGGGCGAACCTGACGTCGGGGGCAGGGAGGGCGGCCGAGTCGTCGGCCCCCCGCACGTCGCCTATAATCGCGCCAGTCGTGCCCCACATGACCTGGGAGGTTGGCGATGACGGCTAGCGCTACTCGCGACCGCGAGACCGACAGGCTCTACGCCCAGCTCGAGGAAGGGATCCTGGGGCGCGATCAGCTCGCGGCGAGCGGCACCCTCCACGCCCTCCTGCGGGCCGGGCGCGAACCCACCGAGATCATCAGCGAGACCGTACGCGTGCACGCGCCCTACACGAACGTGCCCTACCACCAGCGCATCGACGGCGGCATGTTGCGCTTTGTCAACAACGACCACTGCCTCCTGAGTTCGCGCACGAGCCTCAACCTGCCGCGCTACATGCCGGACGAGCTGAAGCACCTGCCCCTCGCGCAGACGCTCTGGTACGTGCCCACCGGACTCGATCCCTGGAACCAGCTCATCGGACGGATGCCGGGGCACTACGGCCGCCGGACCTACGTGCCCCAGCCGGGCGTGGAACCGCCCCCGCCGGAACGCCACTGGGAAGATCAGGAACCCCTCCACCTCGAAGGCAGCTTTGAGGAGCGCCTGAACGAGTGGCTCGTGCTCGTCGAGCAGGGTGAGGTCGTACGCGCCTACCGCGTTTTCCTCGGTCTGTTCGAGGAGAGCGACCGGCGCAAGGAGCTGCTCGCGCAGCTCGTCTTCGCCGGGCTCATCGATGTGCAGGGGCGGATGCTCTACAACCGCTCCTACACGACCGGCCACAAGGCCTACCGCGCCCGCGCTACCGTCGAGCTGGGCCAGGCGATCGGCTGGGAGCAGTCGCACCACGTGCTCTACGCGGGTGTCGTGGATCTCGCCGTCGGGCCCCGCTGGCACTCCGAATACGAGATGGCCTGCCAGGTCGAGCTCTTCCGGCTGCGCGAAGAGCTGCCGACTTCGTCGATCGATCCGACGCCCTCGCAGGGCCACGACGCCGATCTCTTCGCGAACGGCTCGGCGCTGAGCGAACCGGAGGCCGAGGGCCTTATCCGGGCGCTGACGAAGATGCCGGAGCCCGATTACATCGAGCAGATCACGGCCCTCCTGCTCGCGGGACGCAGCCCCATCGAGATCCTCGACACGATCCAGGTGGCGGCCGCAAACGTCGTCCTCGAGGTGGTCGTCATCGATGAATTCTCGATGCCCCAGCACGCCTACGAGTACACGAACACGCTGCGCTGGTTCTACGACACCTTCGAACATCCCCATCGCACGAAACTGCTCTTCGTTGCGGGATCGTTCGTCAACCAGGCCGCGCGTTGGATCGCGAACCTGGAAGGCCACGGCCGGCCGGTCGTGACCACGCCCGAGGGTGCGGACGCACTCTCCGGCGACCAGCTGCTCGCGCGCCTCGACGATGCCCTGATGGGCCTGCGGCCTCCAGAAAGCGTGGCCTGGACGCAGGCCTACCTGGACGCGGGCTACGGTCGCTCGCCGCTCGTGCGTACCCTCGCGACGGCGGCGGTGAAGCACGGGAACGATCCCCACAATCAGGAGATCGGCCTCTGCCTCGTCGAGGACTACGGCCACTCGACCTCGTCGAGACGGGACACGCTCCTGCTGGCGAGCGCCTACCACACCGCCGGCCACCGCAAATACGGCGATTCGCTCGAGTCGTATCGCCGCTTCGCCGAGGCCTTCGGCATCGACGCCAGCGGCGAGGGCCGGGGCGAGGGCGATCCCGCTGAGGCCGCCCTCGACCAGATCGAGCCGCTCCCCGAGCCGGCCACACCGAGCGAGTAGCTCCCGCCACGAGGGCGGTTCCGCTTACCTCCGGACCTCCGATCATCCGCGAGGTGAAGGCCGCAGCGCTCTCGCCGCGCCGGCTGGCCCGGCTGGCCCGGCTGGCCCGGCGAGAGCGGGCGAGCGAGGGTTGAGCGGCCGTAGCCCCGGGGAGGACCGCAACCGAAACGGGTACCCAGCGGCGATCGGCGGAGTCACAATGAACGAGCCGCGCCAGGCGCAGAGCCCGCACGAGGTGCAGGCCCATCGCCCGCGGCCCGGAGGGCACCGTTGGCGTCGCTGATGGCCCTGGCCCGCCCCCTCCGACTGGGCGCGGGAATCGCCATCAGCCTGCTGATGGTCTGGCTGCTGCTGCGCGATGTCGACCTCGGCGAGGTGGGCGGCACCCTCGGCGACGCGGACATCCGCTACCTGGTCCCGATCGCGCTGCTCTTCTTCGCGCGCTATTGGGCGCGCGCCCTTCGCTGGCAGATCCTGGTCCGCCACCTGAAGGCGGTCGCAACCCGGCGGGCGCTGCCGCGGGTCATCCTCGGGCAGGCCGCAAACCTGACGCTGCCGTTCGGGCTGGGCTACGTGCTCATGGTCCAGATCACGGCCAAGAAGTTCCACATCGGCCGCCGCGAGCTCTTCGGCGCGGAGGCGATCGAACGGATGATGGACGGGTTCGTCTTCGCCCTGCTGCTCGCGCTCGCACTCGCCACCATCACCATCGGCGACGGCTTCACCGGCCTGACCGCGTTCATGCTCTTCGGCGCCCCCGCCGGTCTCGCCCTGGCTTGGCTCGCGACTCGGCCGCGGGAGCGGAGCGAGGAGCGCGCGGGCCTGCGGGGTTTCCCCGCGCGGACGCTCGCGCGGCCTCAGATCCAGCCTTTCCTCTGCGGGCTACGCTCGATCCAGAACCCAGCGCAGACCACCCCGGTGCTGCTCCTCACGCTCGCGGTCTGGCTGGGCGAAGCACTGCTCTACTGGGCCGTCGCGGCGTCGCTCGGTATCCACGTGAGCTTCCTCGTCCACATCTTCGTCGTCGCCGCCGCGAACATCGGCGCTGGCATCCCCCTCGCGCAGGCGAGCGTCGGGCTGGCGTTCCTCGCAAAGGAAGCGCTCGTCGCAACGGGCGAGTCAGCCGACGCGGCCATCGCCTACGCCGTGGGCGTGGAAGCGATCATCATCCTGCCTTCGATCGTGCTCGCCCCCCTCGCCGCCTACGACCTGCGCCTCGGTTGGCGCGACGTGATCCCGCGGTTCGAACGCGCCGGCGCCGAACCGGCTATCGCCGCGACCGGGCCCGGTTAAGGCCGCGCTCACCCAGCGACCGGGGTGGCCGATCGCGCGGAACGAAGGTCGTGCAGCGCCGGCCGCTATCACCTTCGACCGGCGGGCGGGGAGGATAGCGCGCAAGCGATCGCCTACTATCCACGCATGACGAACACGACCCCCGACGACTCGCTCTTCTGGGAGCTGGCCGAGCCGCTCCTCGCCACCGGCCAGGCGCAGGAGGGCACGATGATGGGCTTCAAATGCCTGCGCACGGACGGCGCCTTCTTCGCCACCCTCGAGCACCGCAGCGGCGACCTCGTCGTGAAGACCGCAGCGAGCCGCGTAGACGAGCTCATCGCCAGCGGCACCGGGCTGCCGTTCGCGCCCGCAGGCCGGCGGTTCAAAGAGTGGGTCCAGATCCCGGACCGCGATGCCGAGCTCTGGGAAACCCTGTTGGGCGAGGCCCGAGAGTTCGTCGCCGGAGCCCAGGAATGACCGCATTCACGGGCTTCTCCGAGGCCGCGCAGGACTTCCTGCGCGAGCTCCCCACGCACGACAAGGCGTGGTTCGACGCCAATCGCAAAACCTACGACGCCGAGGTGGCCGAGCCCGCGAAGGCGTTCGTGGAGGCGGTCACGGAAACGCTCCAGGGCGACCTCTCCCCGGCGATCGTGGGTGTGCCGAAGGTCAACGGCTCGATCTCCCCCATCAACCGCGATATCCGCTTCTCCGCGGACAAGACTCCCTACAAGGACCACCTCCTCATGAAGTGGTGGGAGAGGCCCGACAAGAAGACCGCACCGTCGCTGCACGTCCGCTTCAGCGGCGACGATGTCGGCTTCGCCACCGGGGCGATGCTGAGGTCACTCGACACCTGGCGTGACCTCATTGATGACGAGGCCACCGGCGCTCCTCTCGCCAAGGCCATCACCGCCCTCGTGGCCGAGACCGGAGCCGAAGTGGCGGGGGCCGACTACAAGCGCGTGCCGAAGCCCTACCCCGCCGACCACCCGCGGGGTGACTTGCTCCGGCACAAGTGGCTCCAGGTGCGCTGGCCCGAGCCAACCCCGGCCAACGTCGAGGGGGCCGATTTCGCCCCCTGGTGCGCGCAACAGCTGACGAAGTGCGCCGGCGTTCACCGCTGGCTGGTCGAAAACCTTTAGCTCCCGCCGCGCTGGGAGGCGCTAAGGGCGTCGGCCCGAAACGCGACGTGGAGCTCTTCGATCCCGCGCAGCACGAGCCGGGCGGTCCTTGAAGTCGTTCTTCGCAGGCGGGAGCTCGAAGCCATCGGCGCGCGCGATCAAGGTCTCGCAGGTGACGTTCTGCTCCAGGGCCCCGGGGCACATCTGCCCCTGCGAGAAGGCCACGTGTTTCGCCGCATTCGGTCGGTCCAGGTCCATCTATCCGGCGACGCAAACTGGTCGGAATCAGGGTTGGCAGCGGCGAAGCGCAGGTGGAGCACGACCCCGCCGGGATCATCCACCGCGTAGCGCCTCGTCTACCTGGTCACACCGAAGGATCCCTGGGTTGGTGACTCGAGGCGCAGGACTTCCTCGACGAAGAGGCGGATGCGAGAGCGGTGGGTTGAGCCGGTCCGGGACCTCCGGTTGGCTGGCGGGCCAGCAGCCAGAGCATGGACGTGAGCGCAAAGCTCGTGGCTTCGGTCCTGCCGGTCTAGAGGTGGTGGACGATGCCAATAATCTCCTCGTTGCGAAGGGCCCCTCGCCCGCGAAGTGGACTTGCGTGAGGCGGGAGACGAGGTCGTCCTGCGGCTACGCTCGCCGCTCCGCGACGAAGCCATCGATGTACTTCGGGAACTCGATACCGCTCTCCGCGACGTACGTCTGCTCCCTGTCGGTCAGGCTCAACTTCAAAGGCATGCCGGCGCCTCGTCGAGGATCGCGTGGTACGAGGGGTCCTCGTGCGTTTCCGGCGAGAAGAGACCGATCTCGTCAGCGCTGAGCGGCATCGACGACCCCGGCGCTTTCGGCGGTGGAGTCTCCGAGGGCACCCACCCGGAAGGCCTGCTTCGCAACCATCCGGGCGAGCGAGTCTCCGCCGGCGATCGGCCAGCCGATGCGGACGCGCTGCCGGCGCGCGCCGCTCGCGACGCGCTCGAGCGGCGCGCGGTCATGTCGCACAGGCACTCAGACTGAAGCACGACCGCGGCTCGACATCCTGGAATCAGGATCGCCAAATGGACAACCGCGCGCCTCTGCGTCTTACCCTGTCCCCGGGCCGGCTGGCGCTGATAGCGCTCGCGGTCGCCCTCGCGCTCGCAGCCACGAACGTTGCGGTCCAGTCCTTCTCCACGATTACCGGCGACGGCCACGTATTCGGCCTGCTGCAGCGTTTCGACCTCAGCGGCGAGGGCAACATCCCAGCAGCGGTCTCAACCGGCTTGCTGCTCCTCGCAACTGGCCTCCTCGCCTGCGCAGCGCTGGCGCACCACGCCGGGGGCAGTCGGGACAGGTTCTACTGGGCCGGCCTCGCACTCGTCTTTCTGTTCCTCTCCGCGGACGAGTACCTGGGGATCCACGAGGCGATGATGATGCGGCTCCAGGCACGCTTCGACGTGTCTGGCTACCTTCTCTTCATCTGGGTGGTGCCGTACGGCATCGTTACGGCAACGCTTGGCCTCCTCTACACGCGCTTCACGTTGCGCCTCGCCTCACCCCTGCGCTGGCTCGTAGTTGCGGCGGGGGCCGTCTACGTGACTGGCGCGATCGGCTTCGAGGTTCTCGGCGCACCGCATTTTCACCAGGGAAGCGCCCAGACGGCTGCGTTTATCGCTCTCTCAACGACGGAGGAGTTGCTCGAGATGTGCGGCATCATCCTCTTCTCGTACGCCATCGCCGCCCACGAACTCGCCCCTCGGGGCGGCCTCGAACTTCGCTTGCCGCGCAAAGGCATGTCAGGTTCCGCGGGCCAAAGCACGGCCTAGACGAGGCCGCACTCGGCCCCTCGAGCGGGTCATCCTTGTGAGCGGCTGCGGGCGGCCTCGCGCCAGGTAGGGAGGGCCGGAGGGCCAGCCCGACCCGCTCCGCCCGAAAAACGGTGACGTCTTCCTACCGTTGTCGCGCGGACTCGAATTCCTTGGAATTCGGGCCCGCTTCACGGATACTTACGCCGCTCGGTTCCGCGCCCGCTTCGTTGGGGAAATCGCAGGATCGGGCTCCAAACGCCGACCGCGCAAGTGTCCTGAAACCGTCTCGGGCGGCCAAGATGCGGGAGTAGCTCAGTGGTAGAGCGCCTGCCTTCCAAGCAGGATGCCGAGGGTTCGAACCCCTTCTCCCGCTCCACTTAACACTTCCAGGTTCAGAACGGCGTCCCCGCTCCAGTATTATGGCAACCACGCCAAAATCGGGGGCACTCGCGGCTGACTCGCCCCCACGCGAGGTTCACGGTCGCCACGCCCGGTTGGTTCTCGCTTCTAGGCCACGAACAGTGCACGTGTGACGCGCTGCGGCGTACCGAGGGCATCCACCACCGCGTACGAGCGCTGCCACGATCTTGGGCCGCGGGGCCCGCGGCTATACTCGACTGGCGGCCGCGCCTGTCGGGTTCAGGGCCCCCCGATCGATCAATGAAAGGCACCTGCAATGAGCGTCTCCGACCACGTCGACCTCGATCAGTTCATCCAGGGTGTGCAGAAGCGCAATCCGGGCCAGTCGGAGTTCGTCCAAGCGGTCCGCGAGGTAGCCGAGGACATCTTCGACTACATCGAGGACAAGGAGGAGTACCACGAGTACCAGATCCTGCGGCGCATCGCCGAGCCCGATCGGGTGGTTAGCTTCCGCGTGTGCTGGGAGGACGACAACGGCAACATCCGCGTCCAGCGTGGCTGGCGCGTCCAGAACAACAACGCCATCGGCCCGTACAAGGGCGGCCTTCGCTTCCATCCCTCGGTGACCGAGAGCGTGCTCAAGTTCCTCGCCTTCGAGCAGACCTTCAAGAACAGCCTGACGGGCCTGCCGCTGGGGGGCGCCAAAGGCGGCGCCAACTTCAACCCGCGGGGCAAGTCCGATCACGAGGTCATGCGGTTCTGTCAGTCGTTCATGACCGAGCTGTACCGGCACGTCGGACCCGACATCGACGTGCCGGCCGGCGACATCGGCGTGGGTGGTCGCGAGATCGGCTACATGTTCGGTCAGTACAAGCGGATCACCAATCAGTTCACCGGCGTACTCACGGGCAAGGGTCTCGAGTTCGGCGGCAGCCTGATCAGGACCGAAGCGACCGGCTACGGCACGCTCTACTTCCTCCAGAACATGCTGGAGCGAGTCGGCAACTCCGTCGACGGCAAGGATTGTATCGTCTCCGGTTCCGGCAACGTTGCGCTCCACGCGGCCGAGAAGATCGACCACCTGGGTGGGAAGGTGCTGACCCTGTCGGATTCCGGCGGCTTCGTCTACGACCGCGACGGGATCGACGCCGAGAAGGTCGCCTGGGTCAAGGACCTCAAGGGCAACCGCCGCGGGCGGATCAAGGAATACGTCGAGCACTTCACGAGCGCGGAGTTCCATGAGGGCCAGCGACCGTGGGGGGTGAAATGCGATCTCGCCCTGCCCTGCGCCACCCAGAACGAGCTCGACGGGGACGACGCCCGGACGCTGATCGACAACGGCTGCATCGCGGTCGCCGAAGGCGCCAACATGCCGACCGACCTCGACGGGGTTCACGTCTTCAAGGAAGCCAAGATCCTTTTCGCCCCCGGCAAGGCAGCGAACGCCGGCGGTGTCGCTGTTTCAGGCCTGGAGATGAGCCAAAACTCCGCGCGCGTTTCCTGGCAGGAACAGGAGTTGCAGGAGCGCCTGGTCAGCATCATGAACGCGATTCACGGTCGCTGCGTCGAATACGGCCGCGCCCCGGAGAGCGAGCACATCGACTACGTGCGCGGCGCCAACATCGCCGGCTTCGTCAAGGTCGCTGACGCGATGCTGGCTTTCGGCGTGGTCTGACGCGCCGATCTCCGATTCGACCGCGACTCATGACTGCCAAGCCCCAGCCCGTCGCCTGGGCTGCCGTGACTCGCGTCCTCGCCGCCGGCGTGCCGCTCGGCCTGCTGCTTGCTGCGTGCGGGGGAGGCTCGTCCCTGAGCGATGCGGAGTGGGCCGCGGCCATGTGCCGTATCAGTGAGGATCTCGAGGTGATCGTCTCGGTCCTGGACGAGGGAGCACACGGAACCTCCCTGCCGCTGGATGAGCGCATCGACCGGGCGGAGGGGCTTTGGCATCTGCTTGCCGTTACCTCCGAGGGGGCTAGCGCCGAACTTGACGACATCTCGCCACCCGGCGGAGCGCGGGGGTATCACGAAGCCCTGGCTACGCACCTCTCCGACGTTGGCGAAGTGTTCCGGGATGTGGAAGCGGGGATTGAGGACGCCCGGACGCTTGAAGACATTGAGGCGCTCAGTGCCCAGACCAACATCGCCGTCGAGCGGACTAAGAGCGTGATGCGCGCGGCCGGGGAGGACCTAGGTGACCACGCCACAGCGGCCCTTCGTGGCATCAGGAACTGCGGGCCGATTACGTGAGCCGCAGGTTGAGACACCACAACTCAAGCCCCCGCGGTCCCTGCTCAGCAACTGGCCAGCGCGGGGACGAATCCGGCACCACGAAGCCAAGCAGGTACGGGGCGATGCCGGCGGCCCCTCGGGCGCTCGGCCTCGACGATCGTGCGCGGAGAGTGGCCGCTCACCGGTGGGCGAGCGGACGGGCTTCGGATTGACCCGCCGCTATCGCCCGGTGCGCGCGCGCTCATCCGCGCGACGCTGCTTCTTCCGCAGTTTGCGAAGGCGGGCGTCTTCTTTCCTCTTGCGCATCTCGCTGGGCTTCTCGTAATGAGCGCGTCGGCGCGCCTCTTTAAGGATGCCATCGCGCATGACGAGCTTGTTGAAGCGCTTCAGCGCGACTTCAAAGGGCTCATCCTGACCAACAAGTATCTGAGCCAATGCGGAGCTCACCGCCCTTTCAGCAGGGTCTGCCGCCCACGGGGGCCGGCCCACCCTACCATTATCGTGCATTTGCCGCGTCCCGCGAGCCAACCGAACCGAGCACAGGAGTTCGAGTCTCCCCGCGGCCCGCGAGCCCGCGTTCCTGGCGCGTTCCACCTGGCGCATGGACTCGCAGTGCTTCAACGGAACGCACAAGCCGCCCCAGCGCTCGTACGGAGAGGCCCCACGGGCCTTGGATCCTAGACTCCCATCCGCCTGGTGCGGATTGGATATTCGTACGCCGCAGCAGCCACCTCGCGGGGCGCGACTTGGCCACGTGCAAGGCAGGCCGTCCTGGGCGGTTCCAGCACGGGCCTGCCTGAGCCCGTGACACGTCGCACCCACACGGCGAACGGCCTCAGTCTCGGAGGAAGGTCCCCGCGAAGAACCGGGGGTCGCGCAGGGACCGCCACGCGAGGGCCAGGCCGTCGAGCCTTCCCGGCCATGGATCGTCGGCCTCAAAGGTGGCGTCGATCGTCTGAGGCGGTGCGCTCGACATCCATCGTCGCAGTGCCCGGGCGTCCTCAGACGACAGCCTGCGGGATGCCCGGCGCCCGGCGAGCAGTGCTCTTAGGACGGCTTTATGGCGCCAGGCGGAGGGGACGCCTTCGCCCTCTCGGAGGCGCGCACCCTTCGCCAGCTCCTCCTCCACCTCATCCAAACGGCCCAACGCCGCCAGGTAGTGCAGATAGGGGAGGCGCAGTCCTCTCGCCACGGGTAGCGCGAGTCCGTTGAACAGCCGTGGGTTGAAGTCGATCAAGAGCTTGCGCCCATCCTCCTCAATGAACTCCGCTTCAAACATCCCGAAGAAACCGAGCCCGCGGCACATCTCGGCCAGTCGTCTGCTTAGTTCGTCATCCACAGGCTCGCTGCGAAAGCAGGCGCCGTCGCCGAAGCGGTAGGGGTACTGCACGAGCTTCCGGGAGGCGTCGAAGCCAACAAGATCTCCCGACTCGTCGATGAACCCGAAAAGCGTGTAGATATTCGACGACGCAGCTGGGTAGAGCTGTTGGATCATCGGCGTGCCAACGCACGGGTCCGCCGTCTGGACCTCCTCCGAATAGGCAAGCATCGCGGTGACGGCGGGGAAGGACCGGCGTAACTGACGTTCATCGGCCACCAACTTCGCCTTCAGCCAGTGTCCTTTGTCCACGTGGGTGCGGGGCTTGATCACCACCGGGTAGTCGAGCCTAGGAGCGAGGGACGAGGCCTCCTCTGCGTCGGCTGGTGTCCACGTCTGAGGGGTCGCCAGCCCACACGCCCCCGCCGCCGCCGCCAGCTGCACCTTGTTCAGGACGGCGTACAGAGAGTCCGCCGATGGGTAGTAGAGCGCGAAGCAATCGCTGAGCTCTTCCCGGCTTCGAGCGATCCACCAGCTCTTCGTGTCCGATGTTGGCATCAGCACCGCACCGGGGTGCTCTTGCCCCGCAACCTCCAACCAGCCCAGGAAACTCGCCAAGGTCCCGTTCTGTAGCGGGCTCAGGCGACGGGTGACGTAGCGCGAGTAGCGACCGGGCGAGTGCCAGGGGCCCTCGGGAACGAGCACGGTGAGGTCGCTTCGACCCAAGTCCCGAATGGCGGCAAGGGTCCCGTAGCCGTCCGTTGCGGGGACGAGGACAGGTGGCGACGGCACAGCTATTCCTCTCGCTCCACCCAACCTCCCAACGACGCCTCCCATTTCCTGGGCGGGCGCCACTGGGGCCGGAGCAGGTATGCCCTTCGTCTCTCCGTCCAGGTGATCGGTCGACATGCTAGGGCCCCCTGGTTTCCCCTGCTACCGAGGGCTGCGCCTCCTCGGTCGTGGGGCGAGCGAGCGCGGCTGCACCTAGCATGGTCTCCGCGCGCCCCAAGCACCTCGATCTGCACGCGACCCTTCCGCGCGTCTTTAGTCAGCACCCCCAACACCCCCAGCACCCCGATTCGGACGCGACCTCGCTATCCTTACTCCGCGATGCCGAGCGATAGAATCCAGCGGCACCTATACCGGCTGCTCGACCAGGTCGACGAAGCGGCCGCCGCCAGCGATTGGAGCGACGTTCGCCAACTCGCGGATGCCGCCCTGCGGCTCGACCCCGAAAACGAACAGGCGAGTGCTCGCCTCGCGGCTGCTGAGCGAAACATCGACATCAGCACCGCGACCGAGCAAGCCCAGACCGCAGCGCCCGGGCAACCGCGCTCCTCCGCTGAGGGGCATACTCGCGAGCGCCGGGCCGGGGCTCTCGACGGCATCCGCATCCTCGACTTCACCCGCTTCCAGCAAGGCACATTTGGCACGCTCCAACTGGCCGACCTCGGCGCCGATGTCTGGAAGATCGAACAGCCGGGCGGCGATCCGGGGCGCACCCTTGGGCGTCACCAGAACGGCTATTCCTCATACTTCGAATCGCTCAACCGGAACAAGCGCAGCCTCTGCCTCGACCTCTCCCAGCCTGAAGGGGTAACGGTGGTGGAGCGCCTCGCGCCCCAAGTCGACATCGTGGCCGAGAACTTCCGCCCGGGGACGATGGAGCGACTAGGCATCGGCTACGAACACCTGCGCGCGATCAACCCCGGGATCATCTTCGCCTCGGGCAGCATGTACGGGCCCAAGGGCCCCAGGGGCCGCGACCCTGGCTATGACAACATCGCCCAGGCCGCGGGCGGCATGATGGCGTTCACGACCTCCGAGGGCGAGACGCCCCACGGCGCCCAGCCCGGGATGGCCGACCAGACCGGCGGCTCGATGCTCGCTTACGGTGTCCTCGCGGCCCTCGTCCATCGCCTGCGAACGGGCGCAGGCCAGAAGGTCGATGTCTCGCTCTACGGATCGCAGATCGCGCTGCAAGGGATCCACGTCGCCCGGGCCTGGACGGAGCATCCGCTGGCCCCTCCCGGGAAGTCGTCTGGCGTCTTTAGTCACCGCGCGCTCTGCCTCGATGGCCGTTGGATCGGGTTCGGCGTACTCGAGGCGCGGCGCTTCCCCGGGCTCGCGACGACCCTTGGCCTCGGGGAGCTTGCGGGCGACCCGCGCTTCGAGTCGTCTGAGGCGCGGGGTACGAACATCGGCGATCTCGTGGAGCTGATCGACGCGCAGGTGATCCAGCGGAACGCCGACGAGTGGATCGAGCGTCTGCGCGAGGGCGACGTTCCCTGCGCGATCGTGCAGGACTACGAGTCGATCAGACGGGACGAGCAGGCGATCGCCAACGGTTACGTCCACGAGACCGACCACCCGGTCTGGGGTGCGATCGCCACCCACGGCCCCGTCGCCACCTTCTCGCAGACACCGGCGTCGGTGCGCTTGCACGCCCCGGTTCAGCCGGGCGCCCACTCCTTCGAGATCCTCGAAGAGGGCGGCTTTTCGTCAGACGAAGTCGCCGCCCTCACGGCCGCCGGTGTCGTGATCGCCGCCCCCACTCCTGAGCCCGCGGCGGGCTAGATGCCCGGCGCAGGAGCGATCACGACGCTCGTAAAGGAGGCCTCCATGACCGAGCCGTCCCTATCCCGGCGAACAAGCTTCCCCCTGGCGGGCGGCCCGGCCGAGCTCGTCGGCGCCTTCGCGGTCGAAGACACGCCGGACGGGCTCACGCCCCGACGATTGCCCGCCGACACCCACCACCTCCTCGACCCGATGACGGCGATGGCCCAAAAGGGTCCTTCGGGCGTCCGCGTGGCCTTCCGCACCGACTCGCCCTTCGTCGAGCTGATCACGATGCCTACCGGAATCTCGATGCCCGAGATCCAAGGGGCGGCGCGCACCCCGATGGTCGATCTCCTGGTCGATGGGGAGCTGTGCCAATCGCTAGAGGTGGAGGGGGGACGCACGCGGGTCATGCGGCTCGCCGACCGCAGCGTCATCGAGCTCATCGAGGGACCGGCGGCCACTTTTCGCTTTGACGCACTGGGCACCGCAACGAAGGCGGTCGAGCTGTGGTTGCAGCCGATGGGTGAGGTCGCGGTCCAGGAACTCAAGCTCGCCCCCGGTGCGACGCTGGAGCCGCCGCATGATGAGCGGCCGCGCTGGATTCACTACGGCAGCTCCATCAGCCAGTGCTCGGAGGCAACCAGTCCCGCGCGGGTCTGGCCCGGAGTGGCCAGCCGCATTGCGAACGTGCACCTCACTTCGCTCGGCCTCGGCGGCTCCTGCCACCTCGACCAGTACGTGGCTCGCACTATCCGGGACACACCGGCCGAGGTGATTTCGATGAAGCTCGGGATCAATGTCGTCAACGCGGCCAGCCTGATCGAGCGCACGTTCACCCCCGCTTTGCACGGCCTCGTCGACACCGTGCGCGACGGCCATCCGCTGACGCCGATCGTGCTCGCGTCTCCGATTCTGTGCCCCGCTGCCGAGGACCGCCCCGGCCCGACCGTCGCCCGGGACGGAGTGCTCGAGGCGGTCGGCGATCCCGCCGGCCTCGCCCGGGGAGCCCTCACCCTCCGGCGGATTCGGGAGCTGGTACGGAACTGCGTCGCGGTCCGAAAGGCCCGCGGAGATGCGAACCTTCACTACCTCGACGGGCTGGAGCTGTTCGACGAGGACGACAAGGACGACCTCCCCGACGGGCTCCACCCCAATGGTGCAGGCTACGAACGGATGGGCGAGCGGTTCGCCGCTCTCGTCTTCGGGGACGGCGGGCTCGTGCCCGCGGCCGCTCTACAGAGATGATCAAGGCAAGCCGACGGCTAACACCGGACCACCAACATTAATCACGAAGGGATCGAGCGATGACCGGACTTCCAACACGAATCTTGGGGCGGACGGGGGCCGAGGTCACGCAGCTCGGCTTCGGGGCGATGGAGCTTCACAACCTCGCGGCCGGGCCGAGCACGACCGCCGGCGAGGCCGGGGCAATCCTGAACGCCGTCCTCGATGCCGGCATCACTTGCATCGACACCTCCCCCGATTACGGCGAGTCGGAGGAGCGCATCGGCACCTTGATCGCGCACCGCCGGGACGAGTAGTTCCTCGCCTCGAAGTGCGGCTGTGTCGTCGGCGATCCACCCCCTGGCGAGAGCGAGCGGCCCCGTCACGAGTACACACCAGCGGTCATCCGTGCGGGTATCGAACAGAGCCTGCGACGCATGAAGACTGACCACCTCGATCTGGTGCAGCTCCACGGCAGCCCTTCGCGCGCCGAACTGGAGGAGCACGGGACCCTCGCTGAGATGCTTGCCCTCCAGGCTGAGGGCAAGGTCCGCTTCCTGGGCATGTCGGGAACGCTCCCGCACCTTCGTGATCACATCGCGATGGGTGTCTTTGACGCCTTCCAGATCCCGTACTCCGCCGTCCAGCGGGAACATGAGGACCTCATCTCCGCGGCCGCGGAGGCGGGGGCCGGCATCGTCATCCGGGGCGGCGTTGCCCGCGGCGCCCCGACCAACTGGGAAGGCCGCCAGGTTCTCGGGCAGCCCGCAAAGGATCCCCGTGAGGCGTGGCAGGAGGCCCGCATCGACGACCTCCTCGGAGAGATGTCGCCACATGAGTTCACACTGCGCTTCACCCTCTCCCATCCGCAGATGCACACGACAATCGTGGGCACCCGGGATCCTGCGCATTTGCAGGAGAACCTGGCTGCGGCAGCGAAGGGGCCACTCCCGAACGACCTCTACGAGCAGGCGAAGCGCCAACTGACTGGGGCGGGCGCCGCGCCAGCCTAAGTCGGGCCGCGACCGCAGAAGCGCATGGTCACCCCAGATCCGTAGCCGCGTTCCTTTGCGGCGCGAAAATCCATCCGGCGGGGCGGATGGGCGTTGACGCCACAGCGCATTGGCGGCCGGGTCCGGCGCCCGGACGCGCCAGCGCGCCCAGCGGGATCGGGCGCAATCGCCCGCTCCGCAACGGACCCAGTGGCTACGACGTGAGCGCAAGCCCCACGACGGTCCGGCCGCTCGCGCGAAGCGTTGCCGCCACCTGCGCGATATCGGCGCTTGGCGTCTGCCCGGCCTGGGCGACGAGCAGGATTGCGTCCGCCATCCCCGCCCACACCCAGGCATCGGCAGAGCCCGCGAGCGGTGGGCCATCGATGATGACGAGGTCGTGCGTGAGGCGCAGTGCGAGGACCAATTCTGGAAGTAGCTCCGACCCGAGAAGGGTGATCGGATCGCCGGGGATTGGGCCGCTCGTCAGGAGGTCGAGGTTCGGTCCGGGGCGGTGGAGGAGCGAGTCCCAGGGAATGGTCGTGTCCCCGAGCGCGGTGGAGAGCCCGCGGTCGTTCGTAACGCCGAACTCCCTGCGCAACTGGGGCGAGCGCACATTGCCGTCGAGAGCCGCGACCCGCGTCGCGAACTCGCTCGCGGCCTGCACCACCTCGGCGCTGAGCGCGGCCTGGCCGCGGCCGTCGCCGATGCTCGTCAACAGCACGGTGCGGGCACCTTCCCGCTCCAGCGCCAACGTGAGCCGCAAAGTCAGTTGCCGTGCCTCCTCGCTGCTCCCCTCCGGCCCCACACCTCGCAGAGCGGACGGCGACGGGCCACCCAGAATGGGAACTCCGAAGACATCGAGGTCGTCAGCCTGCACCACGCGTTCGCGGTTGTATTCGACGAGACCCACGGCGACGGCCGTGGACAGCAGGGCGAGCAACGCTCCGAAGCTCACGTTCGTGGCCCGGTTCGGGCCGCTGGGCGTCGTCGGTGGGAGCGCCTCTTCGGCCACGATCACGGTGCTGATCAGCCCCGTGGCCGCGCCTCGCCCCGACACCTGCGCGGCTTCGACATAGGGTGGGAAGGCGTTCGCGACGGCGTTCGCGAGCAGCGCGGCGCGCCCCGGATCCTGCGCCCGCGCCGTCACCACGATCAGCTGCGTATCGGGCACCGCTCTGGCGCTCACCTGCTGCTGGAGATCCTCGAGTGCGGGCGCTGCCGGCCCCAGCTCAGCGATCACGGCCTCGAGCACCGTGCGCGAAGTGGTCAGCTCCGCATAGGTCGTGGTCAGCTCCTGACTGCTGAGGATCTCTTCGTAGTTGAGGACACCGCTTGTGCGCCCCTGGTTCACAATCAGCACCGCTTCGGCTTTCCGCAGATCCAGGCGGAAGCTCCGGCGGCGCGCGTAGTAACGCTCGCAGGCCATGCGCCGGTGCTCCTTGAGATCGCAGCGCCCCAGGATCTGCCAGAGGCCGGTCATGCCCGGCTTGACCTTCGCCAGGTCCGTGGCATGCGCATCCCGGATCGCGAATTCCTCCCACGAAACGGGCCTTGGGCCGACCAGCGACATCTCACCCGCCAGGACGTTCAAAAGCTGGGGCAACTCGTCGATGCTGGCACGCCGCAGGAGCCCGCCTAGCGGGGTGATGCGCGGGTCATGGTCGAGCTTGCGCGAACGCCGATAGCGTTCCGCCTCCTCCGGGTGCTTCTGGAGGTAGTTCGCCAGCACTTGCTCCGCGGAACGCATGGTGCGGAGCTTCCAGCACCCGAATCCACGGGCGCCCAGCCCCACGCGGGTGTCGCAAAAGATCGGCGATTGGCGGTCCAGCACCAGGATGGCGAGCGCCGCCAGCGCGAGCAGAGGAGCGGTCGCGAGTAACGCCAGGCTTCCACAAACGAGGTCGAGCGCGCGTTTCGCGACGGACTCGAATGGCAGCACCGGCGCTGTCCGGCCAAGGATCGTGATGTTGATGACTGGCCCCTTCGCCTTCGACGGTGTCGGCAGGCTGCCCGTGGTCACACGTGCGCTTCGGCGCAGTCTGGAAAGACCAGGTTGCGAAAAGGTTGCGCTGAAGTGGACGCCCCGAGCTGGCTGCCGAGTTCACGCCTCGGCGGCGCCGGCGCCGCGCCACGAGGCGCATCGGGAGAGGCCGCGGGTCCTCGCGCGCTCGATCGAGATCCGCGGCTTCTTCCCGAGACCGCGAAAGGCCGTGCCATGCTAGGTTGTGGGTGCACCCCGCGAGAGGCTGCGGGTGCGATCCCCGGAGTGCGCCTCCGCGGAGACCGGAGGCCGTCCGACCCGTGTCGCTTGCTGAAACGACATCCCCTGATTACGCCGAATTGAGCCGTCTCGTGCGCGCCGAGGGCTTACTCGAACCGCAGGAAGGCTACTACGCGCTGAAGCTCCTCCTCGCCCTTGGTGCAGTGGCGGTGACGGTCGTCGTAGCCCTCGTCACGACCCATCCCGCGATCCTCCTCGCTGATGCCGTTCTCCTCGCGATCGCGTCGACGCAGCTCGCGCTTCTCGCCCACGACGTCGTGCATCGCCAGGCCTTCCGTGCGCGCTGGCTGAACCAGTTCCTGCGCTACGCGGTCGGGAACGTGCTCCTCGGCATGAGCCCCTCGTGGTGGGCGGAGAAGCATACCCAGCACCACGCGAACCCGAACCACATCGAGCTCGACCCGGACCTCCAGATCCCGCTCCTCGAGTTCAGTGAAGCGCGCATCGCCCAACGCTCGCGCTGGGAGCGACCCCTGATTGCCATACAGGCGCCGATCCTCCCGCTGCTCTTCCCCTTCCAGGCGGTGAGCCTGCGCTGGATGAGCGCAGGCCACATCGCGACTGGCGCGGCGCCCATCAGGCTTCTCCAGGCCGTCCTCATGATCGGCCACTTCGTGCTCTACGCGTGGCTGCTCATGTCGCTCGGGGGCTTGGGCATCGCAATCGCGTTCGCAGTCGTCCATCAGGCGACCTTCGGGCTTTACAACAGTTCGGTCTTCGCTTCGAACCACAAGGGCATGCCCATCCTGGAGGAGGGCAAGGCGCGGCTGAGCTTCCTCGAGGAGCAGGTAATGACCGCCCGCAATGTGGACGGCAACCGCCTCGTCGACTTCATTTATGGCGGTCTGAACTATCAGATCGAGCACCACCTCTTCCCGACCATGCCCCGGAACAACCTCGCGAAAGCGAAGACCCTCGTGCGATCGTTCTGCGTGGAGCGCGGGATCGCCTACCACTCGACAAGCCTCCCCCAGGCCTACCGCGAGGGCTTCGCCCACCTCCATCGCACCGGGGCCGCGCTGCGGCGCGGCGGCGGCATCGCCGCCTAGGTCGCGCCGCAGACGCGGTCGCTCCTAGCGGCCGCTGACGCGCGCGCGCCTTGGGTCGGGAGTGGGGACCGCGACGACCACGCCTCCCCCTCGCGGTGGTCGGTGCTCGCTGAAGCCTAGGTGCTCCTGCTCTACGCCGCCGCAATCGCGATCCGCTCGCCTTCCGCGTCTCGAACGAGTTCTCGCTCGATCCTGCACCCGAGCGGCACCCGGGATTCGGGCTGGGTGTGCTCTGCACTTCCACCTCGGGGCGCCGCGCGCGCGTGGAAGCGCACCTGAGCCTATGAACGCTCCTCCAACGCTGCCCGGACCTCCAGCTCCTTGGCGACGCTGAACGCATCACGCCCTCCTTCCTTGAGGGCCCGCCTACCCGTGTGGGGCTGATTCGAATCGCCGGCACTCCGCGCCTCCGTCGCTCCGGGGAGGGGCAGTCTCGGCATCGCCCAGTGCGCCCGCGATGTAGCATCGCAGCACGTGGCTACCCTCTCCGAAGCGGCACCGGTCCAGGTCGAGCAAAGCGGTCTCTCGCTTTCGACCTTCGCCGCGTTCCAGTCGCGGCCCTTCTCGTTGCTGTGGGCGAACACGTTCTCGTTTTCCCTGTCGCAGGCGGTGCAGCAGTTCACCTTCGTCTGGCTCGCGCTCCAGCTCAGCGGGACGGGACAAGCGATAGGACTGATCAGCTTTGCCCTCGGCCTGCCGGTACTCGTCTTTGGCTTGCACGCCGGCGTGCTCGCCGATCGCCTCGACCGCCGCATCCTCCTGTTCGCCAGCCAGTTCGCGGGAATCGCGATCACAGCCGTGGCCGCGGTACTCGTCTGGGCCGGAGCGATCGACACCACGTTGACTTTCGTACTAGCGCTCCTGCTGGGGACGTCGGTCGCCTTCGGCCAACCCGTGCGCGCCGCGATCCTGCCATCGCTCGTCCCGCCTGAGCGGCTCCTCAACGCCGTCACCCTGATGGGCCTGGGCTTGAACGTCTCGCAGATGGTGGGCGCGGCCGTGAGTGGGGCCGTGATCGCGCTCGGGGGGGTCGGGGCCGCCTTCGCCGCCCAAACGGTGCTCCTGACTTTGGGCCTCGTGGCCCTGCTGCCACTGCGAGTACCCAAGGTCATGGCCGCCCCCAAGCGGAACATGATGGTGGAGCTCCGCGAAGGGCTGGCCTTCGTCGCCAACCACCCGGGCATCCGCACGCTCATGATCGTGCTCCTGGC